>JAVBKA010000023.1:0-16773 GCA_031546715.1 Oscillospiraceae bacterium | reverse complement strand
GGCAAATTCTCCCGTTTTTTGCCATTATTGGGGCAATTCCCCATTTGTCAATTCGCTTTTTCCACAATCTTTGCCGTCGCTTCTTGTGCGTTTTCACCACAGTCCCTTAAGTTGTTGACATTACTCCACAGAGGGGAATTTTCTCAGGTTGCGTAGTTTGTTTTTTATCTAAAGTTGAGAAATAATCCATCGACCGCATCCCAATTCCCCGCTGTGGAGGGGTGCCCGAAGGGCGGGGTGGTCACCATAGCTACAAACTACGGTGAATAATCAAGCAACGTAAAAATATCACCAACCCAGCAACCCTCGGGCGAACAAAGTTCGCCCCTACGCCCATTCACCCAAACCACATGTACCCCAAAGGACGTGCGCAACAACCCTGCGCTGTGGCGTTTTTTCTACGACTTTTGGTTTCCGCGGCTTGTACTTGATATAGCTCAGCACGCTGGCAATCACTCCTCAACCCTTCTTTCTATTGCTGAAAAGTTCAGATACAGCCCCAAGCCGTTATGACTTATGTTGTACTCCTTTGGCAGACGCTGAGCCTTCACAAAGCGGCAGTCAAGGCGGTGATAGTCAGGTCTTTGGATTTTCCTGTTTACGGAAAAGTGTTTTTTGTAGTGCAGACAATAGCTATGTTCGCCCCCTGTAAATGTTAGAGCTGAGCCGTTAAGGGCTAAAGAATTGTTCTCGTTCTTGTAAATAAAATGCTGAAAGCTGCCGTCAAAGTCCTGACTTCCCAAGGCGCACGCCCATGCGGTGACAGCTCCGTCCTGAATAAGTTCGTCGTTGTTAAGCCGACGGAACTCCCGAAGCCCGAAAAGTGCGACGTATGCGTCACCCTTGCGCCCGAATACCATTCTATCGCACAGCCTGAACTCGTCTAGCTTGCCAAAGGGGAAATACGCATGTGTAAGCTGTAGCCGTTCTTTTTCCAGCAGCCCCTTGCGCACACGCAAATCGTACATGCACACCGTTACGTTTTTGTACTGTCCAGCATGAGGCAGAACGCCGTTACCCACCCAATAGGACGGGGAGAAATTGCGGGCATTGTCCTCAAAAAACGTCGCACCGGGATGGGTGGTGAACACCGAGACGCCACCAGCCAAGGTCGCTTGCCAGATATGCTGTTGGTCGCCAAATTCGCCGGGGTGATAACCTTGGGCTGTTGACAGCATAAAGCTGTTTGTTTTATATGTGTAGGTGTTTGCGCGCTGAATGGCGATGCCTTGAGTTATGGGATTTAGTATTTTAACAAGCTGAGGCAGCAGACCAAGCTGCTTTACCACCGGGATATTTAATACAGAAATGTTCTTCAAAAAGTCGTTGGTACGAAGCTTCCAATCGTTAAAAATCTTAATAGTTTGATTTACCGATTCGGAATTGGTAAAAGCCTCCATTGACCAAAGAAACATGCCTCGACCGTTTATGTCATGCTTGTTAGGGAAGTAGCTGTCAAGCTCTGATAAATCAAGCCCCATGGAGTCTTTGATAATATTATCTTCATGGTTATGTGCGATTTCATATATGACCTTCGGCATTTTATACCGCCTGTTGATGATAAAATCAGAGGACAGCCGTGTAAAATCGTACTCTGTTTTGTTTCCAAAGCCAAAGGCTTTCTCTGTAATATCTAAAACATCCTGCTTAAAGGGGTCTTTTTTCTGGTTTTCGTAGCACCGTCCGCTGGTGGCGCAGAACAGACCTTTAAAGCTGTGCAGCGCAAGGTCTAGCAGCAGTAAATCCAGCAAAATGTTGCACTGAGTAACCAGTAGCTCGTCTTTACAGCAGTCGATAAGTAAGGACAGCGTCGCAATATCCTCCTCATAATAGGTGTTTGAGTGCCATTCCACAAAGCCAAGTTCAAAGCGGGTTTTCAGCCATGAACTGATTTTTGGGCGCGCCTTTTGCAGGTGCTGCGCTCCTGTAAGACCGCTGTTGGAGAACACTTCATAGGGGTATAGCTGACCTGCCAAGTATTCACACGTAGCAAACAAAAGCTGATGGTTTTCCGACCAGAAGCACATGCTGTCCTCCCCCGGTTCATCCATCCAATAACGGAAGCCGAGGACGGTTTTCTTCATAAGGCGCAAAGTTTCAGGTGATATCAGAGAGCTAAAATCAAACAGTGAGCGCAAAATGCACACCATACGAAAATCGGCGCAGTCATAACGCTTGTCAATAAAATCAAGAATCTCCAGTATTTGAGCTTTGTCACAGGGTTGCCCCAGCCAAAGCTTCTCAATGTCGGGAAAGCACTTGTTGTTCATTTTTACCGCCATGGTAATATCTCGTTGATTACTCATTTTTGCACCCCGCTTTTATTTATATATCCAAATTTCCAAACGTTTGAGAGGCGAAATGGTTTTTTGTTTATTCAATAAGCTCACCCACCTTGTAGACGTGTATATAGTTTACTCTAAAACATTCATAACATCAAGAGAAAGTGTGCTGAAATATACAATCAGGTGTTGTCATATTAAGCAATGTAGGGTTATTAATTACTGGCTAAGCAGTAATTAATAACCCTATTAAAAATAGTGCTAGATTAACTACCCCCTAAGTCCGCTTTTTCTATACGCAAGGACAAACAAAACCATCAAGACTCCGATATTCACCGCCGTGACAACCATCGCCTTGGTAAAATTCGCAGAAAAGTCATTTACCACAACGTTTAATTGCTGTGTGTACAAAAAGCTCGCCGCTTTTTCTATGGGCTTGCTAAAGCTTGCAAGCATGGGAACAAACCCAAAAATCATTGCCAAGGGCATACTGACCGCAGTGGCTGACTGTTGGTTTTTTGACAGCATACCAATCGACGCGCCAAGCAAAACAGAGGCGGCGGTGCTAAAAGTCATAATAATCAGAAACTTCCCAAGCTCAGCCCCTGTAAAAGTGCCGATTAACCCGAACACCACCGAAACGAGCACTCCCGCCAGCAGAATAAATCCGCCTGTACCCAATAAATATTCATGAGGCTTTACCCCCGCCATTACGAGAAAGCGGATGCTTTTCCGCTCCTTGTCCTCGGCGATAACTCCCGCCATTGTGGTAATTAGAGCCATTCCCGCAAATATTGCCGCCATCATGGTGACAAACATGTTATTTGAGATATGTTCGTTGGGTTTTGCAATTAAATTTGTCATAACCAACGCCACCGCAGGAAAGACTATAAACTGAACCAAAACCATGGGGTTTTTGAAAATGTCCTTCGCTTGCTTAATAAAAATTGCCCCTGTGCTTTTCATTCCAGTTCCACCCCCGTTAGCTTGATAAATACTGATTCCAAATCGGGCACTGTTTTTACTGCGTTGTGACGAGTGCATATTTCCGCAGGTGCGCCCTGTTCCACGATTTTTCCCTTATGTAACAACGCCACGCAGTCGCAAAGTTTTACGGCTTCCTCCATGTTGTGAGTTGTAAGAAATACTGTCGCGCCATTTTCCCGAAGACCTTGCACCAATTTATGAATTCCACGCGCTGTTGCGGGGTCAAGACCGCTGGTTGGTTCGTCAAGAAACAGGAGTTTTGGTTGATGCAAAATCGCCCTTGCCAGTGCCAGTCGCTGCCGCATTCCCTTTGACAGGGTATGGACAGCCTTTTTCGCCGCATCCTCAAGCCCTACGTTTTTTAGCGCGTCAAGGGATTTCTGGCGGGAAATGCCGTAAATTCCTGCGAAAATGTTTAGGTTGTCAAGACAAGTAAGCCGTGTGTACAGTCCGTCCTCGTCAAGCATTAGCCCGATTTCAAAGGGTTTGACGGCGATGCTGTAGCTTCCGCCGTCGGCGTCAGTCTGATTTGTGAGAATGTTAATTATTGTTGTTTTGCCCGCACCTGAGGGGCCTAGTAAGCCAAAAATCTCCTGCGGCTGTACCTCAAAGGTTACGTCCGACAGTACTATGTTTCCGTCAAAACTCTTTACAATGTTATTCATTCGGAGCATCGTTACACCTCCTCAAATGGGTTCACGCCCAGCCTCGTAAAATAAACCTCCAGCGCATTTTGCAAATAATTTTCAATGCCCAACCATTTTTTACTCCAGTTTTCACCTAAGTTGTCGCTGTTTTCGGCAAACTTCATAAGACCCGGTATCAGTGTCATATCACCGCCGGTAAACTCCGTCACCATATCCCACCACGCCTTGGCAAGAGCTTGTCCTTGCGGACTTTCGGGGGATATCCCGTATTGTTGAAGCTCCTCCAGCTGGTTTAACAGACGGCTCATGGTATCCATTATCGCCTTACCGCTTTCTTGAGTAAAACGATCGCGAATATGGTCAAGAGTGGTGTCGTCAAAATATTTAATTAAGCCGTAAAACTCATTTTTCATTTGTAAATTAACCACTATATCGGCATATTTTTTGAAGTCCACCGTCTGCATTTGCAGGGTTTCTTCTCTTAGCTTTTCGAGGGCTTGGAGAACCTCCGTTAACGCCCCGATTTTCTCCTGAACCGCCTTTGCCTGCTCGGCAAGAACGACGGCTATATCTTGGGGAGAATCTAAGGATATAAGGCGGTTTTTAATGTCGTCTAACGAAAAGCCTAGATATTTCATGGATTGAATTTGGTGGAGCAGAATTACGTCCTTATCCGTGTAAAGTCTGCGCCCTCCCTCACTTTCGGAGGAGGAGGCAAGGACCCCCTCCTTGTCGTAGTACTGCAAAGTGCGGACGGTGGTATTCATTTTTTTCGCAAGCTCGCCCACCGTCATAAAGCCCTGCGGAATCGCTCTGTATTTTCCCATAATGCACCTCCTGTTAAGAGTATAATACATGACGTAGCGTCACAAGCAAGACCATTTATGAAAAAATTTTCAACTTACTTGCCTCACGGCCCAAGCCGTGGTACAATGAGAAAAAACAGCAAAAGAGTGATTATAATTGAGTAAATCTCCCATTGAATCAATAAAATATCTTTGGAACGGCTTTTGGACGTCCGACACTAAGTTTTTCAGCCTGTGCCGCTTTGTGGCTGTTGGCGGAATTAACACTGTACATTATTATGTGTGGTACAGAGTGCTGCTGGCCATGATGGGCAACACCGATGCAGTGGCGACTATAGCCCATGTTGCGGCGTTTGTAATCTCTATGGTAGGCTCGTTTTTTCTTAGCTGTTATTTCACCTTCCATGTTCGTCCCACATGGAAGCGGTTTCTTAAGTTTCCGCTGTCGCAGGCGTTGAACTTTACAGTTTCCACAGTTATGACCCATGTGTTCATTAATTACATTCATGTTTCAAAAAATATAGCCTCATTAATTTCTATGTTTCTAGTAATTCCTCTTACGTTTGTTGTAACCAAATTATTAATTAAGCCTGAAAACAGACAGAGTGATAGCAAAACAGTATAATATGCAGCTAAGTCAATAGAAATATATCCCAAATATCAACTTTCTCTTGCAATGTCAAAAAAATGTGTATATAATGTGTTTTGTAAAATAAAAGTGAGAACTAACGTCGATATTTACAGGGAAACAACTACTTTGAAAGGACAACGGGACATGGAGCTTAATGAATTAATAGTAGCATTTGCTAAACGCAAAAATGTCAGTGTCAGCGCAGAAAAGACGATGAAGCGTTGCGCTGAGGTATGGAAAGCATTGAAAAATGCTCAGAAGTCAAGCGTATTTGAGCTTGCCGATGTCTCAAATGCCACGGTTCACAGAACATATAAAACAGGACATATTTCTGCGCCTGTTGTTGTTGCCATTTCAAGGGCGGCAGGGTGCAGCCCCTTATATCTGTCCGGCATATCTGACAAAAGAGGCAAATTCACAGAAAAAACCTTGGATGCATTTCTGGATGCAACAGGCTACAGCGCATTGTCAGAGCATCACGCCGAGGAAACCTCCCCAGAGCACCAACATTCAGACGACCAAGAGGACGAATGCGAATGCTGCAAAACCATTGAGCTTGAAGATGAAGAGCTTATCGACCTGTTCCGTGCATTGCTGATAAAAGCCCGCTTTAATGAAGCTGCCGCCGAAAAGGCGGAGCATATCGGAAGTATTCTCTGCGAGTAAGCAGATTCAAGTAAGTACATATTAAGTTTAAAAAGTGCAGGCGCAGAACATTCTTTCAACTGGTATACGGTCAATGCTTTGAAAGAAGATGCCACCCTGCGCTTTTTTATTTTTTTATTTATTAAGAAAAAGATTGTAACGGTAACAGAACTGTGATATTATAAAATGACATACAGGTATAAGGATGGTAATATGGAAAAGATTTCGCGAGAGGATTTTTTAAGACTGGTTGGCTACATGAGGGACAACTACGGGATTAACCTAGAACAAAAGCAGACTCTCGTTGAGGGACGCCTTTGGAGCGTGCTGAATAAGAGAGGCTTTAATTCAGTGCGTGAGTACTTTGATTTCGTCATTGCTGACAAAACTGGCGAGGAAGCTAAAACCTTAATTACAAAGCTTTCCACAAACTATACTTACTTCATGCGCGAGGACCAGCATTACAAATTTCTTGTAAATATCATACTACCAGACTTGCTACCGACGTTGAAACCCAAGGACTTGCGCATTTGGAGCGCAGGCTGTTCCTCAGGCGAAGAGCCGTATACAACCGCAATGGTGCTTGACGACTACCTTGGCGTTCACAAAAATGAATGGGATTCCAAAATTCTTGCCACAGATATTTCACCGCAGGTATTACAAATGGCTCACGAAGCCGTGTATCCTGAGGACAGACTTCAAAACCTTTCCCCAGCATGGAAGCAGAAATATTTTACAAAAGTTGACAAAGAGCTTTTTGAGGTTAAAGACTCTATTAAAAGTGAAGTTATCTTTAGAAGCTTTAATCTAATGGAGGCTATGCCCTTCCGTAAGAAGTTCCATGTTATATTTTGCAGAAATGTTATGATTTACTTCAACAAACCCACAAGAGACGCCTTAGTCGAGCGTTATTATGACCAACTTGAGCTTGGCGGGTACTTATTTATCGGCACGTCTGAAACCATCGGCAAGGGTGAAAGCCGCTTTGACTTTATTCAGCCGTCCATTTACAGAAAAACAAAGCCGTAAGAAATACAACTTATTTTGACAAGGACACAACTCAGAGGGCGTAATATTTTATCAACAATGGAGGACACTAATGGCTGGAAAAATAAAACTGCTTATCGTTGAAGACTCAATGTTTTTTCGTGCATGTCTTGTAAAAGGGCTGTCACAAGCAAACGACATTGAAATCGTCGGAGAGGCCACAGACCCATACGAAGCCCGTGACCTGCTAGATAGTATTGACCCAGATGTTATGACTATGGATATTGAGATGCCTTACATGAACGGCATTGAGTTTATGCGTGCTCTGTTACCTGTTTGGCCTGTGCCTGTCATTGTCGTATCAAGTCTTGTCCAACGCCAACCGGACGCTATGTCCTCCGGTGCGGCAGACTTTTTAGCTAAGCCCACTGACCGTTCACCTGACAGCATGTCGGCGTTTATACCTGAACTTATAAACCGTATCAGGACTGCTTATCGGAGAAAAAACATGATTAAAACTCCCGCTCAAAGACCCTTCGACTCTGTCGGCAATGACCGCAGATTTACAGGCTTTGTCGCCTTAGGTGCGTCCACCGGAGGAACTCAAGCTACGGCAAAGGTGCTTCGCGCATTGCCTGCAAACTGCCCTCCATTTATCATAGTTCAGCACATGCCCCCCGATTTTACCCGAATGTATGCCGACAACATGAACTCCTCCTGCGCCATGAAAATCAGAGAAGTTAAGGACGGCGACATGCTGGAGCAAGGACTTGTACTCATTGCCCCGGGCGGCTCACAGCAATGTGAAATAGTTAAGCGCGGTATAAATTTTTATACGAAAATTTTTGCCGCTCCCAAGGTCAGCGGACATTGTCCGTCAGTTGATGTTCTGTTTAGGTCGGTTGCTCAATGCGCTGCCGCAAACGACGCAATAGGCGTTCTCCTCACAGGAATGGGCGCAGACGGAGCAGAAGGACTTTTGGCAATGAAAAACAAGGGCATGTACACCATCGGTCAGGACGAAAAAACCAGCGTGGTTTACGGTATGCCAAGAGAAGCGTACGAAATGGGCGCAGTCGTCCGTCAGGCAGCTATTGACGATGTGTCTACCTACATAATGAATTATGTCAAGGACCTTAGAAAATAACCTTGAGTGACCAAGCTGTCGCAGGAAAGATGAAGGATAGGTATTAATGGACTTTGTTGTGGGAATTGGCGGCTTTGCAGTCGCTGGAGGGCAGGACGATATAATTAAAACGTTTGCGCTTTCCACCTGCGTAGGACTAATATTTTTTAGTATGCGAAAACGTGTCATGGGCATGTCTCATATTCAACTTCCAAGCTCTAACGGTCAAGCCGTTGACAACCCGAGCAGATATGCAGACCTTGCGCCCCAACATCTGCTTTCGGAAATGCAGAAGAAATTCTTAGTTACAAAACAAGAGCTGCTTATCTCTCTTTACGGCGGTATCGACGGCGCAGGCGGAAACGACATGTTCCGAATCGGCGAAAAAAACCTCGTAAACACGAAGCAAGCCCTGAAAGCCTTAGGAATGGTATATAACGAGGTCGATACAGGCGGCAACAACAGCAGAACCCTAGTAGCCTACGTAAACACAGGCATCGTCGAAGTCGTCCGCCGCCCAATGGTAACCAGAGCAGGCTCCCCCGACTTTGTCAAGCCTAGAAGATAATGAAATAAGCAATGCGCATACGCGCAATTGCTTATTTGCAAACCTATTGACAATTCGTAAACCAGTTGACAATTTGCGAGTTCAAAACCACCCCACCCTTCGGGCACCCCTCCAAAGGAGGGGAATTAGCCATCCCCTGCCCCTCATTTAAAGCATAGAAATATGCCCCCCAAAACCTAATTCCCCTCAATGGAGGGGTGCCCAAAGGGCGGGGTGGTTAAGCCCCAAGCATACAAACAACCATATCAAATACAGATAACCTACGTGACAAAAAATTATGAGAAAATTACGAGAAGATTACCCCAAAAAGCGAGCAACCCAAAACCCACCACAAAAATTTAAGGCCGCCCCCAAAATATACCGATTCTAGGGTGAATCGGACGTGAACAACCACCATGCACAGCAAACGTTCCATGGGCACTTGAGCAACGAAAAAGGGTGCTTTGCTTCCCTTTACCACCCCTCGTAAAGGAAGTACCTCCGCGGCATGAGCGGGACGATGGAAGATATGCGATTACACCAAAGGTGTCGCAAACCTCGGGCGAACAAAAAAACATACGATTACACCTAAACGTGCAACAAACCTCGGGCGAACAAAGTTCGCCCCTACGCAGATTTACCCAAAACTCAGCAACCCCAAGAGGACGGCAACCCCAAGAGGACGGCAAGTCCAGAGGCCTTGCCCTACAAAAACCGCCAAACGTGCAACAAACCTCGGGCGAACAAAGTTCGCCCCTACGCCGATTTACCCAAAACTCAGCAACCCACCGTTCGTAGGGTGCGACGTCCTCGGCGCACCGCCGTTCTAACCCACACACCGCCGTTCTAACCCACACACCGCCGTTCTTGTCCACGTACAGCAACCCCAAGGAGCGTGCGCAACAACCCTACGCTATGTTGCGTTTCTTCTTACGACTTTTTGGTTCGCTTCGGCGAAAAGTTAGAGTTTCGAGCCTTGAGAGGCTCGATAAAAGGCGTTGCCTTTTAAAACCATGAGCTTTTGAAAAAGCTCATGCAAAACTTTCGCTGTTTTTTACATAAAGTTTGGGATATTTTAGATTATTTTATAATATTTGACAAAACGACCATTAGTTACTCAAGTAACATTTTAATCATATTTACTCTAAAATTGTCAAAACTACACAATTACAGCAGTTTAAACCTGTAAAAATATACATACCGTTGCTCCAAGTACCAAAACATTCTTATTTTACCTCATTTTTGAGAATCCCTTCCTTAACAATAGTTGAGAAAACACATAACATTTGAGTTATTGACGATTCAAATCACCCGTGTTATACTATATTTCGTCAGCAACCAAATCACAAACAACAACCAACCAACCCCCCCCCCACACTTTAATATAAAGGAGAACGATGTATTGGACGTACGTCAGCTAATAGCTTCAAGAATACAAACATCAATCGGCAGTGTTCAAACAAGATTATCTGATATATCTTCTTCAACAGGTCTAAGCTTTGCAAGTAAACTAGCAGATAACCTCAGCTCTGACTTCTTTAATGTCTATACGTCAGACAATACAACGAAATCCGTTGCTAAGGATAATTACGTTGCAGCCGAAGCCTCTGAAGCGGAAAAGACCGTTGATATTACGACAGATAACTCAGGCATTGGCTCAAAAACCGTGCCTGCACATATAGTTACTAACTCCGCCAACCCCATAACCCCTAATTCTACAAGACTCAACAACTCCCAATTTGACGACATTATAAACAATGCCTGCGAGAAATACGGCATGGACCCTGTACTGATTAAGTCAGTTATATATGCTGAATCGGGTTTTAATCCCAACGCTACCTCAAAGGTTGGCGCAATGGGACTTATGCAGCTCATGCCCGGCACGGCGGCTGGTCTTGGTGTTATCAACGCCTACGACCCCGAACAAAACATTGACGGCGGTGTCCGCTACCTTTCAAATATGCTAAACAGTTCCGATGGCGACATTAAGCTCGCCCTCGCAAAGTACAACTGCGGTCCGGGAAGCGTCTCAAGGCGTGGCGTTACGGACTTAACCACTGACGATTCTCAAATGTCGCTTTTGCCAACTTCAACACAGTCATATATCGAACGGATTTTGAGATATGCCGCTGAAGCAAAGGCTTAAAAAAGTCAAAATTAATTGCCAAAAATTAATATTAAAGCTTTTATGAATAATCACGATATAATAGTATTGGTCAAGGATGGACAGGATTTTTTAGCAGGATGCTAGGGGATTTTATGAACCATCTTTTTTTAATGTTAAAGGAGACTTAAAATGTTCAGCAAAATGTTTAATCACGTGAACCTGTTGCAAAAAAGCTTGGACGCAACATGGATGCGGCAAGAGGTTATCGCTCAAAACATCGCCAATGCCGACACGCCTGACTATAAGTCAAAGCACCTAGAGTTTGAATCGCTGTTCCGACAAGCAATTGAGGACAGCGGCAGACCTAATACAACCAAACCAAAGCCGGGACATATTGCAATCAACACATCAGACCCCCTAGAGGTTAATCCGGTACTGGTTACTGAAAACTGGCACACCATGAGAATGGACGGCAACAATGTTGACATTGACCAAGAAATGGTTGAGCTTAGCGAAAACACTATTCAGTACAATGCACTGGTCGGACAAGTCAACAGCGAGCTTGCAAGATTAAAGCTTGCAGTTACAGGCAGATAAGGAGATACATAATGAACATTTTTCGTAGCATGGAGATATCTGCTTCTGCATTGACTGCACAGAGATATCGTATGGACGTTATCGGCGAAAACATTGCAAACGCAACAACTACCCGCACTGAGGACGGCACTCCGTACCGCAGAAAAGTCGTCGTCTTTGAAGAGAAAAACCAGCCATACATGTTTTCTGACTGGCTGAAGGTTTCTCAGGACAGAGTCGGTGGCGCAGGTGTTCGAGCCGTGGACATGGGCGAAGACCAAAGCCCCTTAAAGCTGGTTTATGACCCAGAGCATCCCGACGCCAACGACGAAGGATATGTTGAGTATCCAAACGTTGACGCCGAGAAGGAAATGGTTGACATGATTTCAGCGTCACGCTCATATGAAGCAAACATCACCGTTTTAAACAACTTTAAAAATATCGCTATGAAAGCATTGGAAATAGGAAGGTAATAACAGATGGTTAATTTTTCAAATCCGTATATTTCAAACAATTATCGTATAATCCCCAACATTACAACCGCCGGTTCTATTGAAGATGCCTCACCGGTTGTAACTCAGCAGCCCAGCCAAGGAAACAGCTTTGCAAATTTACTGTCAGACGCTATGACCAATACGGTTTCGTCAGATGCAGGAGCGAAAGAAGCAAACCTTGGACTGATGGTGGGCGAAACACAGGACTTGCATTCCCTCACCATTGCATCTGAAAAAGCCGATATTATGCTAAACCTAACAGTACAAATCCGTGACCGCATGGTTGAAGCATATCAAGAAGTCATGAGAATGCAAATCTAAGTTTGCACGCATTAACCCTGTAGATAAAATTTGCTTGCATATTTTATCTTGTTAGTGAAAAAATTCCTCTTATTTTTACTAACCCCCCTCCCATTAGATTCTTGGGAAATAACGAAAAAACGACAATCAATGGATGCATATGTCACGGTGAGAGCTTTATTAGCTCAAAAAATTACAAATAAAAAACTAATTAGATTTAATGTAAACAAGTTGGTGTTTACAAAGTTATATAAAATGCTGTACAATATAGATACAGCAAAGAGATGTATGTTAGAAGTGTGGCGTGTGTTTAGAGGAGGATTATATTGAATTTTCTTGAACTTTTCAAGCGGTTGCGTCAATGGATCGTTGACATCTGGGAGCGTACTGAAAAGCGTGACCGCAACCGCTTTTTTGTCATCACCGGAGTTGCAATGGCAGTTATCGTAATCGCAGTTGTTCTTCTCACCAGAACAAAATGGGTTAACCTTATCGGTGACCTAGACGATACAAGCTCAACAGAAGTCACGACCGCTTTGGCGGCAAATCAAATTTCGTACCAAACAACAGATAACGGAGCAACAGTTTTAGTTCCTGAAAAAAATAGAGCAGTTGCAGCACAATTACTCGCTGCCGGAAATATACCTTCAACGGGGATTAGCTACGAACTTTTTGCTAAAGCGCAAGGTCTTACTGCTACACAGTTTGAAAAGAACGCATACGAAAAATTTCAGTTGCAGTCTGACATTGCAGCCAACCTGAGACTGGCCTTCCCCGGAATCAAAACCGCTAGAGTTTTGCTTGCAATTCCTCAGCAAAAGGCTTCAATTTATAAAGCAAACGCACAACCTGTTACCGCGTCTGTCTACCTGACAATGAAAGACGGCGAAGCCGCCGACCGTGAATTTGCCGACGCAGTAGGTGCTGCTGTGGCTACCGCAGTTGTAGGATTAGTCCCTGCAAACATTACAGTGGCAAGCGAAGGAACAGTTTTAAACCCTAACTATGAAGATATTTACGGTTCACTTAAAGATAGCTATGAATTCGAGCTTCGTTACGAAAGCGACTTACTTACTCCTGTATCAAACCTATTACGCGATGTCTTAGGCGAAGAAAACTTTAAAATCGCATGTGACGTTGAGCTTGATTTTGACAGCGTTTCAGAGGTTCAAAATATTGTTGAGCCGGTTGTTGACGAAAACGGTATTTTACAGTCAAGACAAACAATCCACGAAGAAGCAAACGGCGGCAAAGTTCCCGCAGGCGAGCCTGGCGAAGACGAAAACGGCGGTGGCGATACTTACGACGAGGTTGACTCTGAAGCAGCCTCTAATTATATCAAGGACACCGAGACTGTTAATTACTTGGTAACTGAGATTACAAAGCAAATCACCCGTGCAAAAGGCACACGTAAAAAATTAACATTTTCTTTAGCGGTAAATCAACTTGTATATGAAAACACCAAGGCTATGACAGAAGCATTGCAAAGCACAATCGGCGGAGCAATCGGATTACGTGCAGAAGATTATTCAGATATTTCCATTACATACATGGATTTCAAAGGTGCAGAAGCTGAAAAAGCAGAATTTGATAAGTTAGCAAAAGAAGCAAAGACTAAAGAACTGTTAGAAATGATTAAAATCATCGTAATCTACGCTTTAATTGCAGCATGTGTCATTGTTATTGTCTTAAAGACATTCCAGATTCTTAACAAAAAAGCCGAAACAGAAGATGTTGCGCTTAAAAAGATTTCTGAAATTGATGAAATCCGCGACGAGCTTGAAAACCTCAATGCTATTGGCGAAACAGTTAAATCTCAGGCTCTTACAAGAGTTGAAGATTTTATAGAGAAAAATCCAAGTGCTGTTGCTGAGCTGCTTCGCAACTGGCTTAACGAAGATGAAGGTAGACGTTATTTTTAGTAAGCACGGATTAACCCGATAGTGAAAAGCGCAAGCATTCAGCAATGCCTTTTATGGCGTTGCTGGATGCAGGAGCGACAGGGTTAAGGGAGCGTGATAGTGCTAAGCTATATTTTTAGGAGGAGGATATATATTTGGCTAGTTCAATTCAGCTATCCGGTCGAGAAAAAGCCGCTATACTATTCGTAGCATTAGGCAGAGATTACTCTGCTAAGATATTTAAGTACCTTAAAGACGAAGAAATTGAACAATTAACACTTGATATAACAAATGTCCGCCGTGTTGACCAAACCATGAAGGAATCCATTATCAACGAGTTTTACGAAGAATGCCTCGCTCAAAACTTTATTACCGAGGGCGGTATCGACTACGCTCGAGACGTTCTTGAGCGCGCTATCGGTCCTGAACGTGCAATGCAGCTTATTTCCCGCTTGACCTCATCGTTGCAGGTTCGCCCCTTCGACTTTGCCCGTAAATCAGACCCTAACCAGATTCTTAACTTTGTTCAAAATGAGCATCCCCAAACAATCGCATTAATTCTTGCCTATCTTGAACCGCCCATGTCTGCCGCAATTCTTTCAAAGCTCCCCCCTGAAAAGCAGACTGAAGTTGTTGCACGTATATCCACAATGGACCGCACAAGCCCTGAATATGTCCGAGAAATTGAGCGTATTATGGACAAAAAGCTTTCTTCTCTTGGTTCAGACGACTTTACAATTGTCGGTGGTATTGAAAACATCGTTGAAATCCTTAACGCCGCTGACCGTGGAACTGAGCGTAGAGTTCTTGAAGAGCTTGAAATTGAGCATAGCGACCTTGTTGACGAAATCCGTCGTAAAATGTTCGTCTTTGAAGACGTGGTTAAGCTCGACAAGCGTTCAATTCAGCGTGTTCTTAGAGACGTTGAAGCCGCAGACCTTACAATTGCTATGAAAAACGTCACTCAAGAGCTTAAAGACCTTATCTTTGATAATATGTCTAAGCGTCAAGCTGAGATGATTAAGGACGACATGGAGTTCATGGGTCCGGTTCGTGTTAAAGACGTTGAAGAAGCACAGCAGAAAATTGTTAATGTTATCCGTAAGCTACAAGATGCTGGAGAAATCATTATTTCCCGTGGTTCGGAGGACGAGATAGTTGTCTAAGATTATTAAAGCCTCATTGGCTCGATTTGTAGACGAAGACGAAAAGCAAAAGAAAAAAGACACTGAGGAAACACTTAAAAAAACATCCTACCGCTCTGACCTCGATGATTCGGGGTCAGAGGGGGAGTTTGAGGACTTTGCAGTACATCAGCGCAACCAAAAGCCAGACCAAAGCGAAAACCCAGCCGAAGATTTTCGTGAAGCATATGACGAGCTAGTAAAGGCGGCGGAGGAAGAAGTTTCGATGCTGCTCAGCGAAGGCAGACAAGAGGCAGAGCAAATTGTGGCAGCGGCAGAAGCCGAAGCAGAAGCTATCAGAGGCGAGGCTTTTAACCAAGGTTTTAACGACGGTGAGGCAAAAGCCAAGGCAGAAGCAGAAAAATTATTGAAAAAAGCTAAAGAAGATGCGAAAAAAATTAAAGACAGCGCAGAGAGCGAAAAACAAGCCCTGATTGCTGACTTAGAGCCTAAAGTATATAAGCTGTCCCTTGAAATAGCCGCAAAAATTCTTCACCATGAGCTGGAATCGGACAATGAAACATACATGTCAATTCTGTCTCATGCTTTATCACGTATTAAATCAGAGAAATCTGTTACACTTATGGTAAATGCCGAGCAATACACCAAGGTTTTTAAAAACAAGGACAGACAAACCATCAGCACCGAAAACGGCAACATTGACGCCGAAATCGTGGTTGACCAAATGGTAGAGAACTACGGTGTACTTATTGACACTGATAGCGGAATGATAGATGCCAGTGTCAGTGCCCAGCTCGAACAAATTGCGCAAAATCTTGGCATGGAAGATTAATTCCAAACTTAAACACCCCAAAACATTGCCAAGTGAATACGCATTACAGGAGAAGACATGGATTTTGATTCGCTTAGCCAGAGATTGACACATACCGACTCATTAAAGTTTTCAGGCAAGGTTCAAAAAATCGCAGGTCTGACAGTAGAAGCAAACGGTCCTGCCGTGCAGATTGGAGAAATGTGCACCATTTATTCCCTTCACGGGGATAGAACCATAATGGCGGAGGTTGTTGGCTTCCACGATAAGCAGGTTTTGCTGATGCCCTACGGCGATATGGCAGGAGTTGGACCCGGCTCAAGAGTTGTGTCCACAAACAAAACCTTAAAAGTCCCTTGCGGTCTTAACTATATGGGACGAGTGCTAGACGGCTTAGGTCGTCCTATGGACGGCGGCCCACCAATAGTTCCGCAGGACTACGCCCCTGTGGACAATTCACCCCCAAACCCTATAACAAGACCGAGAATTAAGGACATTCTGCCCCTTGGCGTTCGTGCTATAGATGGACTGCTGACCTGCGGAAGAGGACAGCGTATCGGTATTTTTGCAGGCTCAGGTGTAGGTAAATCAACACTTTTAGGCATGATTGCCCGAAATGCCAAAAGTGATGTCAATGTAATTACGCTTATCGGAGAGCGCGGACGAGAGGTCAACGACTTTTTGCAGAAGGATCTCAAAGAGGAAGGACTGAAACGAAGCGTTCTTGTTGTTGCGTCCTCAGACCAGCCAGCCCTGATTCGTGCAAAGTCAGCAATGGTAG
>JAVBKA010000091.1:0-20410 GCA_031546715.1 Oscillospiraceae bacterium | reverse complement strand
TCTGTATCAAAGACGGCAATGGATGCGCCACCGTTTTGATACAGCCCAAAATGGCAGCAACATCAGCCGCCACAAGTATCACTAAATGTTATTGATTTACTGAATCCTTCAATGCCTTGCCTGCTTTGAAAACAGGTGACTTAGAAGCAGGGATAGAAATTTCTTGCTTTGTCTTTGGGTTGCGTCCCACTCTGGCTTCGCGCTTTTTAACTTCAAAAGATCCAAAACCGACTAATTGTACTTTATCTCCATCGACTAGTGCTTCGCTGATGGCGTCAAATACTGCGGTGATAGCTGCCTCGGAATTTTTTTTGGTTAAGCCGGCTTTGTCTGCAACTGCGTTAATAAGTTCTGATTTGTTCATGGAAAAAGTCCTCCTAAAATATCATTTGTTATATGCTATAGGTTTGATGTAATCATCAAAGCCAGAGTAGCCAATGTCTTACTGGGATTTCTCCCAGTGCTCAAAAGTGTCGATGAACTGGTTAAGCCTTGCGCTCAGTGCAAGTTCTGGGTCGAGGTGAGAGGCTTTAGCGAGCTTTACAAGGTCAAAAAGCTTGTCGCCCAGCTCCTCCGCGGTAAGAGTTTCCTCAAAAGTTGTTTTTTCGGCAAATCCCGCCTTCGCAGAACGGGAGAGCAGCTTGTCCGCTCTGAGAAGAGCGGGGAAAACTGACGGTATGGAGCGCAGCGCCTCAGTTTTTGAGGCATGGCTTTTCTCCTCACGCTTAATAGCGTCCCAATTACGGAGCACCTCGTCAGAGGTTTCCGCAATCACATTCGAAAAAACATGAGGGTGACGGCGAATCAATTTTTCGCAAACCACACCTACCACATCATCAAAGGAGAACTCAGAGTTCTCCTCGGCAATTTGAGAATGAAAAACAACGTTTTGCAAAATGTCCCCAAGCTCTTCGCAAAGGTCACGAGAGTCCCCGCGGTCAATTGCGTCAATTACCTCGTAGGCTTCCTCGATGAGATTGCCCCGAATTGTACTATGGGTTTGCTCCTTATCCCAAGGGCAGCCGTCAGGCTCTCTAAGCCGTTTTACAACGGCGCGCAGCTCCGAAATATCGCACTTCTTTAAGGTCACGTATTCGTTACTTGTAGAATCTACCATAACTTTCGCCTTTCTTCAAGAGTTTTTTTGAAAAAAGTCCGCATTTTTTGAAAAAAAACTGTTTTGGTGAACATAACACCATAATTATTTCATTTTTAGGGCGTTTGCAAGCTTCTCACCCTTCGGAATCATCAATAAATCCTCTCGCTTAATTGCTCCTAATAGGATAACCAGAGCAAAGTACACTAATGCGCCAACCATGATTGCGATTATAACTCCCAGTTTCTCGCCCACCACCCCTGTCATCAGCCAGTAGATACCTCGTGAGCACGCCCCCATGCCAACAGCCGCCAGACATGGCAGCACGAAAACCGAGAGCAGTCGGGGGGAGAGCTTTAAAAACCGCAGTATAACAAACAGGTTTAAAACCGAAACCAATCCGTAGCAGACAATTGTGCCGATAGGCGCGCCATTGATGTGAATGGCTGGATTGCTGACCAACGTGATGTTTACAATAACCTTAGCGGCAGCTCCGATAAGCATGGTTATAACCGGAATAGAAACCAGTCCGATGGACTGCAAAATAGCATTGGTGAGGGTAACAAGACAGACAAAGAACACCGCAATACCCAGCTTTTGAAGCTGAGGAGCCGCAATTAGCACGCCTGACGGGCTTTTCCCGTATAACAGATTCATTATTGGCCAACTAAGGGCAAAATAACCTGCCGCCGCTGGCAGAGACAAAAGAGCCGTGATTCTCATTGAGCTGCTGATGTACCCATGCGCCGCCTTGCGGTCTTTGATAGCGAATGCGGCGGTCAGTGCAGGAACAATGCTGATGGCAATGGCGTTAATAAATGTGGAGGGCAATCCGAAAAGGCTTCCCGCCCAACCGTATGCGCCAAAGTAGATTTCCGCCTCCTGTGGCGTGAACCCCGCGCCGTTTACAAGGTTGCGGGTACATAAAAAAGTATCTATAACACCTGTCAGTGTCAGAACTGCGGCACTGATTGTAATTGGGATGGCAATTTTTAGTAGCTGCTGTACAACCTCTTTGCGGCTGACGCCCTTTGGTTTTTGATGCTCAAGGGCATGGTCTTCGATGGCTTTAATGGCAGGAGGTTCTATTTTCCTGTTCATAAGTACAAAGTATGCGCAGGAGGCTATTGAGCCTATTGTAACACCGCTGATGGCCGCCGCCGCCTTAACGGAAACATCAGCCCCAAGGCGGGTTGCAACATAGACAAGGACAACACCGAACACAAGTTTAATAAATGCCTCAATAACCTGCGACGTAGCAGTTGGGGTCATGTTGCGCATACCCTGATGATACCCTCTGTATGCACTGACTATGCATATAAAGAATATTGCAGGGGCAATTGCCATGATGCCCGTCCTTGCAAGCTCTGAGCCTGACGCCTTTGCGATTGCTGTAGACCCAAGGAGCAGAACCATCATACCTACTGTTCCCACAATGGAGAACATCATCATAGCAATGCGGAAAATCACCTTTGACCTACGTCTGTCGCCCTTTTGTTCAGCTTCCGAAACTAGCTTTGACACGGCAACAGGCAAACCGGAGGTTGAGAAAGCGACTAGCGTGGCAAATATATCATACGCCTTTTTAAAGTAACTTGAGCCTTCTTCTCCAAGGAGATTTTGTATGGGAATTTTATAGACTGCGCCGATTACTTTTACAAATACCGTGGCAATTGAAAGAATAAGCGCGCCTTGAATAAAGCTCTGGGAGGTCGATTTGGTTTTTTTCAAATGAAGAACACACCCTCTGAATAATGTGGGGGGGATGAGCTAGACAGCTCGCCTGCCATAGTCGCGCTGGCGCACTGCTTTGAACCAGCAAACTCCAAAAATATTGCCACGTTTGGTCGCGGACGTGTCAAAATTTCCGGAGTTTGACAGCTCGCCGCTACACGGCGACCGGTTCAAAGCAATGCGCGGTCAGACGTCTGCCGCCATGCTGCCAGCAGCCTGTCATATATCTATGCCTAAAACACCTTGGCTATGCGACGGACTTCGGACATGACCTTTTCTGCGTCAATTGTGAGAAATTCTCCGTTTTTGTACAGGGTCTTGCCGCGAACCATTGTAAGCACCACGTCGCTGCCCTTTGCGGCGTACACTATGTTTGAAATAGTGTGGTGGCAAGGGGTTAGGTGCGGTTTGTCAAAGTCCAGCATAACGAGGTCAGCGTCATAACCAACGGCTATTTTTCCCATTTCCTTTTGTCTGCCCTGAGAAAGCGCACCGTTAGTGATTGCTAAATTAAGTGCTTGTAAGGCATTCACATTAGTAGGGTCGTATTCACGGTACTTTTGAAACAATGCACAGGTTTTTATCTCTTCAAACATGTCATGGCTGTTATTTGAGGAAACGCCGTCAGTTCCGATTGCCACATTTATGCCGCTTTTCAGCATTCCGCGGACATCGGCGCAGCCCGAAGCCAACTTTAGGTTGCTAACTGGGTTATGTGCAACACTTGCCCTGTGGTCGGCTAGAATTTCCATATCGTCAGGCTCAAGCCATACGCCGTGAGCCACGGTTGTGCGTGTATTAAAAACCCCTTGCTGATTTAGCATGTAGGTGGGGGTTTTGCCGTACTTAGTTTTGCAGTTTTCATGTTCCTCTTTTGATTCAGAGACATGGACATGCATTCCGATTCCCTTTTCATGGGCATAATCGGCGGTGTAACGCCACAGCAGGTCATGGGAGGTGTATTCGGCGTGAATTGACGCATCCACGGCAATTCGCCCCCCGTCATGACCGTGCCAATCGTTTACAAGTGACTTCATATCGGCAATGCGGCTGTCTGTCGAGGGGTTAAAGCCGTCCTTGTCAAAGGAAATCAGCGCGCGGCAAATATTCGCCTTCATGCCTATTTCGCTGACAGCCTTGGCAACTTGGTCTTCATCACTGTACATATCCGTGACAGAAACAGTGCCGGAGGCGAGAGCCTCCATCAGTCCAAGCCTTGCCCCTTGGTACACCATTGCAGGCGTGAGCTTATCCTCGGCGGGAAAAATATAGTTATGCAGCCAGTCAAGCAGTGTATAATCGTCTGCAAAGCCTCTAAGCAGTGTCATTGGCACATGAGTGTGCGCATTTACAAGACCTGGCATGAGCACCTTATGCCTGCCGTCAATGACCTCAGTACCGACAGCCGTCTCAGGCTTGTCCTGTCCCACATAGCAGATTTTGCCGTCCGTTATGCCAACATAGGCATGTTCAAGCACAGGCGAGCCGTCAAGCAGTACTACGGTGATATCTGAAAATAAGGTGTTCATATGTAGCTCCTTAATTGGTGATTAATATAATTCTTCCAAGCAGCCGATTATAAGTGCTGAGAAGTGTTTTTTTGATGCCTCGGCGGTGTCAAGTACTTCCTGTTCGCTAAGCTCCTGCTTGAGTATACCCGCCGCCATATTGCAAACCAGAGAGAAGCCCAAAACCTTCATACCGCAATGTCTTGCAGCGATAACCTCTGGTACAGTGGACATACCGACACAGTCCGCTCCTAAAAGAGCGGCGGCACGGATTTCAGCCGGAGTTTCGTACTGCGGACCAGGGAAAATCATATATACGCCTTCCTTCAGCCCAATTCCCGCCTTAGCCGCCGCCTTGTTGGCAACCTCAAACAGCTCAGGAGTATAGGCTGTGGACATATCTGGAAAACGTGTACCTAAAAAGTCAAGATTTGCGCCTTTAAGGGGTGAATCGGTAAAAAGCTTGATATGGTCGGTGATCATCATGATATCGCCTGACTTGTAGGAGCGGTTTACAGCTCCCGCGGCGTTGGTGATAAACATGGTTTCTGCGCCCAGCATTTTCGCTGTGCGGACACAATGAACCACTACGTCACTGCCGTAGCCCTCGTAGCCGTGGAAGCGACCCTGCATGACCATTACACGCTTGCCGCCAAGCACGCCAAACACCAGCCGCCCTGCATGTCCCGGCGCGGTGGACACTGGGACGGCGGGAATTTCGCCGTAGGGGAAAATCTTAGGGTTTTCGCAGATGTCGCCTAAAAAGCCCAGTCCTGAGCCTAAAACCAGTAAAACCTCTGGTACAAAGCCGTCTAAGCGGCTTTTGAGAAATTCGGCACTCAGCTCCAGCTGTTGTTTAATATCACTCATACTTTCTCGCCGCAATACTTACAGAATGTGTCCTCACGGTTGATTTTCTTGTCGCAGCAATGGCAAAGCTTTACTTGACGGATTTCGTCAATGCGTTCTTTAATATCCCTTATTTCCTTGCGGTTTTCGTGGATTGCGTCAAGCAGGCTGTCAACATGCTCGGTATCGCTGTTAGGGTCGAGAAATGCGTCATACACAATTTCTCCGATGTCGATAAGTGCTTGCTCGGTTTTGCTGTTGAGCTCAGAAAGGCGCATGGTAAGCTTTGTGATTTCCCAGATTTCGCCTGTTTTCTTAACGGTTACCTCGCTGGTTTTGTGGGCAGTGGTTTTTACCTTGTCGATAATGTTTTTAACTGTCTCGTTCATTTTGTGACCTCCTGTTAAATTTCAGTTTTGTTTATTTCCAGTTGTGATTAGTATTAAATAATCAATCCGCCTACAAACTCTCTTAGCAGAGATTTTTTGCTGAGAATACTTTCATCAATAGGTACAAGCTCCTCAAGCCTTGCTGCCATTTGACGGATTTCGTCGCCTCGACCGATGTCATGTACCTCTGAAAAAAGCCTCTTTGCTCTGTCACAAAGAACGTTTACTTCGTAGGGTAGTGCGGTGTCAATGGTGATGTCGGCAAGCTGCTTGAAGGGCGAGATATAGCGTTTTTCCCCCGCTCTGACATTTGCCCACATGGCCATATTGTCCTTTGCTGATATGCCTCTGAAATTAAAATCCCTAATCGTGCGCCTGACAAGACGCATCCATGTCGCCATGAAAAACGGCTCGCAGTTTTTGGTTATATTGCTTCTTGCTGAAATATAAACTCTGGTTGCGGAAGTTCCGCCGTCTAAAAGCATGGGGTTTAGGGCGTGAATACCCTCAAAAATGGCGACTTCGTTACTGCCCAGCCGCAGGTTATGAGTTTTGGCTGCCCTTGTTTGAGTGACAAAGTCAAAGGTGGGCACTAAAATCTCTGAGCCTTGGGACAGTACGGCAAAATGCTGCTTAAGCAGTGGTATATCAAGGCACTGCGGGGATTCAAAGTCGATGCTCCCCTTATCGTCCTTTGGGTGCGTGGCGGGGTCAACGGTCTGATAATAGTCGTCCATTGATACAGTATGCGCTCTAACGCCGATTAAATCCAGCGCGGCGCATAATTTTTGTGCAGTAGTGGTCTTGCCTGAGCCTGAAGGACCTGCAAGAAGCACTACAGGTCTGTTAGGCAGACCATTTGCAATTGCGGCAGCAGCGGAGGCAAGCCGTCCATAAAGCACAGTGTCGCATTCAGCCAGCAGGTCACGGGGGTTTTTCGCCGCACGGCTGTTTATCTCGGTTAAATCAAATTCATTGCAAAATTTATCCAAAATCAAGGGTAACGCCTTCTCTCTCGCTTGCGCTTTAACTTAACAATGTTTCCATTATACCAATATTTTTCCTTATTTTATCACAGCTTTGCAAATATTCCAAGGGGTATTTCATATTCATTACTCTGTCAATTCTCACATCGCCACCATGACCAACTGTCAAAAGCTTGCTAACCCCTCCTGCGCCTGCGGATAGAACCGTTGACAGCTCCTCCATCATGCACAGATTATATAGGTTTTCATGCCCCTCAAGACACCAGCCCACATTTTCAAAGCCCCCCGCCATAAACTTTTGGCGATAGAGATAGTATGGTCGGTAACCTTGATTTTTAAGCATAACTGCCGCCTCGTCCAGCATTTTTTCAACTGCGGAGGCGTCAGCCTCCTGACGGTTTTCCATTAGCTTAGCGCCCTTTTTCAGTGCCAGCGAGTGGATTGTTATGTTTTCCGGTTTCCAGCTTATTATGTGCTGTAAGGACGAAACGAAGCCTTGCACCGTGTCCTTGGGCAGTCCTGCAATAAGGTCGCAGTTAATGCTTTTAAAGCCTGTACGCTTTGCAAGTTCGTAGGCGTTTCGGGTTTCCTCGGCAGTGTGCCGCCGACCGATGGCTTCAAGGACATGGTTTTCCATGGTTTGCGGGTTAATGCTCACTCTGGTTACGCCGTATTTTTTGCATACTAAAAGCTTTTCTTCTGTAATAGTATCAGGTCTTCCCGCCTCCATAGTCAGCTCCCGCAGGGCGGACAGGTCAAAGACCTCATGGATACAACGAAGCAAGGCTTCAATCTGCGCCTCGTCAAAGGTTGTGGGCGTGCCGCCACCTACGTATGCGGTGACGATTCTAAGTCCCAATTTTTTTACGGTTTCCCCAAGGAGACGCACCTCGTCAAGAAGCGCGTCAAGATATGCCGTAAGCAGCTTTTTGCCTGACTTCTCAACGTCCG
Source organism: Oscillospiraceae bacterium (assembly GCA_031546715.1). GTDB lineage: Bacteria > Bacillota > Clostridia > Oscillospirales > UBA929 > JAVBKA01. The sequence goes on along the minus strand of JAVBKA010000091.1, from coordinate 12,897 downwards.
TGGACACAAAGGAGCAGTAGGCGCATCGGGAAGGGCAAAAGGGGATGCCAATATACAGTGCAATATCGCCCTGTTGTAGGCTGTTTTTAGCTGCAAGAGTTGCAGCTGCACAGCTAAGGGCAAGGCTTCGGCGTTTATCGCTGACAAAGTATTTATCCCTCAGCACCTCGTCGGCGTTTTCTCCCATCTCAAGGAGCATGGACGCAAGCTTTGCGGGACGAATGCCAGTAAGCGAACCCCAAGGCAGGGTTGGTAGCAGCGGCTGAGCGGCCTCATAAAACGAGGTTTTGATATAGTAATCATATTCCTTCTCGCATTCTCCCCGCACGTCTATGCGGGAATTCCCCTCTCTGCCATCGAGGGTTATGTGCGTGATAAATGAGGTGTGCCGCCCAGTTATTTCCACCTCTGAAATGGCTTCTCCGTCAGGCTCTAAGCCAAAGTAACCAAGCATCGCCTGTTCGGCGGAGGCGTATCTGTCATGCCCTTTAACAGTAAGCTTCAAGTGACGCTTCTCAAGGCTTCAAGCATGTTTACATTATGCTTGCGCTCACGCTCTAAGGTGGTGCTGACATCATGCCCCGGATAAAGCTTATAGTCGCCCTCCAGAGCCGCTAACAGTCTCAGGGATTGCAGCATAACGCCGTAATCTCCCCCAGGCAAATCGCACCGTCCGCAATCGTCCTCAAACAGAGTATCCCCTGTGTACAGATGGTCTTGAACCATAAAGCAACAACCGCCCTTGGTATGCCCGGGGGTGTGTATTGCCTTAATAGCGATTGTTCCGAGGTGAAGCTCCTCGCCGCCCTTTAGCTCTAAGTCCGCCTCTGTGTACTCATGGGAGGTGTGAAACATTCCCGCCCCTGATTTCATACGGTCAGTTAAGCAGTCTGCGTCAGCTTCGTGGATAACCACACAGGCATTGGTAGCCTTTTTAAGCTCAGAGAGAGCTAATATATGGTCAAAATGTCCGTGTGTAATAATTATATACTTAAGAGTAAGCTTTTCCTGCCGCAAAATGTTGAGGATTTTATCCGCACCTGCGCCGGGGTCAATGACAGCCGCCTCCTTAGTTTCGGAGTCGGCGATAATGTAACAGTTGGTGGATATTTTCCCAACAACCAAGCTCCAATGCAACAGCATATGTTCACTACCTTTTCTTAGAATCTATAATTATGGTCACAGGTCCGTCATTTTGGGAAAAAACCTGCATATCCGCTCCAAAAATCCCTGTTTCCACTGCAAAGCCCTTTTCTCTGCACTGCTTAACCACCAGCTCATACAGCGGTATTGCCTTGTCTGGTCTTGCCGCCTCGGTAAAGGCGGGTCGCCTTTGAGAAACGTCGGCAAAAAGGGTAAACTGGCTTATAACCAGCAGAGATGCGCCGCCGCCGTCCATAGGGTTTAGGTTCATCTTGCCCTGTGCGTCCTCAAATACTCTCAGCCCGCAAATTCTGTCAGCGGTGTAGAGTGCTTCTTCCTCGGTATCGTCCTTATGAACTCCAAGTAAGACTAAAAAGCCCTTGTCAATTGAGGCTGTATAGTTTTCCTCGGCAATAAAAACCTTTGCATTTGCAACTCTTGTAACAACCGCCAGCATTAATGCACGTCCTTACGTTTAATATCGACAACCGCAGATATACGAAGTAAACGGCTGCGCAGCTCGTCAAACTCCGCCTTGCTGGAAACCTCGGCCACTGCGTTCACCGCCGCATATCCGTCGTCATAGGATTTTGCGGAAATGGACAGTAATTTCACCTTGGCGGCATTTATAACGTTAAGCACATCCATCAATAGTCCGTCACGGTCGTGGGCCTGAACCTGTAAGCCGCAAGCGTAGGACTCCTTGATTTCATCCGCCCAGCTAACCTCAATCCAGCGTCCGTCCTTGTCGTCCTTGCGCTGCTGAATAACGTTAAGACAGTCCTTGCAGTGAATGGAAACGCCGTAACCTCTGGTAATGAAGCCGATAATATCGTCTCCGGGTACAGGGGCGCAGCATCTTGAAAACTTCACAAGGCAGTTGTCAATTCCCTCGACAACAACGCCTGAAACATTTTTCTTCGGCTTTTTAGGAGACTGAATCAGCTTTTCAACGATTTGCTTCTCGTTATTGAGCTTATTTGCTTTGGCAAGCTCGTCTCTAAACCGATTTATCGCTTTTAGGCAGGTTGTGCCGCCGAAACCGATAGAGGCGTATAGGTCATCCATAGTGGAAAACGCCATACGCTTGACCACCGCCGCCTGAATATCCTCCTGCAAAACAGTTGCAAGAGGGATTCCCACCCGACGAAGCTCACGCTCAAAATCTGCCTTACCCGCAATGATGTTGTCCTCACGTTTTTCCTTTTTAAACCATTGCTTAATCTTATTTCTGGCTTCACTGGTTTTAACCATTTTCAGCCAGTCGCGGGAAGGTCCATGTCCGCTTCCCTGTAAAATGTCAACAATATCGCCGTTTTGCAGTGTATAGTCAAGGCTGACAATACGTCCGCCGATTTTTGCCCCTGTCATGCGATTTCCAACGGCTGAGTGAATGGCATACGCAAAGTCAATGGGGTTTGCACCTGCGGGAAGGTTTATAACATCCCCCTTTGGCGTAAACACAAAGACTTCGTCTGCAAACATGTCAACCTTAAGCATTCTTATGAAGTCCTCAGCCTCAGTGTCCTGCTGTGTTTCCATAAGGCGGCGAACCCACGCCAGCTTATCCTCAAGCTTTGAGCTGTCGCTTTCAATGCCCTGTTTGTATTTCCAGTGGGCGGCGATGCCGTACTCGGCAGTTCGGTGCATATCCCATGTTCGGGTTTGCACCTCAAAGGGCATTCCCCCATGGCCCATAACCGTGGTGTGAAGGCTTTGGTACATGTTTGGCTTTGGGGTTGAAATATAGTCCTTAATACGTCCCGGCAGGGGCTTGAATAAATCATGGACAAGACCCAGAACGTTGTAGCAGTCGGGCATTTCGTCAACGATGATGCGCACTGCGTACAGGTCGTATATCTCGTTAAGCTCTTTATTTTGCCCCATCATTTTGCGGTAAACGCTGTAAATATGCTTCATACGACCCGATATGTCAAACTCTATGCCGTTCTCACGAAGCTTGTCGGAAATGGCGTCCTTTACCACCTCTAAAAAACAGGAATGCGCCTTATCCATTTCCTCCAAATGCATCATAATCTCATTATAACCCACTGGGTCAAGGTATTTCAGCGCAATATCCTCAAGCTCCCACTTGATTTTCTGGATACCGAGACGATACGCCAAGGGCGCATATATCTCCATGGTTTCAAGGGAAATTTCCTTTTGCCGCTTTTCCGTATGAAAGCTGAGGGTTCGCATATTGTGCAGACGGTCGGCAATTTTAATAAGCACCACACGAATATCCTTCGCCATGGCAATTATCATTTTGCGCAGATTTTCCATCTGCTGCTCTTCCTTGGAGGTATAGTTTACTCTTGTCAGCTTAGTAACACCGTCCACAAGGTCGGCAACAGATGCCCCAAAACGCTGTTTAATGTCCCCAAGCTCAAAATCTGTGTCCTCAACAACGTCATGGGTTAGTGAGGCAATTATGGAGTCAACATCCATGCACATGTCGGCAATAATAAGTGAAACTTCTAGGGGATGGGTGATGTACGGCTCGCCTGAACGGCGCATTTGTCCATGATGCGCTTCGCAGGCAAAATCAAAGGCTTCACGAACTCTAATTTCGTCAGCCAATGCAACAGCGGGGTCTTCACGGGAATTGCGAACCAGCTCCAGCAGCTTATCAAATTTTTTATTTATTTCAGCGTTATAATCAATCTGCTCCATGGTTATGCCTCACTGATTCTCAGTAAAATTTTGGACTTTGTTAGGTCACTTTTAGCGGCGGCGGTGCTTATATTAATTTTCCAAGCCGCGGCTTTTTCTATACTTATCAAGGAAAACTCCTCAAAAATGTCTAAAATAACCCACACCATTGCATAAGACATGGGCTTACAGCTTTCCGCCCCCCGCTGTCCCTCTGTCCGCCACGCATTGACAATGCGCCGCGCAAGTTCTGTACCAGATAATTCCTGCATGGTGTCAAGGCGCAACGCCCGCCATACAAAGGCAAAATGTTGCCTTTCGGGAAGCAACGACTTAGCTTCGTCCGTTGCCAGCCGACCACGGGCCTGAAGCCTTGCATACAGCTCCTGCTCTTGGCTAACGTCGTCAGGGTTTGCCGCTGAAAACCGAACATCCACAAGCTGAAGCTGAATGCTCTCCTCATCCCTGAAACGGTTAATATCCAAGGTAAATGCCGCATCAATCTTATCACCTGAGTAGGGCGCAAGAGCTTCCTTTTCCATGCCGAACCATATAGCGTTAAAGGAATAATTATCCCTTTCCAGCTTCATGCGCACATGCTTTCCGTTGCCGATTGCAGTTAGCTTGTTTAGGCTAAAATCCGACAACATGAACAAGGGCTGGCTGTTTGCTGTGCCGTAAGGCTCAAGTAATTGCAGCTTTCTGACGTTTTCCGTCTCAATCCATTCAGGCTTGAGACAAGCGTCAATGGTCAGGCTGCGCTCTGTGTGTACTTCCTGTGATATGCAAAAGGCGATTAAGCCCTGACGTAACGCGTCAATTTTTTGAGTTTCCACGGAAAATCCCGCCGCAAGGGCGTGACCGCCGAAGTTTCTCAAAAGGGCGGTGTTCGCGCTTAACGCCTCCACCAAATTTATACCGCAAACGCTTCTCGCACTGCCCTTTCCCACATCACCGTCAACGCAAATCAAAAACGCAGGACAGCCAAATCTTTCAGTAAGCCTTGAGGCTACTATTCCCACAATGCCCGAATGCCAATGTCCCGCTTCAAGGACTATGCACGGATATTTTTCGCCCTCCGGCAGAGTCGGCAGCATTTTGATAGCTTCTTCAAATATTTTAGTTTCTACGATTTGCCGTTCCTTGTTTAAATCGCAGAGCTTTTGCGCAAGGCTTTTTGCTTCAAGAGGGTTCTTAGTCAGTAAAAGGTCAACGGCAATTCCCGCCTTGCCCATGCGTCCTGCGGCGTTAATTCTCGGCGCAAGAACGTATCCGATGGTAATGGCATTAAGCCTGCGGTCTGCCGCTCCCGCCTCTTCAATTAGGGCAAGCAGTCCAAGATTGGAGGTTTTAGCGAGAAGCTTAAGACCGTGGTGGACAATTATGCGGTTCTCCCCCACCAGCGGCATAACATCCGCCACTGTTCCGATGGCAGTCAACGCACCAAACCGCTTAACAGTATCCTCAGAATCCTGAGACAGTGCGCACAGCAGCTTAAAGGCTACGCCAACCCCCGCAAGTTCGTCAAAGGGGTACGTATTGTCATGCACTCGTGGATTAATCAGGGCGGCGCACTCTGGTAAAGTGTCCTTGCATTCGTGATGGTCGGTTATAATAAGGTCTAAGCCGATATCCGCCGCATAACGGGCTTCGTTTATGGCTGTAACCCCTGAATCAACGGTAATAACAAGGCTTGCGCCTCTGTCTCGCAACGTTTGCAGGGCGGAAGAGTTTAGCCCGTAGCCCTCCTCCATGCGGTCGGGAATATACCAGAAGCAGTCTGCGCCAATGCCCTTGAGGTACTCTGTTACAATTGCCACAGAGGTTATGCCGTCCACGTCATAATCACCGTAAACGGCGATTCGCTCAGACATGAGAACAGCAAGCTTAATCCGCTCCACAGCCTCTGCCATGCCGCTTAGTAAAAATGGGTCATGGAGGTTACTAATTGATGTGTCAAAAAACTCGCCCACGTCGGTTTGCATTTCTCTTGCAGACAGGATTAGTGCAGGCAGAATGGATACACCTGAGCTGCAAAGGCTGTTTACCTCTGCATCCTTAGGTTCTCGGATAGTCCACGAATCGTACCGCATTCAGCACCCCTATTTTTTTTGTGATTTAGCGAATAATATATATTATCACAATTACCCGCCTGCGTCTAGTCTTGACATTAGGTGGTCAACCCTGTTTTTTAATCCCCTGTTTTTTGACATTGTCAGCTCACCGTCCTCCTCTAAGACAGACCTTGCATCCGCTCGTGTCTGCTCTAAGAGCTGCATGTCGGATGATAAGTCGGCAAGGACAAAAGCGGGCAAGCCGTGCTGACGTTCTCCGAAGAAATCTCCCGGACCTCTCAGGGCTAAGTCTGCCTCTGCAATTGCAAAGCCGTCATTATAGGCCTGCATAGTGTTCAGCCTACTTCGGGAAGTTTCATTTTGCGACTGTAAAAATAGCACACAAAAGGACTCATACTCCCCACGCCCCACACGTCCTCTCAACTGGTGAAGCTGAGAAAGCCCAAAACGTTCAGCGTTTTCCACAATCATCAGGGCGGCATTGGGTACGTTCACGCCCACCTCAATAACCGTGGTGGCAACCAAAATATCTAAGTTGCCCTGGGAATACTCACGCATGACAGCTTCCTTTTTGTCGCCCTTCATTTTACCGTGGAGCAACCCAATCCGCAAATCCTTAAAGGCAGCCGACAACGTTTCCGCATAGTCTATAACACTGGCAACAGAGGTTTCCTGACCTTCCTCCTCGTTTTCGTCAATCATAGGACATACAATGTACACCTGTCTGCCCTCGCCTACAAGTTTTTTAATAAACGAGTTAATCCGCCCCCGCATTCCTTCATCAACCACAAAGGTCTTTATGGGCTTACGTCCGGGCGGCATCCCCTTCATTATGGTCACGTCCATATCGCCGTACAGTATCAGCCCCAGAGTTCTCGGAATAGGAGTTGCAGACATAACTATCCGATGGGGGGACAGGCTTTCATCTCTCCCCTTTGCAACAAGAGCCTCCTGCTGACGCACTCCGAAACGGTGCTGTTCGTCTGTTATAATCAGCCCAAGGCGGGCAAATTCCACACCTTGTGACAGTAGTGCGTGAGTACCAATTATAAAATCAGCCCCGCCCTCCGCAATTCGTGCCCGAACCTTGCGCTTCTGTCCTTGAGTCAATCGTCCCACCAACAGGGCGACGGTTATCCCCAACGGTTCAAGGAGACCGGCCAAGGTATTTGCGTGCTGTTCGGCGAGAATTTCTGTAGGTGCCATCAATGCCGCCTGATATCCGTTGCGAATAGCGTGTACCGCCACTGCCGCCGCCACCAAGGTTTTACCAGAGCCTACATCACCCTGAATAAGCCTGTGACACAGGCTTCCGCTTTCCATGTCCTTAACGCAGTCAGAAATTGCACCAAGCTGGTCAAGTGTAAGCTTAAAGGGCAGCCGCTCATAAAAATCGTCAATGCTGATGGGCTCGAACTTTCTGCCCTTTGCCTTCGTCCGCCTGTTTTTTAGGCGAAGCAGACCAAGCTGCAGTACAAGCAGCTCCTCGTACACAAGCCTGCGCCTTGCAATGTCCAGTTCTTCGTAACTTTGAGGAAAATGGATGTTATTCAGCGCAAAATTCACATAACAAAGTCCTGACTGTTTCCGAAGGTCGTCAGGCAACACGTCCTCCATGTCATCAGGCAGTTTTTCCAGAACCTGCTGAACAGCGTTGCGAACCTGCCCCTGATTAAGCCCGCTGGTCAACGGGTACAGCGGCAAAATCCTGCCTGTGCTGTTGCCGGACTTTTCAACAGGCTCACATATCGGATTATTCATCACCAGAACGCCGCTTCTCATGCTTCCCGCCTTGTATACGGCGTTTTCAGCCGTTTTGCCGTAAAAAATATAGGTTTCTCCCTGTAACAGCGAGTTTTGCACATAGGGAGCGTTGAAAAACGTCAGCGACAGTGCGCCGGTATCGTCAAAAACATGGGTTTTAGCTAAATCCAACCCTTGACGGATGTGCGCAACAGTCAGCGGAGACCCTACTGTTGCAACAACGCAGCAGGTTTCACCTGCAATAAGGTCGGCGATATTTTTCTGCGCCGTTCTGTCCTCATAACGTCTGGGATAATGGAGAAGCAACTCCTCAGTGGTGTTTATCCCAAGCTTTCTAAAAAGAACTGCACGTTTTTCGCCGATACCCTTTAAATACTGTATGTCCAATAATTCACCTGCTTTCGGCTGGATAGATTACACTATATAGTATTTTTCTCTTTTTTTCAAGGTACAAGCACAATATGGCACTTCCGCTCATAAACTACTTAGAGTAACAGGGCGGTCAAATGTAAGCTCTGTACCCATGGGAGGTTTCAGTGATGTTTGGTGCCATTTTTTCATTGTTCCTGAACAACTTTTATCTAGCACTCAGACTTTCGGGAAGAGGCGGCTCATTTCCCCGCCCGCTAACACGAGCAGAGGAGGACGAAGCTCTGCGCCAAATCGAAACAGGTCAAGGCACAGAAAAAACCCTTGCCAGAGAACGGCTTATCTTGCACAATCTGCGATTGGTCGCCCATGTTATCAAAAAATACTACACCAACGCCACAGACCAAGACGACCTCTTGTCAATAGGCACAATTGGGCTTGTAAAAGCAATTGATTCATATAAATCAGACAAAAATGTCAAGCTTCCTACATACGCCTGTAAGTGCATCCAAAACGAAATATTTATGCATTTCAGAGGACAAAAAAAGCGAGCCGCCGACCTTTCTCTCAGCGACCAGTTAGATAACGAATCCGAAGGTCCCGCCCTGACGGTAATTGACGTAGTCCAGACCGACGATTATACCCAAGAGCATTTAGAGCTTGCTGAAACCTATAAGCTTGTCGCAACCTTAATTGACAGGCTGCTTGACGAACGCAGCAAGGAAATAATAAAAATGCGCTTCGGAATCGGCGGTAAAATCCCTATGACGCAAAAGGAAGTAGCGTCAAAGCTGGGGATATCCCGCAGCTATGTCAGTAGGCTTGAAACTCGCTCGCTGGGGATACTGGAAAGTGCGTTGAAAGAGTTGGATTGATAGAAAAGATTAAAGTAAAATCAATATTAAATATTTCAATTTGATTATCTTAGTGATATAATGGGGATAAAATCAATGTGAGGTTTGCGAACTTTGCTTTTATCCCCATTAATTATTGTTAGATGTGTACTATTCCCGTTTTGACTAAATTTGTGGAACTGTTATACATTTTGGTAATCAATTAGCAGCTAGAAAAATTGAAATAGGTGATTATGTGGCTTTAAAGGAATTGTTTCTAGAAAATTTTACAGTTTTCAGTAAACTAGACATTAAATTTTCAAAAGGGATAAACATATTTATTGGTGAAAATGGTACTGGAAAAACGCATATATTAAAGGTGCTCTACGCTGCTTGTCAAGGTGCACAAGCTAAAATGACTGCACTTAAATTCAATCAAAAATTAGTGAAGGTTTTTAAACCTGACAATTTAAGAATAAATAGGCTTGTAAAGCGTGGGGGCGGCGCAGGTACTCGAAGTGCATTAGTGGAAATAAAATCCTATGAAGCCTCGCTAAAGTTGGCTTTCCACTCAAAATCCAAAGGATGGGAGGCAGATGTATTCGGTGACGAAAAATGGGAGAAGCAAGCGAATTCGCTAGTGAGTACATTTATTCCCGCCAAAGAGATTCTTTCGCACTCGCGTAAACTTACATCTGCAATAGACCAATCCATAGTAGACTTTGACGACACATACAAGGACGTTATTCAAATGGCGAGTGTAGGGATACCTCGAGGCAGAGATGCCTTGGTTATTAAAAAATATTCGGACATGCTTAGTGTTGTCGGTAAAATATCGGTTGATATTTCTGATGAAGCATTTTACTTAAAACAAGGTAATCAGGCATCTTTTGAATTCAATTTAGTATCGGAGGGAATACGGAAACTTGCACTTATTTGGCAACTAGTGAAAAATGGCACCTTTGCGGCAGGTTCGGTCTTATTTTGGGACGAGCCTGAGGCAAATATCAACCCAAAACATATTCCCGTTCTGGTTAAAATTCTGCTTGAACTCCAAAAGGATGGAGTACAGATTTTTATTGCAACACACGACTATATTTTTGCGAAGTATTTTGAAGTGTTACGAAAAAGCGAGGATGAACTTAAGTTTTTTTCATTATATCGAGAAAACGATGAAATACAAATAGAATCAAATCAGAATTTTAGAGATTTAGTTAATAATCCTATTACAGCAGCATACGACAAACTTTTGAACGAAGTGTTCGATAAAAAGATAGGTGATTAGCTTGATTGGTGATGTATTTGTTGAAGAAAACGGTTTTTATCAAATTGATTTTACAACTGCACTTTGGGCGATAGGAAACTTAAACAGTTTATACGATGCCGCAAAACTTGAACTATCAGATGTAGATTTTATTGCTGAAATAGACGATGGGATTTTGCTTGTTGAGTATAAAAACTCGAAAATTCCATGTGCAAGTAGACCGGAACTCTTTAACCCTGCGAACGATGAAACGATTAAAAAGTAGCAAAAAAGTACTTTGACAGTCTACATTATTTGAAACTAATGGGTAAAATCAAAAAAATCGAATATGTTTATGTTCTTGAATATCCTATTGCAGGCAAATCAGACCGATTGGCGATAAGAGCTAAGCTACAACGAAAACTTCCATTTTTAATCCAAGAAGGCAAAGGCCAGAAATTGATAGAGGATTTATTAGTTTTATCTATAGATGAATGGAATGCACATCCTAGATTTTCACATTTTCCGCTTACTCCTGTTTCACGTTGAACGCTACATAACTATAATGAACCGTTTTTATCCCTATCACGCCGAATACGTCAATCGGCTCGAAACTCGCTTGCTGGGGATGCTCTAAAACGCGTTAAAAGAGTTGGGCTTGGGCCTTGTTGCTGTGCTAACGCAAGCCCAACTTACCTCTACCTACCGCCCCATAAAACTCAATATCACATCCTCGGTGTATTCCTGCTGTTGCCCAGAGGTAATCGTGGCAGCTCCGTCGCCCTTCTGCGCTCCGTAATTGCCAAATTGGGCATGATTTCCGCCGTCAATTATATGTACGTTTTCGGTGTAATCGATTTTCGCAGTGTTCAAAACACTGTCGTTTGAGCCGTATATAGTCAAGGTTTTGTCCTTTGGAATGTCGCCGTAAACGTAAGCACCCAGTAACACAAGTCCTGCGATTTTGTCCTGATGGTTAGAGGCATAACTGCTTGCCATTGCGCCTCCGAGAGAGTGCCCGCCAATGTACCAGTTCTTGACTTCGGGCAGCTTCGCAATGACACTATCGGCAGCATTGCTATTCAGCACGGCAAGATTAAACGGCATCTTTACAAGCACGCAGGTTATGCCGTTCTGACGGAGTTTATTAAGCAGTGGCAGATAGGAAATCGCTTCAACCTTTGCTCCGGGGTAAAAAATCAGTGCCGTATCTCCTCCCGAAGCAGACGGCAAGATAGTCATGTTGCCATCAACTTGAACAACACCGCTGTCCGTCATTACTTCCACGGCGATGTCCTCCGCTTTGTATTGACCTGTCAGTGCGTAGGCGAAAAATGCGCCCGCTGAAAGTACGAGAAACAGGACTGCGGACAATAGTGTTATACGTGTGCGTTTTTTCAATGGTATCAACCCTTCTTTGTAATTTTAATAGTTACTATATCATAAAAGTGACGCAACGCGTCTCAGCGTAGCTGATATTTGTCGCAGACAAATACTTTTATGATTCAATGTTCTCTCAGGCGTCGAAAGCTCTGCTTTCGCTTACGCCGTGAGGTTATTATATCACTGATACGAAAAAAGGCGACTGAAATCTTTCGATTTTAGTCGCCTTTTTTTGCGTTTTCTTTTGAGGTGCTGTAACATATCTAGCATTCAACGAGATTCAACGAAGAAATACTATAAAACTTGACAACAACGCCACAATGCAGTATTATTTAATTCGATTGCTATCATTACGCAGCTCATTGACCCAACGACACATGAGATGCAAGAGACTTGGCTGAACTGTTGGGGAAAAGGTGGACGTATATGGACAAAAATACACTATTAGAGATACTAAAGGGCGTTGAAGGCGGCGCAATATCCCCTGACGAGGCTGCAAGCAAGTTAAGCACTTTATCATATGAAAATCTTGAATTTGCTAATGTTGACCATCATCGCGCTTTGAGAACAGGCTTTCCAGAGGTTATATACTGCGAGGGTAAATCCCCTCATCAAATAACCGCCATCGCCAATTCACTGTGGACAAAAAGCCCAACGGCACTTATTGCTACAAGAGCAAACAAGGACGCCTTTGACGCTGTTCGCAATGTATGCCCCAATGCTGTGTATCACCAAGCCTCGCGGCTTGTGACCGTGGGTGAAACACCTGCCTTTACAGAAGAAACCGTCGCCGTCGTAACCGCTGGGACGGCGGACATTGCCGTTGCAGAAGAGGCTGCTATAACCCTTACAATGCTGGGTGTACCGGTAGAGCGTGTCTATGACGTTGGTGTTGCGGGGTTACATCGATTGATAGGTAATCTCGACAAAATTGCGAAGTGCAGCGTAGTTATTGTTGTGGCGGGAATGGAGGGTGCTTTGGCTTCTGTTGTAGGTGGTCTTGTTTCCGCTCCTGTGATTGCTGTACCCACTAGCATTGGGTACGGTGCGTCCTTTGGCGGTCTGGCGGCACTTCTGTCAATGCTGAATTCCTGCGCCTCTGGTGTTGGTGTCTGCAACATTGATAACGGCTTTGGTGCGGCTTGGCTGGCATACAGAATTCTTAAAAAATGATTTATTTAGACAACGCGGCGACTACTAAGCCAATACCAGAGGCAGTTGAAGCATTTCGGCAAGCCTCGGAAACTCTGTGGGCTAACCCGTCCTCTTCTCATTTTATGGGGCTAAAGGCGTTCAAGCTTCTTGATGAATGCCGAAAAACTGTTGCGGCAAGTATTTGCGCCGTCAGCGAAGAGATAATTTTCGTCTCAGGCGCGACTGAGGGCAACAATCTTGTTTTAAAAGGCTTTGCCGATGCCTATGGTCGGCGACAAAA
>JAVBKA010000074.1:0-6503 GCA_031546715.1 Oscillospiraceae bacterium | reverse complement strand
GGCGAAGAAAAAATTGCATCTGGCTTAACTCGTATGGCTGAAGAAGACTTTACATTCACCGTTAAGAATGACGCTGAAACACATCAAATGGTAGTTTCAGGTCAAGGTGATATTCATATTGACGTCCTTGCGTCCCGCCTTAAGAATAAATTCGGCGTGGAGGTAGAATCGGAAGAGCCTCGCGTGCCTTACCGTGAAAAGATTCGCAAGAAAGTGCTTGTTGAAGGTAAGCATAAAAAGCAATCGGGCGGACACGGTCAGTACGGTCATGTTAAAATTGAGTTTGAGCCTGGTGATGTTGAAGATTTAGTGTTTGAAGAAAAAATCTTCGGCGGTAGTGTCCCTAAAAACTTCCATCCCGCTGTTGAAAAAGGTCTCCGTGACCGTATTTTCCGCGGTGTTCTTGCGGGCTTCCCTGTGGTTTTCCTAAAGGCTACCTTGGTTGACGGCTCGTATCATGATGTTGACTCATCTGAAATGGCGTTTAAGCTTGCCGCCGGAATTGCGTATAAGACTGGCTTGCCGCTGGCTAACCCCGTTTTGCTAGAGCCTGTGGGCGCATTAAAGGTTTATATTCCAGATACTTACATGGGCGACGTTATCGGCGATTTGAATAAACGCCGCGGTCGCGTTATGGGAATGAACCCAGGTGAGGAAGGTCAGGTCGTCGAAGCCGAAGTTCCAATGGCTGAAATGACCTCGTATGCTATCGACCTGCGCTCCATGACCCATGGCAGAGGCTCGTTTGACTTTGAGTTTGTCCGCTACGAGGACGCACCGCCAATGGTTCAGCAAAAGGTTATTGAGGACACCAAGCATCACATCGAAGAAGAAGACGAATAAAAAAACACTGCCTATGGGAGTTCAAACTCTCATAGGCAGTTCTTTTTTAATAAGTGATTAGTATTATACTAGGGGAATCTTAATCGTGACCTTAAACAGGTCACCGTCAACATCTATGGCGAATTCCCCCTGCTGACTTTCAGTAAAGCTCTTTGCAATTGCAAGACCTAAACCGCTACCTTCCGAATTTCGGGATTCGTCGCCTCGTGTGAAGCGTTCGGCAAGAAGCTGGGGAACAGTTGGCAGTTCGTTTTGCGAAATGTTTTTAAACTGTAAGATTCCATGCAATTCATCAGATAAAACTGATACATATACCCTAGACGACGGCATAGCGTACTTAAAAATGTTTGAAAACAGGTTATCAATTACACGCCAGAGGAGCTTGCCGTCAGATAAAACGTATACGTTTTCGCCTGAGACACGAAAATCAAGGTTTGCGCTGGTGACCTTGTCAGTCAGCTCGCCGAGAGATTGATTTATTAAGGCTCTCAAATCAATTTTTTCAAGTGATACCTCAATATTTCCCGATGACGCTTTTGAAATGGAGAGTAAATCATCAGTTAAAGTTTGCAAGCGTTTTGACTTTTGGTCGATAATGTCAAAGTATTTATGTGCATTTTCGGATTGCAGTCCTTCGGTTTTTATGAGGTCAATATATGTGAGTATTGAAGTCATCGGCGTGCGTAAATCGTGAGAAACGTTTGTTACAAGCTCTGATTTCATACGTTCTGCAACAATTTCCTTTTCAATTGCTACTTGCAGTCCTTCAGAAATATGATTAACGTCATTGGCCATGCGCCCGATAGGAGACCCGCCCATATCTGGAAGTTTTTCCGTAATGTTACCCTCGCTGATTTGCTTGAGGTTTTTTGCTATTTTGTCGAGCTTGTGGGAGGTTGTGCGCAAAACTAGCGATATTGCTATGAAGCAAAACAGGGAAAAAAATATGGCTACAATAAACGCAGTTTCGTTGAAGCCTGTTAGTAGCATCATTGCAAATGAGTACACTCCAAGGATGATTCCAACGGAAACAAGAAGTCTTGCGCGAATGGTAACAGTTTTTCTAAGTGACTTTACAGCTCTTATTACTGGATGAACTATGAATTTTGCAATAAAAGAAGCGTTATCTAGTCTTTTTAGACATATCAACCGAACTATATGCATAACCACCAGCATCGTTGCAGGGATAACAATGAAGCTTGCCAAGCTCATGCCAATGCCAAGTACCATGATCTCGCCAACCGCATAGGGGAATAAGAAATAGAGGAATAAATTAGCTATAATTATTACTTCAATCCAAATTTTATCATAGAAACGTACCTTTGCATTTTTATGCTCCCCAATGTATGACAACACGCATGAAGTGATGAAAATAAGCTGCAAAAATACGAAAATGAAGTAAAATAATCTGTATACGATGAAGTTAAAAATGTAAGGATTACGATTGCCATAATAAACGTCTTCATAATGGTCATACATATGAGCCTTAAGAGCAACGTAAAGTTTACTTGTGGAGTATATTTGATAGTTGTCAAAACTAAAAGGTAAATATCCAACAATATTGCTTTCAGCCGCTACAACGCCATTATCATTTGAGAACAGCATATATGCCTTTTCAGACCCAAAATCTTCAGGATTCATTGAAGTATTAGTGTATTCTTTGCCATCCTTAAGAATATAATAATTGAATTCCCCGCTGATTCGATCAGTTTCAATATATGTGTCGCTATTCCCGTAGCTTACTGCATCCGAGAATAAGGAATGTAGCGTGTTGCTTTTATCAAATTGCCGATTGGAAAAATAATCGCCTACTAAATCATTTGTCCTGTAGTAATCAAGGTCTAACGTTCTTCGTATTTGGTCGTTGGCATAATATGTTAAAAAAACTACGCTTATCGATATGACAGCGGCAACGATTATAATAATTTTCCACTTAGTACTAATGAGTAATTTTTTCAAGTTTGTAACCAATGCCCCACACCACCTTTAAATATTTTGGGTCTTTCGGGTTAATCTCAATTTTTTCTCGTATGCGCCTGATGTGTACCGTGACTGTATTCTCAGAGTTGTAGGCACTTTCGCTCCATACTTTTTCGTATATTTGCTCGATAGAAAAAACTTTGCCTATATTTTGAGCTAAAAAGCTGAGGATTCCAAATTCGATTGCTGTAAGCCGTATGCATTGACCGTCAACTGTGACTTCCTTCGTTTCGTCATTAATCTCAAGACCGCCTGTTTTGAATGTCTTGGGGCTGGAAGCAATTGAGCCAAGTTGTGTGTACCGCCTTAGAAGGCTTTTTACTCTGGCGATTAGCTCAAGGGGGTTGAAGGGCTTGACCATATAGTCGTCAGCTCCGATTGATAAGCCTAAAACCTTGTCAGAATCCTCACCTTTGGCGGATAAGAGCAATATTGGAACGTTCTGGATTTCACGAATTTTCATGGTTGCCCGTAGTCCGTCCATATTTGGCATCATGATATCCATAACCAAAAGCTGATAGTCATTTTCACGAAGCTTGTTTAATGCCATTATGCCGTCATGAGCGTTGTCTACCTCGTAGCCCTCGTTTTTTAAGTATATTGCAATTGCCTCGCAGATTTCCTTATCGTCGTCACAGACCAGAATTCTCATTGTTCACCTCATAAGTGTATTTTTAATAGTATTAATATAACACAAGAAGCCCTCCTTAGTAAGTAGCATAACAGCTATTTCTTACACTAAGGAGGGGTAATTCTTAAGAAATTATTAAAAATGTGCTGATTAACTCAAAAATAAAAAAGCTTGAATTTATTTGTGAAAAGTTTCGACAGAGGAGAGGAGCGTGATAAACAAGGTCAACAAGACTTAAACTCTGCAAAAAACATAACACCGTCAACGCAGTTCATTACACCGAAGGGCATTGAATGCATTTGCATATGCGCTCTGACTATTGACAAGCCAAGACCGTTTCCGCCTGAATCTCTACTTCGTGCGCTGTCACTGCGGTAAAAGCTGTCCCAAATGCGCTCTAGGTCGTTTTCGTCAATATGCGAACCAGTGTTGTAAACCTCTATACGCAAATTGTTACCCTTGTGAACAAAGCTAACCTTAATTGTTCCCGCATCGTTAACATGACGTAAAGCGTTGCTGAGGTAATTTCTCAGTACTTGCTCACAGCTATCCTTGTCGGCGTTTACATACTCATTTTCTTCATAATCTCTGATAATTGTGACGTTCCGCTGGTCGGACATCAGAGAAAATGAGTTGAGTTGAGTATCGGTCATTACTGATAGGTTAATATCTGAATAAATCGGTGTACTTTTGCCGCTTTGCAGCTTGGCGAGCCTCAGTAGGTTTTGTATCATATGGGTCATATTTTTTGATTCATCAATGATAATATCGCAATATTCGTTGCGCATTTCGTCATCAGATACTATGCCACTCCGTAGGCCTTCCGCGTAACCTGAAATTATTGAAAGGGGAGTTTTCAGCTCATGAGAAATGTTGGATACAAGCTGCTTTTGAGCCTGCTCGGCTAGCATACGTTCCTCAATATCTAGCTTTAGCTGTTGGTTTACGGCAGTAATCTCATTGGTGTAGCTCTGCAATGAATCCGACATGCTGTTGATGCTTACGCCCAGCTCGCCAATTTCATCAGAGGTGTTGACATACACACGTTCAGAAAAATCATGCTCGGCAAGTCGTTTTGCAACGCTGGTCATTTGACGGAGAGGCTTTGTAAGTAAGGTTGAAAGAATAATCGTGATTAAAATACCTGCCGCAAATGCGATGAAGCCTGTGAGTAAGGAAAAACGTGTTGCCAAAGCCGCTGATTCGCTGATAGGCTCAAGGGGCGTTTCAAGTAAGACATACATATCGTCCCCAAGTCTGCCGAAGAGGCGAAGCTGGTCACTTTCCAGTGCGTCATCGGGAAAGTCAACGAAACGGTAATCATCAAGGGTCAGGACTGATATCATTTGCGGAAACCTCGATAATGCGCCAGTAACAGGATAGACCCTTGGAAATGGTCGGGCTTCAGTCTGTGAAACCTTTGATAGGGTAGTGTATACGGAGTAAATTGTGTTTTTTGCAACAACAGCCAAGGTTATTCTAATATTTTGGTTCTCTATTTGGGAGATAACGTCACCAGTGTCGTCTGCATTTTTAAGTTCGTCAATTATTATGGACTGATTGAGCTTAAGAGTTGAAAAGGCATCGGTTATTTGGTTTTGCTTTTCTTTGGCGTAAAAATCCTCAAGATAAAATCTGCCAAATCCCCAAACCAGCACTAAATTGAGCAGTAAAACAAAAGCCACCATTATAAATAGCTTTATAGTTAAGCTAAACCGCTTCTTCTGACTTACTGCAATCATGCTGACAATTTCTCCTATCCTTCCAGCTTGTAACCATGCCCTCTGACGGTTTTGATGATATCACCGGCAGGACCAAGCTTTGTTCTGAGGTTTTTTACATGGGTATCTATCGTTCTGGCATCGCCAAAAAAGTCATAATTCCATACGGAGTTGAGAATTTGTTCGCGGGAAAGGGCGATATTTTTGTTTTTCATAAGGTACAGTAAAAATTCAAACTCGCGGGGGGTCAGTTCGACGGTTTCTCCCGAAACTTTTACACTGTACGCCCGTGTGTCCAGAGTGATTTCGCCGATACTGTACTCCGTTGATTCAACCTCTGAGCCGCGTTTTAATATTGCCCTGACGCGCGCAAGAAGAACCGGAATGGAAAATGGCTTGGTGAGGTAATCGTCAACGCCGTTAACAAAGCCCG
Organism: Oscillospiraceae bacterium; assembly: GCA_031546715.1. Classification (GTDB taxonomy): domain Bacteria; phylum Bacillota; class Clostridia; order Oscillospirales; family UBA929; genus JAVBKA01. The sequence continues at coordinate 895 of JAVBKA010000074.1, read as the reverse complement.
TCAGCTCATCTTCTTCCTCGCTTTTAGCAGTGAGCATTATAATTGGCACCTTCGAAAAGGTTCTGATTTCACGGGTTGCGTCAACGCCGTCTAAAACAGGCATCATAACGTCCATGATAACCAGTGAAAGGTTTGGCGTTTCCCGAACGATATCCACTGCCTGTTGCCCGTTAGCTGCCTCTAAGATTTCAAAGCCATCTCGCCTTAGAAAGTCTCCCACTAAACGCCTGATTCGTACTTCGTCATCTGTAATTAAAACTCTCATAACAACATACCTTTCTTTTGTGTGCTGTAATATACAACAACTGGGCGCATACGCGCCCAGTCAGAGCTTATAATTTACATTCCGTCGCCGTCATCTGTATTGGGGTTTTGATTGCGAGGGTTAAATTCTTGAGCTGGCGGCGCAACCTCTTCTGTTGTTGGTTTTTGCTCGTCAAAAGTGAGTTTGCAGGTGTATTCTTTGCCGTCTCTTGTGTACGTGATTGTAACTTCGTCGCCTGCTTTATAGTCTCGCTTGATTTTCAAAATGTCTTGAATTGACGTGACGCTGATGCCGTTAATCTTTGTAATAACATCGTCGGCAGCTAATCCTGCCTTATCTGCGGCTGTATTCTCCATGACTGAACCGATGTGAACGCCTATAGGAATACTGTAGTACTTGCTCATCTGTGAGGTTATGGTGGTCATATTTGCAATGCCGATAAAGGGGCGTCCTGTAACATAACCGTGTTCAATGAGTTCATCAATAATATTTTTTGCAATTTCTACGGGGATTGCAAAGCCAATGCCTTCAACACCGGTATCAACGCTTTTTGCGGAAACAATACCTATAACCTCGCCGTAAGCGTTAATGAGCGGACCGCCTGAGTTGCCGGGGCTGATTGCGGCGTCA
>JAVBKA010000200.1:0-6034 GCA_031546715.1 Oscillospiraceae bacterium | reverse complement strand
ATGACCAATTACAACCAACCGCTGATGCAAATCACCTTCGACCTAAGTACAATTTAAGTGAAGCAGATTCAGTGCGAGTTGTCTACTTGAGGTTTTTTCAAGTGATTTAGTCCGTGTGGGATAACTCATGTTACTATGTCTGAGGCGTATAGCTCTTAATTATATCATTGCAGTAATCGCGAAGAGATGGGATATCGCCTTTAATGGTATCCCAAAGAGTTTCGAGGTCAAAATCACCGTAACGATGAGCGGCGGCATTTCGCATTCTCTTAATATCTTGCCATGGCATTTTATTATAGGTTGTTTTAAACACGTCAGTTAAGTGAGTTGTTAATTCACCAATCTGCAATACACACATTGCAACTGCGTTCTTATAAGCAGATTTTGTCGTAAGAGCTTCAAACGAGCTACCAAACTCCTCATTTGCCTCGTCAATCTCGTCGCAATATTTTACAAGTTTTTTAAGAATATCAATATTTCTACTTTCGCTCATATAAAACCACTTCTTCCTTTGCGATTTGTTGAAGGAAGTCTTCGCTTAATGCGCCAGTTGTTAAGACATCCACAGGGAGATCCAAAGATTCCTCGAACTCTCTTTGTAAACCTGCAAGTTTAAACAAGCCTTTTATATCACCCTTATCGACATGGAGGTCAATATCACTGCGAGAAGTAGCCTCACCTCTTGCATAAGAGCCAAAAAGAGCAACACGTTTTGCGCCATACGCTTGTGCGATTGGCGCAACTTTTGCTGCAATCTCTTTTATCGTATATACTTCTTGCACATTGATCACCATCCTTATAATAAAATTGTACCCCATATTTAATGAAAAGTCAAACAGAATAAAATTCTGTCAGAAGACTTGTAACAATTTAGCTTGAACATTATTACTCTTTTGCGGTAAACTATTATAAATTGTTTCCCCCCCCTATCCCCCAAATTTTGTGTGTAGAGCCCCAAAGTCAGCCAAACCAGCCGTTTTCGGTTATGTCCCTATTATAACACTAGCCGGGGCCATCGCCGCCCCCATGTTTGCGGCATCTTTTATGCCAGCGTCAACAATTTTACCAATACAAACATGGGTAATATACGGTCCAGGACCGGCTTCCGCCAAGATGACTGCACCTGAACCTGTAACCGTCCACTGTGCGGTTGGGGTGCGCTGACCGCCATAGTCTATCGGCAGTCTGAACTGACGTTCAGCGGTGCAAAAATGTGAGCTGGTCATGGCGGCGGCGTACTCGGAGAACCCTCCGTCCACTGACATCGCTGCAAGTGCTAAGCTTTCCGCCATTGTCGAACATGCACCATAAAGACCAACGAAGGGCATACCAAACTCACGAAGCCCGAAGGTTGTTCCGATTGACTGATTAAGCAAATCTCCCGCAAAAATCATGCTAATCTGAGAGCTTGAAACAGACGCCTTCGAGAGAGCTTTCGCTAAAACGTCCTTTTGCATTTGTGATTCCGCTTTTTCCCAAGAGCTTTGCCCTAACATATCGTCAGGGTACAGAACATCAATTGCGCCTGCAAGAGGGCCTTTTCCCTCCATCTCACCGGCTACGCATGCATACCCCATAATTGACGGCGGGCTACCTAATTTTATAGTTTGAGCACCTAATCGTTTGTAATAACTATTCAAAAAAACACCTCTTTTGTAATATGTTTTACAAAAGAGGTGCTATTATGTATTTGTAAGAAAAATTAATCCTCCACTGCTTCTGTTTCTGGTTCTTTTTTAAACAAAAACTCTGCAGCAAGGGCGGCAAGGGCAGCACCGACAAATGGACCGATAATAAATACCCAGAGGTCATTGTACATCGAATTATAGATAGCAGGAGCTAGGGAGCGGGCAGGGTTTACGGAAGTTCCTGTGAGGTTTATGCCTAAGATATGCACAAGGGTCAACGCAAGTCCGATTACAATACCTGCTACCTTGCTGTATTCTCGCTTCGAGGTAACGCCCATAATAGTGAATACAAAAATAAATGTCAAAACAATTTCCGTTAGAGTCCCTGTAAAAATGTCAGGCATATTTGCTAAATCGTTATATGCGCCTGTGGCAAAGGTCATACCGGTTACATAGCCGAAAAAGAACACTGCAAGAATTGCACCTGCACATTGTACTGCACAATAAATGCCTAAATCTATAAGAGAAAGTCTTTTGCGGATAAACATCGCAAGAGAAACAGCGGGATTAATATGACAGCCGGAGATGCCCCCGATTGCGTATGCCATACAAGTAAGAGAAAGTCCAAAGCCCATTGCAACGCCAAGAATCCCGATTTCGTCAATAAAGTATGCACTGCCGCAACCCATCAGCACCAAAACAAAAGTGCCGATAAATTCTGCGCAGTATTTCCGTAAGCTATTCATGTATTTCCTCCCATAACCGTATAGATGCAAAATGTCCTCAAAAAGTAGGTTCAATGTATTGCCTTAAAAACCATAACATGGAAATTTTACCACATAATCGCTCTTAATGCAAGTCATTTTTCCCACAAGCGGTTCATTTTATTTCTGATACGTTTTCTGGAGGCGGCAGTTTTCTCAGTATCCATCAGCCATTTGCCGTTTTCTAAAAAAACAATGTCGCCCTCAGAGGCATCGTTTGGGAGCAAACAGCGGTCAAGGGTATGCATCTCCCGTGTCTCGTCCTCACATATGGCTTTATCATCTTCAAAACGGTCGATTGTGAGCTGTTTGGTCATTTGTCATTCACCACATTATACGTTCCGTCGCCGTTAATCGTCAGCAGTTGTGTGCCACTTATGTCAGTCCGATAGATAGTAACTCCTGCCTCGGTCAAGGATTCCATGGTTTCCCTATGGGGATGGTTGTATGTATTATCTACCCCGCAGGAGATAAAGGCGGCTATTGGGTTTACCTCTGCCAAAAACTTTTTAGTAGTAGACGAGCTTGAGCCATGATGTCCAACCTTAAGAAAGTCAGACTTAACATCCACCCCTGTATCAAGCAGATGTTCCTCAACATCCTTTTCGGCATCTCCTGTAAATAACACAGAACGACTGCCAAAAGAGAGTTTACTAACAGTTGAACAATTGTTTAATTCTTTCTCATCAACCAAATCATACAGTATTTCCAATGTTGCCGACCCAATTTGATACTTATCTCCAAGCTTTGGTGCAGTAACCTTTAGCCCAGCATTGTCAATGGCGTCAAGTACGTCCTCAAAGGTTTTTGTAGTCGCTTCCGCCTTGGGCATTATCAGCTTGTCAATAGGAAAGTTGTTTATCACGGCATCTAAGCCGCCTATATGGTCTTCATGGGGGTGCGTACCTATGACGACTTCAAGGCGTTTATCATTTTCAGTCGGATTCTTCTTAAGTCCGCGGCTTTCGAGTATTTCAACAAGCTCTCCCGCAGATTTGTTCCCACCTGCGTCAATAAGTAGACCGTGAATACCTTGAAATACCAAAATAGAGTCTGCCTGACCCACATCAAGAAAATATATCTCTAGCTTTTCAGAGGACTCAATCGGCGACGTTGTGGGGATAACAGCATTTTGCTCTTGGTTAAAAAAGTAGAGAAAAATCCCCACAACTGCTATGATTAACACCAGTGACAGTAGCTGAGGTTGCTTGCGTCTTCCTCTTCTAGCCATTGCGTGAGTACTTTTGGTCGAGGAACTGGATAACCGCCGCCATCATGTCGTTGTTGTGATGGGGCATAATGTGCGTTGCTACGGATTTAACCTCAGGCGTGGCGTTTTCAGGTGCAAAGCACTCTGTTATCTTTAACATAGACAAATCATTTTGGTTATCGCCGCAGGTATATACATGCTCGCGCTTAACTCCCAGCTTATCAGCAAGCCGCATCAAACCCTCGCCCTTGCCTGTGCCTTTGTTTTGAATTTCTAGAAGAGTTGCTCCCGAAAAAACTATCTCAAAGTCTGCGCCGTATGCAGGAATTAACCAGTCCCCTACTTCCCGCACAATGTCAGCGTCATCCACAACCAGAATTTTCAGCCAATCCGATTTAAAAGCTTCGACAGTCGCAATGTCCTTAACATCCTCGCCTGTACATTTTACAAAATTGAAATGTGCATCCACTGCTAATCCCCGATTAATAACAAACTTTTTTTCAAGCAAGTGAATTTCAATTGCCACCTCGGGAAACTTTTCATGGACTAAATACGCAAGTTTTTTACATTCTGGTGATAAATATTCAACTTCCAGCGCAGTTTTGCTTGGAATATCAAACAATACACCGCCATTACTCATCAATGCAGGTACATTTACGGGAATCATTCCAAACAGTGCTTCCGAGGCCAGCGGACTGCGTCCTGTTGCGAAGGTAAAATAACCGCCATTGGACATAAAATATTCAATAGCTTCACGGTTTTTGGGCGAAAGCTCCTGAACAGAGTTTAGCAGTGTACCGTCAAGGTCTGTTGCAATAAGGACGCCGGAAAATTTTTTCATTTAAGCACCACTTCTCCGGCGACACAAATCTAAGATACCCAACTAACTCTCTCGCCGGAGAAATGATAAGTTGCTTTTATTGAACGTCCTGTTCATGAAACAGGCTTTTCATACTTTAAGTACTTGCTAAGCGGCTTGGTCTTGACTATGATTACACTGACAATGGTTGTTAATATAATCTCAGTAACCATGTACGTTGCGTTGTACGCAAATGACGCTCCCCACAGGCTCTCCCACACGAGAACGCCAGCAAGTGTATGGGATAAATAGCGCAGTGTCAGGCAAAGTACCGACGCATAAACCAGCGCATACTTTGTCCTTCTGAACAACGCTGATAGTCCGAGAACTCCAAAGGCAACAAAATAATCTAATGCAACAGATGCAAAAAGCGTCAGCGGATTGTTTGCAGGCAAGGCGTGAAACTGTTGCAGAATTTGAAGAAATCCGTATACAATACCTGCACCAATACCCCAGGTTAAGCCGTGTCTCAGCCCCACTATCAGAAGCGGCAGCATTGAAACAACGGTAACAGAGCCGCCCATTGCGGCAATAGGTATCTTGGCATAGCTTAAACCGAATGCTATTGCCACAAGAAGGGCTGACTCAACCAACGCTTGGATGTTTACTTTCCTTTTAAACATAAAAAGACCTCCATATTACGAGGTCTGCCCTTGAATTATTCCTACGCCCGCATTATCGGGATCAGGTTCAAGGGTTGATGCCAGCACTATGGCACCTCTCAGCCGACTTGCGTCAGCACCCCGCTTAAATTATAGTTATACTCTAGCATAGTCCCAAAGAGATGTCAAGAACGCAGCTTAGCCAAAACTGCTTGCATTTCTAAGGGAAGTTCTGATGAAAATGTCAGTATTTCCCCGCTTCTCGGATGCTTCAAGGTAAGCTGCACGGCATGAAGGCACTGACCAGAAAGTGGAATTTTAACGTCCCATTGCTTGTTGTCCCCGCCGTACACGGTGTCGCCTAAAATCGGATGTCCAACATGAGCCAAGTGAACTCGAATTTGATGAGTGCGCCCTGTTTCAAGCTCGCACCGCACATATGCGTGGCGGTTAAATCGCTCTAGTACTGCGGCATGGGTGACCGACTCTCTCCCTCCGACAACCACCGCTTGCTTTTTTCGGTCGTTTGGGTGTCTGGCAAGAGGGGCGTTGACGGTAAAACTGTCTTGTTTCGGGTTTCCAAGGACTATGCACTCGTAGATGCGCTTTACGTCGTGCTTTTTAAGGTCAGCAGATAGCGCAGTATGGGCAAAATCGTTTTTTGCTACGACCAGTAAGCCCGAGGTGTCTTTGTCAATCCGATGGACAATTCCTGGTCGCTGAACTCCCCCGATTCCCGAAAGCTCTGCCTGACAGTGATACAGCAGCGCATTGACCAGTGTTCCCTGCTCATGCCCAGGAGACGGGTGTACAACAAGCCCTTGGGGCTTATTAATAACTAAAATATCTCTGTCCTCATACAAAATATTAAGCGGTATGTCCTCAGGCAACGCCTCTGAGGCTACAGGCTCAGGCAAGCTGACAACGACCGTGTCTCCCTCGGAAACACGGTCGTTTTTTCTGGCTGTTTT
>JAVBKA010000231.1:0-4799 GCA_031546715.1 Oscillospiraceae bacterium | reverse complement strand
GGAGCTTCCTGATGTCATTACAAAATCTAAGCACATTAAGCCTGAGCAGGACTGGGAATTTATCACAAAAATGACCATGGTCATGCGTGACATATTATACGGCAACGAAAACCTTAAAAAATTGGGCTGGCACGAGGAGGCGCTGGGTAAAAACGCTGTTGCAGGCGGCTTCCAAGGTCAGCGCAACTGGACTGACTGGCTGCCTAACGCAGACTTTACAGAGGCAATTCTTGCAAGCACTTTTGACTGGAACGGCGCAAAAATGCCCACACCTTTCGCCACTGAAAACGACACTCTTAACGGCGTTGCCATGATGTTCGGAACATTACTCAGCAACACCGCCCCATGCTTCCACGACGTTCGCACGTATTGGAGTCCAGAGGCGTGCAAGCGTGTTACAGGTCAAGCCCCCGAAGGCATTGCAAAGGACGGCTTCATCCATCTTATCAACTCTGGCGCAACAGCCCTTGACGGCACAGGCGCAGTAAAGGACGCACAAGGCAACGGCACAATGAAGCCCTTCTGGGAAATGACTGAGGCTGATATCAAGGCATGTACAGAGGCTACAGACTGGTGCAGAGCTAATTACGAATACTTTAGAGGCGGTGGCTTCTCAAGCCACTTCAAAACAGGCGCAGAGATGCCTGTCACCATGCTTCGTGTGAACATCGCAGACGGAGTTGGCCCATTCTTGCAAATCGCCGAGGGTCATACGGCTGTTTTACCAGATAGTGTACACGACACCATCGACGTTCGTACTGACAGAACTTGGCCCACAACATGGTTTGCGCCTGTTTTGACAGGCAAGGGCGCGTTTAAGGATGTCTACAGCGTTATGGCAAACTGGGGCTCAAACCACGGCGTGACCGTGTATGGTCATGTGGGTGCAGAGCTGATTACACTGGCGTCAATGCTGCGTATTCCAGTTTCCATGCATAATGTGGCTGATGAAAAGGTCTATCGTCCACATTCGTGGGCAGCATTCGGCACAGAGGACATGGAAGCGGCTGACTATAAGGCATGTGCAGCCTATGGACCTATTTACAAGTAGTACGCTACTGATGGCAATGTCATAAACAAAAACTTAGCCCCCTTGACGAATGCTCCGCGGCATTGGTCAAGGGGGCTTAATCATTGAGTAGAATTAGCAGACGTTTTACGAACCCAATTCGTCATTCATAGGCGCAAACTCCACTAAAAACTTTCTATACTTTTTAGGAACAAATTTTTGTTGCAGCTTTAGGTTAATTCTGGCGGGATTTGAAATCTTTATAAAGTAATGCTTCCACAGCTCCTCAAAAACTCCATCCTCAGGTAAGGGAGTAATTGGACCTTCGGGGAGGGGACGGATATCCCAGCCGCTTTGGTCGGAAACTATGGCGATTCTGCGTTTTGTGTCTCGTATTACAAGGCGTTGGTCACGAAAACGGTCGTGAAAATGTTCCGCAACCAGCGGTAAAATATTATAGTCATGCCCGAAATCTGCGCCGTATAGGTTGCCGTCAATATGATGAAGGCGCAGCAAGCCCTTTAAGCGGTGCGCCTCAAAGCCTACAGCACGGGAGGCAAGAGCGGTTTTTCTAACGCAGTCCACCTCACGGGAGGGTAGGGGATTGCGCTTTTCCTTAAAACCAAGCCGCAGTGTACACAAAATGTCGTTTTCAATACCGTCTCGCTCGCTGAGCCATGCCGAATAACAGGAAATTGAGACATCTGTACCTAGCCTTTCGATGCCTGCGGCGACTCTGTCCGCCTTTGAGCGGTCTGTTTCCAGAACTTTAACATCGAAAAGTCCCCCCTCCTGCATACGGTCAACGTTTTGAATGTCAACATCGCCCTTCAAAACAAAGGCTTCAAAAACTGCCGTGAGAAATCCATCCCACGAGCCGTCGTACAATAACTCTACCATGCCTGTGTACCTGTAAGCATCAGGGGTTTGTGCAGTAGCTCAGGCGGTGGAGAGCTGGCTGCGCCAAGCTTTTTCTGGGTTGGGTCGCCGAATAGAGTTGTCTGACCCACTGCCAAATTGTCAGACAACAGCTCGCGAAGAAAGGGGTGGTCGTGTCTGGCTTCGCCCTCGTATTTTCCTCCTGCGGTGATGAAGAAACGGGCGCGCTTCATTACAATGCCGAGCTTTCTAAGGTTTTCGGCACGTAAAGGACCCACACGGCGAGCCTCAAGAATTCGCTTTGCGGAGGTAGTACCCACGCCGGGAACACGAAGCAAGGTTTCGTAATCGGCTTTGTTTGCCTCCACGGGGAAAAAGTCGGGGTGACGGAGTGCCCATGCGCATTTTGGGTCAACCTCAATGTCTAAGTTAGCGTCTGCGCCCTCTGTGATTTCCTCGGAGGTAAAGGAGTACTGACGCAGGAGAAAGTCAGCCTGATAAAGCCTGTGCTCGCGGAGTAGTGGCGCAGGAGTACCCTTTTCAGGCAAAACAGGGTGCTCGCCAACGGAAATATATGCCGAATAAAATACACGCTTAAGCTTGTACTTATTATAAAGCCCTTGTGAAAGGTTAAGAATAGTGCGGTCAGAATCTGGGGTTGCGCCTATGATAAATTGTGTGCTTGAACCGGCAGGGGCAAATGCAGGGGCGTGGACATGCTTTTTACCGTCCTCAAGGTACATGCGCCCCGCGTCACGAATGTATGTCATGGGAGTAAAAATGGACTCAGGCTTCTTCTCGGGAGCAAGCAGCGCAAGGGATTGGGAGGACGGCAGCTCCAGATTTACGCTGATGCGGTCAGCCAAAAGTCCCGCTTTTTCCACAAGAAGTGTGTCCGCTCCGGGGATTGCCTTAACATGAATGTAACCGTTGAAACGATGCTCGTTTCGCAACAGTGACATGGTTCGTATCATGGTTTCCATGGTATAATCGGCACTTTTTACGATGCCTGAGGACAAAAACAGACCTTCAATGTAATTACGACGGTAAAACTGAATGGTGAGGTCGGCAAGTTCCTCGGGCTGAAATGTTGCACGAGGAATGTCGTTTTCCCGACGGTTTTGACAGTATTCGCAGCTATACATACAGGCATTTGTCTGCAACACCTTCAAAAGCGAAATACAACGACCGTCAGCCGCCCAAGTGTGGCAAATGCCACAGCCTTCGGCACTGCCAATGCCGCCCTCTTTGCCCTTGCGGTTACTGCCAGAGGAGGTACAGGCGGCGTCAAACTTTGCAGCGTCGCCCAAAATCCCCAGTTTTTCCATAACATCTGCCATTGCAATCACCTCTATAACGATTATATGATACAGCTGTTCGTTTGTCAAGAGTGAAAACGACAATTTTTTCGTTATTTTTTTAGTAGGCACAAATTAACTGCTTGTGTTATCACGAGCAACGCCTCTAACCCTTCGTAACACAGCGATGCCACTGGAAACCTTGCAAAGTGTCTGCGCTTTTAGAGAAAATATGCAAGCATGTTTTCTCTATAGTACTGTCCTTAGCTTACTTAGTTTTACTAAAACGCAGCCAGCCCCAGTCGTACATTTGCTTTAAAGTGATTGATATCAAAGGGAATAGTATCATTCCGAGAATTCCCCACACCATAAAGCCGATATACATGCTCATGAGAGTAGCCAGCGGAGGAAGTCCTATTTGCTTACCAATTAACTTTGGCTCAACAAATCCGCGAACAAATGTTGTCGCAGCAAAAATTATAAGTAGTCCTATGCCTAGAAACATGTTTCCCGAAAAAATACAGAAAATCGCCCAAGGGATTAAAAGCATTCCAACGCCGATAACAGGCAAAGCGTCCATTATAGCGGCAATTATTGCGATTATAGCCGCATAATCCACCTTTAGGATAAATAATCCCGCCAAAAGTATGCCGCAAGTAATTGCAATGAGAATTAGCTGCGCCTTCAGCCATTTACCCAAGGTAGACACAAAATGGTCTTTAACAATAAGGATTTTTTCACGGACAGACTGACTAAATGGGCGTACCAACAAGGCGGCAATTTTGGGGTACTCTGCCGAGATAAAAAACGTTGACAGTATTGAAGCGACTAAGAACAAAACTATCTGCGGAAATGATGCCGCCGCTCCTGAAACGAAGTTGACCAGCCAAGTGTACAGTGCTGATGGTATGGTGATTCCTCCTGAAAGGAACTTGTCAAATGAGGCACGCAAAAAGTCCTGCAGAGACACAGGCGCAGCCTCAATCCATATGTCCACCTTGTTGGACAAACTTCCCGCGAAGTTCGGCAGCTTTGCCATCAGATTAGGCAGCGCAGTCATTAGGCGGTTTAGTTCGGAAAAAATAATGCTGGTTAGCAAAACAGTAAGCCCTGCCAATGAGCCTATGACAAAAATTGTTAAAATCGCACTGGAAAGGGGGCGCGGTATTCTTACACGCGCCTTTAGTTTTTTAACGGCAGGCTCCATAATCCGAGCAAGCAAAATGGATATGACGAAGGGCACTATCAGTGGAAACAAAAACCTGAAAAAAGCCCATATTCCAGTAATTATCAACACAATCAGCAATATTCGCCACAGAATTATCAAGTGTTTCTTTTCTGGCATATTACCGCCTCCTTTGTAACGTAAGCTTGATTAACACGAGATTGAAAATATGTTTTCATGTTTTCAGGAAAAGCACAGAGCGTCAGGGTTATGCGAGCATGATAATGCAAAGCTGCTAGTCCGCACTTACTTATTTATAGCTACTTTAGCACAAGTGGGCCTGTTTTTTTGTCGGAACAAAAGTGATTATCACTATTTACAAACAACTAAAAAAGTGCTAAAATAATATCAGTCTTCGAGGCGGGGTGAGATTCCCCACCGGCGGTAA
>JAVBKA010000088.1:0-9893 GCA_031546715.1 Oscillospiraceae bacterium | reverse complement strand
TTTCTTGCAAATAGTCAAAAATTGCGGTATTTGCCTTTGAGTAATACATCCCCGCAAACTGCCCAGCATCAGCGGTCATAACGCCCTTATCGTCTACAGGCACTAAAATTGTAAGCTTATATTTTTGGCTTATAAAATAGTCTTCCGCGCCATGTCCTGGTGCAGTATGAACGCAGCCCGTACCAGTGTCGGCGGTTACGTGGTCGCCCACAATTATTAGGCTGTCTCTGTCAAGGAATGGGTGACGAGCGGTTAAGCCCTCAAGTTCACGTCCCTTAAAGGAGGTCAAGACACTGTACTCTGTCCAGCCCGCCGCCTTTGCAACCGAGTCCTTTAATGAGTCAGCTACAATAAAACGCTTACCGCCGCTCTGCACCAAAACGTACTCAAGCTGCGGATGAAGACATATGGCAAGATTGCCAGGAAGTGTCCAAATAGTGGTTGTCCAGATAACGAAGGAGGTGTCCTTAAGGTCGCCGTAAGCGGATAATAATCCCTTATCATCATTGACGGCAAAGCTTACATAGACAGTACGGCACTGGTCGTCTGCATATTCAATTTCAGCCTCTGCCAAGGCAGTGCCGTCATGGGCGCACCAGTAAACGGGCTTAAGCCCCTTATATATAAAGCCTTTTTCATACATTTCGCCAAAAATCTTAATTTCTTCGGCTTCAAAAGAGGGGTCCATGGTCAAGTATGGATGTTTCCAGTCACCGAGAACGCCTAAACGTTGAAACTGCTCAGTATGGCGGTCAACAAAATTTTGCGCAAAGTCGTGACATGCGCTACGAAACTCAGGCACGCTCATTTTTGCACGGTCAAGCTTGTTCTTTTTGATAATCGCGCTTTCAATTGGCATACCGTGATTATCCCAGCCAGGAACATAAGGAGCACGGAAGCCCGCCATGGTTTTATAGCGTATTACAAAGTCCTTCAAAATTTTATTTAAAGCATGTCCTGCATGAATGTCCCCATTAGAAAATGGCGGGCCGTCATGCAAAATGAAAAGAGGCTTGTCCTTGCCTTTTTCTTGAATTTGTTCGTAAAGGTTTTGCTCCTGCCAGCTCTTAAGCATTTCAGGCTCACGCTTAGGCAGTCCTGCTCTCATTGGAAATTCAGTTTCCGGCAGTTGTAATGTGCTGTTATAGTCCATAAAAGGTTTCCGTTTCTCCGGCGAATAATAAATGTAGTATAACTATTGCATCACCTATAAATAATAAGCGTGCGTACAAGTTCAATGTCAGTTTCTTCTCGCCGGAAAAGGCATTGACACTGTTAAAATGGTTGGCAAAAGGTCGTTTCTATAATTAGGTTAATGATTAGAATAACATATTATCATGGTACGGTCAACTGTTTTAATGAGTTCTGATGGTAAAATCTTTTGTACCAAAATTTATCGGCACAGCCTTGCTAAAATGACCAAATAAACCATCTACGAACAAAAACATAAGCTTTTTTACTAATCAACGAAGCATTTGTGCATCATTACCAAGTTTATCCGAAAAAGACACAAAATAATTATAGACTTTTAAAAAAAAATAACTAGTAAAATGCTTCCAAAAGTGATATATTAATTCAAGCGTCAAATGTGAGCCAATTAATACGTTGAGGATGTGAGCTAACCAGTGGAACATGTCAACTTAATAAATAGAATAATCGAAGCTGAGAACAAGGCACGACAGATTTCTGATGAAGCTCACCAGAAGCTTCAAACCTTGTCTATCGACCTTAAGGAAGAGTGCGCAGGGATTCGTCATGAATACCTTGAACGTGCTGAACATCGCATTGCAATGGTGAGGCGTAAGGAAAACGAGTTAGCTAATGAGAAAATTACCGAAATTGACAGGCAGTTCCAAGAGGATCTCAAGCTCCTTGATAAAACCTTTTCCGACCATGGCGATGAGTGGGTTGATAAGCTGTTTCACTTAATTGTCGATAGGGATTAATTATGCTGAAAAATTTAATGACTTACGGTGCAGTTGCAACTAAATGTCGCGCGCTTTGGGGTATGCGGTTGCGCTCTGATGATTATCGCCGCATTGTATCTCTACCAAACGTTGCTCAAGTCGCCAACTTTCTTCGCTCTCAGCCTCGTTGGTCAGGCGCACTTGACGGAATGAACCTTCAAGAGGTTACGCGTACTCAGCTTGAAACCGCCTTAACTCGCTTTAATGTTGAGGAATATCTCAGATTAATGCCCTACATGGATAAGGCTGACATCGAGCTTATGAAATATCCTGTTTTGGTGGTCGAAATATCTCAGATTATGCGGTTTTTGCAGTTTGCCCGTATCGGAAAGCATGAGAGCTACACCTTTAATATGCCTCACTTCTTTGACAGGCACTCAAAAATTAATTATCAAGCACTTTCCCATGCTTCTAATTATGATGAATTGCTAGATGCTGTTTCTAAAACAGATTTCGTGCATATATTACAGCGTTTGCGCCCCGAGGGCGGCGGCTTCCCAGAATTCTCTACTGTTGAAATTGCCCTTAGAGGGCATTATCTTCGCTCATTGTACGATAATATTAAAAAGACGCGCACAGGAAATGACCGCACCCGCCTGTTAGATAATGTGGGTATGCAGGCCGACCTACACAATATCGTCGTAATCATGCGTCTGCGTAGCTTTTATGCAGCGGGCGATTCTGCGAAAAAAGACGAAGCCTCCAGTCAGTCCAAGGATGTAGCACAACACGAAACATTGGTTTATAAATACCTTCTGCCCATAAATCACAGATTAAAGGCTGATTTTATTCGTTCAATGTACCTTGCTCCTACAAACGATGAGCTTATGAAGCTCCTTAGAAGCTCGTTTTATGGAAAATTCTTTGCGGCTGACGAGCCATATGCGGAAAAATATTCTCAAAACATCCGATATGAATTTTATCGCTCTGGCATACACGAGAGTTTGCCTACCGTAATGACAATGCTGTCTTACATGAACCTTGCTGAATTAGAGCTAAACAACCTTATTCAAGCCATCGAATGTGTCAAGTTTAAGGTTCCTCCTGAAGAAGCAGCCAAGTTTTTTACAGGCAGAGACTAATTGCGATTGAAATTTATTATGTTGCTGAAAGGAGGTGCACGCTTTGGCTGTTTCTCAAATGAAGCTTGTTACAATTGTCGGTCCGTTACTGGAGTTTGACCAAGTAGTGCGCTCCTGTATTATAGGTAGGGAGTTTCATCCTGAATCCACTCTGTCAGTTATGAAGCGTGTCAACGGTCTTCATCCGTTTGATTTGCAAAATCCTTTTGCAGAATTTGTGAGGCATGCCGAGCTTATTTCTGACAGAACCGGTGTTGCGTTGGATTACGGTGATTTTGATAAGCAAGCCTTGGACACACTAGAAGTTAAGCGGTTCTTTAAGGAGTTTGACCAGAAGTATAACTCACTTATTGATGAACTAGAGAGACTGCGTGGCAGAGTAAATGAAAACGAGCAAGTTCTTTCTCAAATTGGTCATCTAGAGGACGTAAGCGTTCCGCTCCAAGAATTTTCCCATTTTCGATTTGTTAAATTCCGTTTCGGCAGATTGCCCACAGACGTTTATGGCAGCTTTAAAAACAGTATTTTGAACAGGCAAGACATATATTTCTTTGCTACCAGCGAAGAACGAGATTATGTTTATGGAATGTACCTAACGCCGAGGGCTAACGCTGAGAACGTTGATTCGCTTCTTGCCTCACTTCAATTTGAACGTATAATACTTTCTGATAGAATTTTCGGAACCGCTGTGGAAGCTGAAGCTTTTATCAGAAACGACACTATGCAGTCTCGTGAGCGCATTCAGGTTCTTGATAATGAGTTGAGGGTATTAAAAGATACAGAGGCTAAAAAGTTTCTTTCATACTACTCTTATGTTAGATACATGAACGATTCCTGGGGAATACGGCAGTTTGCTGGACACACTCTCGAGAGCTTCTATATTTTAGGCTGGGTTCCTGTTGATAAGTATGATGATTTTGTCGCAGGTATTGACGCTTATAGGTCGCTTAACTTTGTAGTCGTCAGCGAGGACGCAAACACTCTTGTTGATTACACTCCGCCTGTAAAGCTGAAAAACAATAAGCTATTTAAACCGTTTGAGCCATTTGTTTCAATGTACGGACTTCCGTCGTACAACGAAATAGACCCCACTCCATTAATGGCAATCACCTACTCTATATTATTCGGAATCATGTTTGGCGACCTTGGTCAAGGTGCGATTCTAGTCCTCGTCGGATTTTTGATGTGGAAGATGAAGGGCATGTGGCTGGGGCGGGTTATCTCATATGCAGGCGTTGCGTCAATGCTCTTCGGTGGTCTGGTTTTCGGAAGCGTCTTTGGTTATGAGGAATGGGAAGCCGTTTTTAACTTTAAGCCCTTGCATGACACTGACCAGCTCTTACTTTACTCCGTCTACGGCGGCGCGGCACTAATAACAATAGCGTTGATTTTCAACATTATTAACGGAATTCGCCAGAAAAACGCAGAGAAGAAATTCTTTGGCTCAAATAGTATAGCAGGCTTAGTCCTCTACTGGGGAATCGTAATGGTTGTATTACCGTTCCTTGGCTTCGGAAAGTTTGATGTTCCTCCTGTTCTGCTGTTACTCGGCATATTCTGTCCGCTTATTTTAGTATTCCTCCGTGAGCCACTCAGCCATATGGCTGAAAAACGAGGTAAGTGGAAGCCCCACGGCACAACTTCAGATTTTATAATGTCAAATGCTTTCGAGATGATAGAGGTTTTCCTCTCATACATCACAAATACCTTAAGCTTCCTTCGTGTAGGCGCATACGCAATCTCACATGCATCAATTATGGGTGTTATTTACGCTCTAGCAAAGCCCCATGATGCACCACATTCATTTAGTTCAATTTTGGTTATTATATTTGGAAATTTAATCGTAATCGGAATTGAAGGCTTGCTCGTCGGGATTCAGGTTCTCAGGCTTGATTTCTACGAAATGTTTGGCAGATTTTACGGCGGCGAAGGTCGTCAATTCGAACCAATGCAAGTAAATTACAAACAAAGAAAGGGTTAGTTCATTATGGAATTTATTCAAGCAGGAATCCTTGTCGCTCTTCTTATTGCACCGCTAGTTTTAATTTATCTTCGTCAAAAAGCAGGAAAAACAGTTAAAAACTCTCTCGTTATGCAAATCGTTGCATTTTTCGGTGTAGGAGTTGTTTTCGTCGGAACTGGTCTAGGAAATGCAATGGCTGCGGCTGAAACCGTATCTGCTGTTTCTAGCGGTATCACAAACGTCACTGGCGGTCTAATCGCTGCTGCTTTAGCAACAGGCTTATCAGGCATCGGCGGCGGAATCGCTGTTGCTGCATCTGCTTCCGCTGCTCTCGGCGCAATCAGTGAAAATGAGAAAACCTTTGGTAAAGCACTTATCTTCGTTGGTCTTGCAGAAGGTGTTGCGCTTTACGGTCTAATCGTAGCTCTTATGATCGTCGGACGTCTACCTGCTCAAATTGTATGAAATACCATTGTATCTCTGATAATTTTGATACCCTTACAGGTCTGCGCCTTGCAGGTATCGGGGGTACGATTGCAGGTACAAGACGAGAAGCTCAGGACGCGCTTACAAAATGCATTTCCGATCCGGAAATCGGTATTGTTTTAATCACCGAAAAGCTTGCGAAGTTTTGTCCCGAATTAATCGGAGACCTTAAGCTTAAAGAGAAAAGAACTCTAGTCGTTGAAATTCCTGACCGTCATGGCACTGGTCGTGACCCTAACTCCATTACCCATTATATTCGCGAAGCAATCGGTATCAAAATTTAGCTAAAGTTTTCTCACAGGGGGGATACCCGTGGATAATCCATACATTAAACTGGACAATTTTACATCAGTCATCACAGCGGATGCTGTGGCTGAAAGCAATGAAGTCTACGAACAAATAAAGCGTGAGCGTCAGGCAGCACTAGACAACGCCGAGGATGATGCTCTAACGGAAATGTTCCGCTTCATTAAGATTGAAGTTGCCCGCATAAACACTGAAAGCGGCCGTCGCGTTTCCAAGAAAATGATGGAGGCTAAGCGTGACCTAGCTATTCGCCGCACCGAAATGAATAACGAGGTCATCTTGAAGGTTCGTAAAAAACTTTCTGAGTATGTAAAGACAACTGCTTACCTCGAGAATCTCAAAAAACTTCTCATTAACGCTATGCAAGTCTTTGACGCTGACGCTGTTGTCTCTCTCTGCGCAAACGATATGCCGCTTGCGGCTGAGCTTTCTAAGCTAGATCTTAAGCATAAAGTGACTTTTAACGAGGGCAACTTCCAAATCGGCGGATTACGAGCAGTTTGCCCCGCAAAAAAAATTCAAATAGACGAAAGCATGGACACTACTCTCAGTGAGTTATCTACACATTTTGCTGAAATGTTTGGTCTTGAGGTCGGCGGAAAAGCTGCTCAATAGCTTAGACATTGAATCCTGACTAAACACTGCTTGGAGGCGAAACCTTGGAATACTCAGTATATGGAATAAACGGACCTGTTGTAAAAGCTCACGTTACCGGAAACAGTACTGGAGCAAACGGTCTTGCGATGATGGAAACCGTCTATGTCGGTTCAGAAAGACTGGTTGGCGAAGTCGTTGGTATTCGCGGCGAAACTACAGTTATTCAAGTATATGAAGAAACATCAGGCATGAAGCCTGGCGACACTATTGTCGGCACGGGCATGTCTATGTCAATTAAGCTTGGTCCTGGCTTGCTCCATCAGATTTTTGACGGTATTGCACGTCCGCTCCGTGCCATCGAAAAGCGCACAGGAGCCTTTATTGGTCGTGGCGTCAATATCCCGTCCTTAGACCCAGACAATCGTTGGGCTGTTACAATGCATGTTAAAACCGGTGATGAAATCAAAGTGGGAACTATGTATGCCTCCTGCCCTGAAACCGATACGGTTAATCACCGCTGTATATCTACAATTGAAGGCACTGTTACAACTGCTGTCAAAAACGGCGACTACACTGTTGACGATGTTTTAGCCGAAGTTAAGGATGCAGACGGTCGTGTCACTAAGCTGACACTTGCTCAGTTCTGGCCTATCAGAAGACCTCGTCCAGTTGCAAAACGTTTGCCCATAGACCGTCCGTTGGTAACAGGTCAGCGTATAATTGATACTCTGTTCCCTATCGCCAAAGGTGGCTGTGCCGCCGTTCCTGGTCCTTTCGGTGCGGGAAAAACAATCACACAGCATCAGCTTGCAAAATGGTCTGACGCTGATATTATCGTCTACCTCGGCTGTGGAGAGCGCGGCAACGAAATGACACAGGTTTTAGAAGAATTTGGAGAGCTACTTGACCCACGAAGCGGAAAACCCCTTTTAAATAGAACTGTTTTAATCGCAAATACGTCTAACATGCCTGTTGCGGCTCGTGAAGCTTCAATTTATACAGGTATGACTATTGCTGAATACTATCGTGACATGGGCTACCACGTTGCTCTCATGGCTGACTCGACTTCCCGCTGGGCTGAAGCTTTGCGTGAAATTTCTGGTCGTCTTGAAGAAATGCCTGCCGAAGAAGGATATCCTGCGTACCTACCTTCAAGGCTTGCAGAGTTTTACGAGCGCGCTGGCTACATGGTTACTCTAAACGGCACAGAAGGCAGCGTCACTGTTATCGGTGCAGTATCACCTCAAGGCGGCGACTTCTCTGAGCCTGTCACTCAAAATACAAAGCGTTTTATCCGTACCTTCTGGGCACTTGACCGTCAACTTGCATACGCACGTCACTTCCCTTCTATAAATTGGATAACCTCCTATTCTGAGTACATCGGAGAACTAGAGCCATGGTTTGAAAAACGTCTTGGCAGTGATTTTGCTGACCTTAGAACAAGGCTTTCCCGTCTCTTACAAGAGGAATCTAAGCTTATGGAAATCGTTAAGCTCATCGGTGCGGACATTCTCCCTGAGGAGCAGAAGCTGATTATTGAATGCGCTCGTGTGGTTCGTCTGGGCTTTTTGCAACAGAACGCGTACCATGCAACAGATACCTATGTACCTATTGAAAAGCAAAAGCGCATGATTCAGGTTATGCTACAGCTTTATGATAACTCTAAGATTCTTGTGGAAAAGGGCATTCCCATTTCACAGCTTCGTGAAACAGGACTTTTTGACACAATTATCCGTATTAAATACGAAATACCTAACGATAAATTAGAACTTTTTGACGATATGGAAAAACTCATCGACTCATCTATTGCTAAGGTTTTGGAGGCGAATAGCTAATGCGAATTGAATATGCAGGGCTTTCCGAAATCACCGGACCTTTAGTTACAATCGATGGCGTTAAAGACGTCGCCTATGAGGAAATGTGTGAGCTAACCATGAAAAGCGGCGAACGTAGACTTGGCAGAGTTATTCTGCAAGAAGGCGAACGCGCTGTTGTTCAAGTATTTGAAGGAACTCGCGGACTTTCTCTTGATAACGTAAATACTCGTTTTGTCGGTCACCCAATGGAGCTTCCCTTGTCAAAGGAAATGCTTGGGCGTGTTTTCTCTGGCGCAGGCGCACCTATTGACAATTTAGGCGAAGTCTTCCCAGAAGAACGCCGCAACATCAACGGTACTGCCATTAATCCAGTTTCTCGTAAATACCCAAGAAGCTGTATTTATACAGGAATTTCCGCTATAGACGGCATGAGTACTCTTATTCGCGGTCAAAAGTTGCCTATTTTCTCTGGCGCAGGTATGAAGCATAACGAAGTTGCTGCGCAAATGGTTCGTCAAGCAAAAGTCGGTGACGACGATGCTGGCGGTTTTGCCATCGTGTTTGCCGCAATGGGCGTAAAAAACGACACTGCTGACTTTTTCAGAAGAAATTTTGAAGAATCCGGTACATTACAGCGCGTTGTTATGTTTATGAACCTTGCATCCGACCCAATTATTGAGCGTATTCTCACCCCGCGTTGCGCTCTGACAACTGCTGAGTACCTTGCCTTTACACTTGGATATCACGTGCTTGTCATTATGACAGACATGTCCTCTTATTGCGAAGCTTTGCGTGAGTTCTCCTCCTCAAAAGGCGAAATCCCGTCACGTAAGGGTTACCCAAGTTATCTCTACTCTGACTTAGCATCACTTTATGAGCGCGCCGGAATGATTGAAGGTAAAAGTGGCTCAGTTACACAGGTTCCAATTTTAACCATGCCTAACGATGATATCACTCACCCGATTCCTGACCTTACAGGTTATATCACTGAGGGACAAATCGTTCTTGACCGCGAGCTTGACCAAGGCGGCACATATCCTCCGATTACTGTTCTGCCAAGCCTTTCAAGACTTATGAAGGACGGTATCGGTAAAGGCTTTACCCGAGAGGATCACCCTTCCTTGAGTAACCAGTTGTTCTCCTCCTACGCGCGCGTTCAAGAGGCGCGAGCATTAGCAAGCGTTATCGGTGAAGACGAGCTTAGCGAAATAGATAAAAAGTATGTTGAATTCGGCAAGGTTTTTGAAAAGTACTTTGTCTCTCAATCGCAGGATGAAAACCGTTCAATTGACCAAACTCTTGAAATCGGTTGGCAATGCCTGAGTATCATGCCTAAGGAAGAGCTAGACCGTGTTGATGCTGTTCTGTTAAAGAAATACTATCAAGAGGATGCAATTATTTCATTACGCGGCGTTTAGTGTTTTAATTTTGTTTAAGGTGGTGAGAATGTGCCAAACGTAGTCCCAACAAAAGGAAATATGATGGCAATTAAGCGTAGCCTATCCTTGGCACGTCTTGGTTACGACCTTATGGACAGAAAGCGCAACATTCTTATTCGTGAAATGATGGGCATGATTGATAGAGCCAATGAGCTTCAAGAGCATATTGATGGCATCTTTCGTTCTGCTTACTCTGCGCTTCAAAGCGCTAATATTACCCTTGGAAACTGCTTAGA
>JAVBKA010000125.1:0-3768 GCA_031546715.1 Oscillospiraceae bacterium | reverse complement strand
CCTAAGGGCTAGTTGTGAGTTCGATTCTCGCCGGGGGTGCCAAACTAACAACCTGTCTATGCAGACAGCAACAACAGGGAGGCAGTATAAAACGATAGAACATCGTTTCATACTGCCTCCCTTGCTGCTATTTCAAACCCTACGGCTGCTTGCCGATATACGCCAAAATACCGCCGTCAACATACAGCATATGTCCGTTGACGAAGTCCGAAGCAGACGACGCCAAAAACACGGCAGGACCTACTAAGTCGTCGGTTGTGCCCCAACGAGCGGCGGGGGTTTTGCTGATGATGAACTGGTCAAAGGGGTGACGGGAACCGTCGGGCTGATTAGCTTCTAGTATTATACGGTTTTTAGTTTAAGTTCAGGACTAGGCGGCACTACCCCTGATTCCAGCCATGGCTGTATGTCTGAGCTTGTGAGTAGGACGGGCATACGGTGGTGGATTGGTTGGATGGTGTGGTCTGGGTTGGTGGTAAGTACAGCAAATCGGGGTGCGCCGAGAGATAGCTCATAGATTCCAGCCATGAACATATGCGTGGAATCGGCAGGGGTAAACAAGTACCGCTGTTTTCCAACAAGTTCATTGTCATCGGGAATAAGTGAGGTCTGGTCGCTTTCCTTGCAAATTGCGCCCCATTCGTAGTAACCCTCGCAACGGATTACGCATCGCCGATTTTGAAACGACTGCGCAAACATAGGCTTTAGGTTGGCAGTTTCTATCCGAACGTTAATGATTATAGCTCTTGCAGTTGGATTGACTATGCCCCATCGCATTTTTTCATTACCGTTTAGAGTAAGAACGTTTACCATGTCACTTGGAGAAAACTCTCCGTCACATTCAAACCTACCGCACATGGCTACAAATACCGCCTGACTGCCTTGCAATAATTCTCATATTCCTTACCGTAATGGACTTTGAGAAACTTTTCTTCCCTCAAAATCTGACGGTGAATAGCAAGACCAAAGGCGAGAAATACTGCGCTTATGGCAACGTTGGGGTGAATAAGCAGCATTCCTGCGAAAAATGTCAGAAATGCGACATAAATAGGGTTGCGGCTGAGGGCGAACATCCCTGATGTGACTAGTTTATCGGGAGATTTTTCATCAATGCCGATTCTAAAAGACTTACCGAAGGATTTTAGCGTAATTGCAAACCAAATGTGACTGCAAAAGCAAATCCCGAGCCCTATCCATCTAAGCACAGGCACTTCAAAAAAGCGATTGCGTAGCCATGAGGGCAAAGGAAGGTTGAACGCAATGGCAATAATCGTATAGAGGAAAAATAGCACAATTGGCATGAGCAGAAAGTCCGTTTTATCGGTAACGCCAAAAACAAAGGCGTTAATGCCCCGCTTGTGAAGCCTTGCGCCTCGTCCCGCCGCAAGGCAGCCTAGGAGCAAAAATGCAAGAATAGCCAAGTAATTTATTATCATAAAACCCCTCGCTTCATTAGGAATATTGTACCACTGCTATTGATTTTTTACAACTATTGTTTGAGTGTTGCAGCGATTGAACTACACCAAGGTACAAGAAAAACCCGTCATAGTGCGCTCTTGGCGGCAGATACGACAGACTTCGTTTGCAGCTATCTGGCAATATTTATCGTGCTCATCGGGCTTTTCTCAGGGGTGTCGGTGATGAAGAGGAAACTTGGGAGTGCTCGGGGTGGGAAGCGGGCAAAAGTTGAGGTCGAGGCGCAACGGCTAAAAAATTAGCCACTTACCACGGCTCTATCTGCGTATGCAATGACTGGGGAACGCCGACTAACTGGACATCAAACTTAAGCGAAGGCTCAACGAAGGTGCTCGCATTGTGTATTCTAAAAGAAATAGCCCATCCGTTATCACAGGTGACAATAACAGTGTTTTTCGAGCCGCTTTTATAGCTGATATCAAAAAATTTAGTTGGCAGTTTCAGTTGCTGTACCTTTGTCTCTGCTTTGAATTTGAGTGATTGCTTGTTTAACGTACCAAAAATATTATAAGCTTGAATTTGTGTAAGCTTTTTAGAATCCTTCGTAATTATCTTGTAAAAGTCATTTTTGCCCAGCAAATATTTGAGAAGTAAGGCTGGCACAGCCTCGTTATCGCCAGCAAGTCTTTTTAGTTCTGAAACGAAAGCGTTCAGCAAAGCTTGATACACTTTTGTATCTTTGTTTTCAATCTCGCTCCATTTTTTATGGTTTTTAAGTCCATATCAGAGTAAAACCCTTGAGCTGTTTCAAAAGCGGGGCTGTTCTCAATTACTACGGCTTGAGTTGATGAGAGTCCGTCTTCTAAAGCCTTTAGGCAAGCATATTCAAAGGCTTTTCCTTTCTGGGTTTGGTTCGCCATTTACAACATCGCCGCCATTTATTTGCGATTGTTCAGGAAATCCAGCAAAATATCGTATACATCCGATGCCACAACCTCGGCAAGCTTAACAGGAACTGCGTTACCTATCTGCTTGTACTTGCTGGTTAGATTTCCTGCGAACACCATATCTTTTGGGAAGGTTTGTATTGCCGCAGCTTCTTGCCAGCTAAATCTTCTGGTTTCTGAGTTGCCACCAAAAGCCCATGAATCCTCTCCTAGCTTTTAATATCAGGTGAGGACGGGTGAAGCGTAACTTGCTTACTCATGGCGGGAATTGTATAAGATACTTCGCCCCAACCGCGCTTTCTGTTACGGCTCATATATCTCGGGGAAAAAGCTCCCTGACAGATGTCGCTTGCCTTTGCTTCTGGAAACCCTCCAAAGCGTCTCTTAAGGTTGTTTTACTGCTAAAAGGCTTGGGGAAGGTATACTTTGTAACGCCTAAATCCTTTCTAAAACCTATCAAAATCACGCGCCATCTGTCCTGCGGAACGCCATAGTCGGCAGCATTGACTAAAGAAGGAAATACATCATACCCTCTTGAAGAAAAATCTTCTATAATAGCCTCAATAATCGCTCCGTCGCCTAGAGTTAGGATTCCTTTAACATTTTCAGCAACAAAAACATAGGGCTGTTTTGTTTCAACAAGCCTAACGAAATATTTATAAAGTGCATTTCTTGCATCGTCTATTTTTCTGGGTCCCGCCAGCGAAAATCCTTGGCAGGGAAAGCCTCCTGAAATAATGTCAGAATCGGGAATATCCGACAAGTCGATTTTACTAATGTCCCCTTGAACTACAGTAGCCGATGACCATTGCTTATGAGTTTCACAAGCGTCATTATCAATGTCATTGGCCCAAATAGTATGTATGCCTTTGTTTTCAAAGCCGATATCTAAACCACCTGCGCCTGAAAAGAGAGATACCATTGTGAACTTGCGTATATATATAGGATTAAATGTAGTTATTGTGTTGTGCATGTACAGCATCCTTTCGGAAATCTATGAGCCTATAGTCGTATTATCTTCATTCTATACTAAAACTCTCGCTTTATCAAATGTTTTTTATAAGTGCGGAGCGACAGGGTTAAGTGAGCATGATAATGCAAAATATTACGCTTTATAAAAAACAACTCACTCATAATTCTAATAATAAAACCACCTCATACAATATTGTGAGGTGGTTTTATGAATTGCAGAATTGTTGATTTGCGCTGTAAAGAAGTAATAAACGTATGCGATGGGTGCAGGCTCGGCTTCCCTGTTGATGTTGAGGTTGATGCACTCACGGGCAGAATCGTGGCAATCATCGTTTCCGAGGGGGGAGGGCTGATGGGGCTTTTCGGGCATGAGGAGCACTGTGTTCCATGGGAATGCGTCAGGCGAATAGGGGACGATATTATTATTGTTGAG
>JAVBKA010000123.1:0-11838 GCA_031546715.1 Oscillospiraceae bacterium | reverse complement strand
TCCTCAAGGTCACAAAAACCGCCCGGACAGTAAACTAATGCGTCTGAGTCATCATCATCAGAAGTAACGTGGTAAACAGTAAGATTTTTATGAATTTTAACACTTTTAACTCGATTAAAGGGTTTGAGACACCTGTCACATACCAAGTGTAAATTGGATGAAACCGTGCCTGCGAGCTGAAGAAGTCCTGCGGAATTCTTAACGCTACCTTCAAAAGTCAGTGGTTCTGCTATCGGACGCTCGTCATAAAATGAAAGCTCCGAAAGGTCAAAATCATGCTTAAATGAAACTGTCTGTCCTTCAGAAACTAACCTTACATCAAAGGTGACATGACCATCAGCTATTTTAGGCGGCTGCCTGCTCAAATCTTGAGCTTTGCCGTCCCGGCTTTTGCTGTGTTTCATTTTCCTACCTCACGAATGTATACGAGTTATTGCTTGTGGCACTAGCCGTATCACAATTTCGTATTATAGCTTTTTCTGACAAATATGTCAAGTAATATTTGCAAAAAACCGTTGCAAATCCTTTATTCAGTCTTTAAATAAAAAGAAACCGTTGTAAAAGTTAGAACAAAGAATCCGTGTTGCTTGACTTTGACCGCGCTATACATTAAAATAAAACCAAAGGGGTGATGGTGCATATGAGAAGAGGTGCAGCTTTTTTTGCTGCTTTTGCCATGCTCATGTTTCTTTTTTCAAGCTGCAATGCATGTGAAAACGACGGACATGCCGCGAAGCTAATTCTCCATCCAAAAACCAAGGAGCTTACACTGGGCCTTGGTGCTTCCGCTGTCGCCCATCTTGCCGTCGAGGTTCAGCCAAGTGACGCCGAAACTGATTTTACATGGAAGTCCTCGAAGCCGAATGTAGCGACAGTTGATGAAAAAGGCTTTGTGGAGGCATTAACAGTTGGCTCAACGCAGATAATAGTTACTGAAAACAATAGCGGAAAAAAAGCCATTTGTCAATTAAAAATTTTTTCTATGCCTCAATCAATTGAGCTTAACAAGCTCAGTATGGAGCTAAAAGCAGGCAGGTCATATTCTCTTAAAGCAAAATTTGAACCCAGCATGAATATCGCAAGCCCAAACAAAGCTCTGACATGGGCTTCGTCAGATTCTAAAATAGTTTCAGTGGACGGTCGCGGAAAAATCACAGCCGTCAGCAAAGGAAAAGTAACCATATCAGCCACGACGGTAAACGGACTGGTGTCGTCATGCGAGGTAACCGCCAAATAATTAAGGGGTGAAGTTATGCAAAAGCTTTTAATGGTCGAGGATGAACAAGGCATTAGGGAATTTGTTGTGCCGTATTTGCTTCGGGCAGGCTATGAGGTGGATCAGGCGGATAACGGTGAAAAAGGTTTGGAGCTTGCACTAACAAACCAGTACTCACTGCTACTGCTTGACGTTATGATGCCGGGTCTTGACGGACGTGAGGTCTGTGCAAGAGTGCGGCGTGTGTCTAGAGTGCCAATTATTATGCTGACGGCTCGGGGAGATGAGTCAGATATCGTAGGCGGCTTTGAGGTTGGTGCTGACGATTATGTGGTTAAGCCGTTTTCGCCAAAGGAGCTTCTGGTTAGAATACGGGCATTGCTCGCAAGGGCGTACCCAGAAAAAGGCTCAAAGGTAACTATCGGAGCATTGAGCCTTGACAAAGAATCCCAGCAAGCCACCTTGCAAAATCTGCCCCTGTCATTAACCCCCAAGGAGTTTGACCTATTGCTTTTATTAATGGAGAACTCCCAAAAAACGTACTCCCGCGAACAGCTTTTAACAGAAGTTTGGGACTATGAGTTTTTAGGCGATGCCCGAACAGTTGACACTCATGTAAAGCAAATTCGCGAAAAGCTAGGAGCGCATCGTGGCATTATCGCGACGGTTTGGGGCAAGGGCTACAAATGTGACGAAAATTTTCAGGTTACGGAGTAATATATGGATTTCAGTCAGCTAATTGTGCATTTAAAAACCGAATCACCCATTGTAAAAGCTGTGTTTAGCGTTCCGATAAGCGTTGAACACAGCTCTCGCATTGATTTAAGACCAGTCACCCTCTCAGGCGAACTTTTTTATCAAGCAGAATGGATTGACGACAAAAAAGCTTTACATAAAAACATTTCCAATAACGACCTTGATAACTACCTGCAAGTTACCATAAAAACCTATAAAAACGCCGTATTTTTTACCGAAAATCGCGTATTTACATGCCTAACCAGTAAAAAAGGCAAATTGACTGTGATTGCTAAAAACCTAGACAAATCAAAGCTTTTGTCTAGCACCGAAAGCTTGTCCGAAGCATCCTCCCATAACAGGCAGAAAAACCATATTTTAAGTGACGGCGACCAACTCCCCTTTTTGGTAAAGCTTGGAATAATGGACGAAGCCTACAAGGTCAAGCCCTCCAGATATGATAAGTTCATTCAGTTAAACAAATTTCTTGAAATTGCGAAACATTGCGTTCAATTTATACCCAAAAACGTCAATATAAATGTCACAGATTACGGGTGCGGCAAGGCGTACCTTACTTTTGCCCTGTACCACTACCTTACCGTAACAGAAAACCGTAGCGTAACCGTCACAGGTGTTGACATTAAAAGTGATGTTTTAGAAACCTGCCGTGAGATAGCCGCAGTCGTTGGCTTTGCCCCTCATTTAAGATTTGTCACAGGCTGGGTGGACGCCGCCGAGGTAACCCCGTCGGACATGGTTGTCGCATTACACGCATGTGACACAGCAACGGATGACGCAATCGTAAGGGCAGTGCAGGACGGCGCAAAGATTATATTGCTAGCCCCATGCTGTCAGCATGAACTGCAATACACTGTAAAAAACGATGCGCTTATGCCCATGCTTAAGCACGGCGTTCAGAGGGATAA
Source organism: Oscillospiraceae bacterium (assembly GCA_031546715.1). Lineage (GTDB taxonomy): Bacteria > Bacillota > Clostridia > Oscillospirales > UBA929 > JAVBKA01. Next base: position 8,961 of record JAVBKA010000123.1, on the reverse strand, counting down.
ATTTATCACCATGGTAACCGATACGCTAAGAGCCTTAGTGTTGGAGGTTTTCGGATACTCAGTGGAGCTTTTGGAGTTTACCTCCATTGAGCACACTGCAAAAAACGTCCTGATTCGAGCCATAAAAAATAAAAAAACCACCGACCATACTAAGGTAACAGCGTGGTGCAACCAGTTTGGTCTTGAGAGTACGTACCTTTTAAAAAAGCTGGGCTGGTAGCGTGTTTTGCACGGTAATTACTAGATATGTACACTTTAGGATGCTGCGCTAAATAGGAGCAAGGAGCGATACTCATGGATAAGATTAAGGAACAAATCCTGCAAAGGCGTATGCACGGGCTATACTTATCACGAAAATGCGATGATATTCAGCAACTATCAAGGGAGCTTCTCGGCTTGCACTGCTGGTTTCACCGCAATGTCGCTTTTTCTGCGTTAATTCGCGGGGCTGACCTTATGGGTTGGAAAAACGCTCTTACAAAAACATGGCTCTATCGCGGCACATTACACGGCGTCGATTTTGAGGACCTGCCATTGCTCCTTGGTCTCCATTCGGAAGAAGCTTCGTATGATTGGCTTGGTCTAGGCGAAGATGAAATGAAGGATGTAGTCAGCAAAATAACGGCGCTTATGGAGGACGGCGTGTGCTCCCGCGCCGAAATGCGGCGTATTTTCGCTCGTGATTACGATAGTAAGGTGATCGACAGTATGTTTTCACCATGGGGCGGAATTTTCGTCTATCTGGCTCGGATTGGCAAGGTTGCCTTTCGGAATATGGCAAGCCGTGACTTTGACCTAATAAGTGCCGAGCCGACTCAAACGGCTGACGAAGCCTTGCCCGAACTGCTCCGTAGATTTTTTACGGCGTATGGTCCTGCCACGCTTTCAGATGCAGCGTGGTTTTTAGGCTTATGGCGGGACGACAAAAAGAAATTGCCAGCCCAAGACCTGGATGAGTTTTCGCGGCTTGAAAACGACCGAGGCGTCTATTATTACGTTGACAATGATGCCGATATGGGCGGCATTCCAGAGCTGACGCTACTCTCAGGCTTCGACCCACTTATAGTATCCTACACGGAACGAAGCGCAATTTTACCATCGGAGTATAAAAGCAAGGTCGTACTGAAATCAGGAATCTGCCTACCGACAATTGCCATAAACGGTCAAGTAGCAGGTCTCTGGAACATCAAGAAATCCGAGCCTGTTATTGAGTTTTTCACAGTACAGCCCAAACGGATAAAAGACGCTGCATTTGATTTGGTAGACGATATCAGATGGCGCACAGCGGGTACTGTGTGAGCCACTCGACCTATGGTCATACACTAAAAAGACATTGACACGCTGCTTGTCGAATGTTATCATAAGACTAAAGAGATTAATCAGCGCAACGTTCGAGCTGTTTTTGATATGTATAAATATTTAGGGGGGGGTATTATGAATAACGAAGAAAAGATTTTAGCATTGCTTGAGCTAATGCGTGGTGACATGGGGCAAATGCAAGGCGACATTGGGCAGATTAATGGTACTATCGGGCAGATGCAAGGCGACATTAGGCAGATGCAAGGTGATATTGCCCATATTAACGGCAGGCTTGACAGAATGGAGCATGATATCAGCGAACTCAAAACCGACGTCAACGCCCTAACGTCCGACGTCAACGTCCTAAAATCCGACGTTGTCGGTTTAACAGAACACGCCGAATTAGCAAAATCTACTCTAATAAAAATGGAGCTCATTGAGATGCCTCGTATTCAAATTGCGCTTGAAGCAATTGAGGGGCATACGCAGAGAATAACTTCGAACACTACGGTTCTCAACCGATTGGAATCAAAAGTTGATGAAATCAGTTCAAGCGTTGTAGTTCATGAAATAACGTTGAAAGCTATTGCAAAATAACATACATTGAGCCGCTCGAAAAACACATCGGGTGGCTTTTTTAATATATTCATATCAGAAATGGCTTTTTTACGTAAACCCACATGTTTTGACAAATTTTGCTTGACGATAAAATCGCACACACCTTGACAAAAATGGTTTTGCAATTTATAATCAATATAGATTTGGGTTACTGAATAATGCATTGCATTGCGAAGTGTGCCCTTACTATAATACTACGTCGTATGAGGTGAAGATTTTGTCAACAAATAATGAAGTTCTCGCATTAAAAAAATGCGGTATTGGCGCATCGCACCCCAGAATCCGCATATTACAGTATCTTCGTGAGAACAGAACACATCCAACTGTTGATGAAATTTATATTGCGCTTCATGAATCTATGCCCTCACTGTCGAAAATGACGGTATACAACTCGTTGAATGTGTTTATGGAGCACGGTCTTTGCCGTGATGTCAGAATTGAAGAAGGTCAAGTCCGATATGACGCATTTGTAGATGACCACGGTCATTTTAAGTGCGAAAAATGCTCCAAGGTTATAGATTTCTCCACTCCCCCAAGCATTATTGCAGACAGCTCTCTTAAAGGCTCTGTTATTAAGCAAACTGATGTCTTTGTCAGAGGTATTTGCCCTGACTGCAAACCTTCTGTTTGATGACTAACAGTCTTGCGACCGCAAGTGTCGCCGCTACGTCTTTCTGATTTCAAACCATATTTCTGTTCCGCAGGGCGTTCCATAATAGTCCGTAGGGCTTTTTACTCCGTATTTGTAGCCATGGGCGTCCAAAACAGCCGCAACGATTGCCATTCCAAGACCGCTACCAGTGCGGTCTTTTTGATTGCCCTTAAAAAACCGTATCCACAGTTTTTGTACAGTTGCCTCAGGCATTCCCATTCCGTCGTCACAAATTCTTACTAGAACGCTGTCAGGTTTATCCTCTGCCGCCACTGATAAATTCGTGCATTCTGAGTGTTTTATCGCGTTTTGAATGATGTTTCTGAAAACATGATCCATTTGAACTGGGTCAAAATTCACGGTTAAGCTACTTGAAATATTACATTTTAGCTTTATGTTGCTGTTTAATATCTCAAGAGATTTGCAGATTTCAACGCAAAACGGATATAACTCAACTTCGCAGAAAGTTGGACCTGCCAAGCCGCTCGTCAGTTCTGAAAGTTGCAGAATGTCTTTCGACATTTTGTCAAGACGCTGAATCTCTCGAAGTATTACATTGTACGATTGCTCTATTTCCTTTTCCTGTTCCTCTGGCAGCATATCATAAATAAGCTCTGTATGCCCTTGAATGATTGACAGGGGCGTCTTAAACTGGTGGGATACGTTTGCGATGAAATCCCTGCGCATGTTTTCAATTTGAGCCAGTTTTTCCGCCATGTTATCAATAGTACGGGACAAATCCCCTATTTCTGATTTATCTTGAGAATTTATCCTTGCCGAAAGATTGCCCTTTGCAATCTCATGGGCGGCACGTTCGGCAACCCGAATAGGCTTAACAAATTGCCCTGACACCATAAATGCAATTGACAGCGCGATAATAAACGAAAAAATCGTTATTATCAAAAGCTGCTCCACAAGAAGAAGTTGCATGTTTTCCACAGGCGCAATCGGCGCAGCTACAACTAACACTGCACTTATTCCCACATGGTCATAGGTTTCTCGGTACATATACACCGGCTTTGCTATGAGCAAGGCTTGTCCATATCCGGGGCGAGAGTAATCTCTTGTGATATACTGTCCTTTTAAAACATTTCTAATATCAGCAGAGGTAAACCTAGACGGTTCAAGCTCCCAGCCTGTTTTGAAAATGACTTCGCAGTCGGATAAGTACACCGAAGCATGAAGCCCGTTGGTCATAACCAACTTCTCAAGCTCAGCTTCTGCATCGGGAGTGATAGACCCGCGAGAGCCTTCCCAGTATTGCAATATAACATTTGCATAGGAATCTATTTCCGCAACAGACGAATTATAATAAGAGTCTGGCAGTAGCACTATTTGAAAGTACCATATCAACGCCAGCACGATTACTACAATGAACGTTATATACAACCATAGCCGCAGTGTAATCTTCACATCTGCACCCTCTTCCCCAGTATCGGCAATGCTATTATTCTACCACAGAATGTGTCTAATTGACTATAGTTGCAATATAATTCTTTTTTTGATATAATAAGCCTTGCTTAATGGGAAAGCGACTTTCACATTAGGCAAGGCTTAAGTTTTGTTACTACTTTAGTTCAGTTACTATTTAGTTTAATTACTACTTTAATTTAGTTCAGCTTTAGCTTATTACAGCTTTAGAATAGTAAGTGCTACAGATAGAGTATCTGCGAGAGGTCCTGCTTGGATTGTCGCATTGTTGACAGGGTCTACATTGCGAAGCTGTAAATCTGCTGGTACGTCTGCTTTTGCAACGGTTATCAGTGCAAAGCCGTTTAAGCTGCCTGCGCTGGTAAGTCCGACAAAACGGCTTCCGGGTACTTCAACGCCGTCAAGGAATAACGCTAAGGTTACGTTTGAGTTGCCTGGTAGAGCTGTAAACCATACTAGATACTGTCCTCTTTCGTTAATGGTGACGGTTGAAGGTGGTATGACGGAAAAGGCATCTGGTAAAACAGCCGGTTGTGCTGCAGTGTTGAATACAACTGGTGCATTTGGTGCGATAACCTGTGCGCCGGTTGCTCCGAACCATGCTGCCTCATTGCGTTTCTGTGCCACTGGAGCTGGGCATGGGCAAATTGGTAAAAAGCATGGAAAATTTCCGCATGAACCGGAAACACCTGCTTGGTCGTTGTAGTATTGATTGCTCAATTAGTTCACTCTTTTCTAATTATTACGGTTATGAAGTTTTTCACCGCATCCCATCTTATTCATATTGAACGGAGAATGTGCTTTGGCGACAAAAGCAGACAAGAAGAAAAAGAAAGATATACCCATTGGCTTGCACGCAGAGGTTATTAAGCAGCCTATAACCGAAACCTTGGAAAAAAACTTCATGCCCTATGCGATGAGCGTCATACTTGCCCGCGCCCTGCCTGAGATTGACGGCTTTAAGACCTCCCACCGCAAGCTTTTGTATATGATGTATAAAATGGGATTGCTTACAGGGGGACGTACCAAAAGTGCCAATATAGTCGGTCAAACCATGAAGCTAAACCCTCATGGCGACCAATCAATTTATGAAACAATGGTGCGTCTTACCAGAGGTAACGACTCCCTGCTGACCCCCTTCATAGACTCAAAGGGCAATTTCGGCAAGGTTTATTACAAGGACGACACCTATGCTGCCGCTCGTTACACCGAAGCAAAACTAGACGAGGTTTGCACGGAGCTTTTTCGTGATATAGACCATGAAACCGTTGACTTTGTGTATAACTATGACAACACAATGAAAGAGCCTACTCTTTTGCCGACGACCTTTCCAAACGTCCTTGCCAGTGCAAACCTAGGAATTGCAGTTGGAATGGCTTCTAACATATGCGGCTTTAATCTTGCAGAGGTGTGCAGAACAACCATTGCCTACTTACGTAACAGTGAATGCGACCTTTTTGATACATTGCCTGCGCCTGATTTTACTACAGGCGGTGAAATAGTCTATGATAAGGCAGAATTTGAAAACATCTACCGTACAGGCAGAGGTTCATTTAAGGTTCGGGCTCGTTGGAGATATATTAAGGAAGAAAACATAATTGAGGTATATGAAATACCCTATACAGCAAAGCTAGAAAGCATATTAGAAAACGTTACAAAGCTTGTTAAGGACGGAAAGATTAAAGAAATAGCCGATATGCGCAACGAAACCGACCTTTCAGGGCTAAAGCTTGCCATAGACCTGCGCCGCGGAGTTGACCCCGATAAGCTTATGCAAAAGCTTTTTAAAATGACAACGCTATGCGATAGCTTTAAGTGCAACTTTAACATTTTAGTGGCAGGAACGCCAAGGGTTTTAGGCGTTAGAGAGATTATTTCCGAATGGTGCGCGTGGCGCATAGAATGCGTTAAACGCAGACTTTCCTATGATGTACAAGCATTGAAAAGCAAGCTGCATTTACTGCGCGGACTGCAAAAGATACTGCTTGATATTGACAAAGCAATAAAAATTATCCGTGAAACCGACGAAGAAGCGGATGTTATTCCCAACCTGATGATAGGGTTTAGGATTGACGAACTTCAGGCAGACTATATTGCAGACATTCGCCTAAGACAAATAAATAAAGAGTATATTTTAAAGCGTACTAACGAAATAAATAAGCTTGAGGACGAAGTTAAGGAATTAGAAATCATTTTAGCGGACAAACTTAAGATATCCGCTTTGATTATTAAGGAATTAGAGACCGTCATTAAAAAATATTCTTCCCCTCGCAGGTCAATGCTTGTTTATGACCATGCCGAGTATCAGCCTGAGGAGCATATTGAGGATTACGCTGTCCATGTGTTTATTACCAAAGAGGGTTATTTGAAAAAGATTACCGCTCAATCCCTTAGAATGAGCAGTGAGCATAAATTTAAAGACGGAGATGCTTTGAGCCAGAATTTTGAAGCATCCAACAAAGAGGAAATTTTAGTCTTTACAGATAAACAGCAGTGTTATAAGGTTCGCCTGCATGAGTTTGAGGACTCCAAGGCGTCTGTACTAGGCGAATATCTCCCCTCAAAGCTGAGCATGGACGACGGCGAAAGTGTCGTGTATGTTTGCCGACCTCTGGACTATAGCGGCTCAATGCTGTTTTGCTTTGAAAATGGCAAGGTAGCACGCGTAGAGCTTAGCGCGTATGCTACAGTAAGCAACAGAAAACGCCTAACAGGTGCATACTCTGATAAATCACCTTTATGCGCCATTAGAACGCTCCTTACAGAGCATGAGCTTGCACTAAGAACCTCTGATAGCAGAGTGCTGGTATTTCATACCGCCGCTCTGACGCCGAAATCTACGCGAAACACCATAGGCGTCGTCGTCATAGCCGTAAAACCACGCCACAAGGTCATAGCTATGCTTGAGCCTGAAAAGCTTGGCTTTGCAGATGTATCTAAATACCGCGCCAGAGCTCTTCCTGGTCCGGGAACGCTTATTAAGCCCGAGGACAGAGGCGAAACCCAGCTATCATTATAGTACCCGCGAATAAACACTGTTGCAAATCTGCATATACCATACAGGTCGCGAATATAGGTTCTTAAAAATAACGGAGGCAAAATAATTTGAAGCTGCAAAAAATTGGAGAAACGGCCCTGAATTTATTGTTTATAGCAGTAGGAAGTGTCATGCTAGCACTTTCCGTTAATCTGTTTTTTCAACCTAACAATATTGTTCCGGGTGGCATCAACGGCGTGGCAATGCTGATATATCACTTTGTCCCGTCCATTGCCTTGGGTACATGGATTTTAATCCTAAACCTGCCGCTTTTTTTGCTTGCTTGGAAATTTCTCGGCTTGAAGTTTATTATTTATAGCCTGATTGGCACGGTTATTTCCTCAGTGGCAATAAATCTGACAACCTCTCTCCCCCCTATCGATGCCGAGCCGCTAATGGCTGTGGTTGCAGGTGGTGCGCTTATGGGTATCGGTATTGGCTTTGTTTTTATGCGGGGAGCGACTACCGGCGGTTCGGATGTTATTGCAAGACTGCTCAAAATCCCCTTTCCACATATGCGGATGGGTATTCTTATGCTCGCAATTGACGGCATCGTAGTTGCGTCAAGCGTTTTGCTGTACGGCATAACGATAGGTCTATACTCCGCCGTAACTGTTTTTGTCGCTTCAAAGGCTATCGACGCAGTGCTGTATGGCTCAAATACTGAAAGAGTTGCATATATAATCAGCGAAAAGCAAGCGGAAATAGTAAGCGCAATTGATATTCAGCTTGGACGGGGTGCGACATATCTTAACGGCGAAGGTACTTTTTCCCATCAGCCCAAACAGATTATACTCTGTGCCATTAAGCGTCAGCAAATTGCCATTCTTAAAAACATTGTTAAGCATATAGACTCAAACGCCTTTGTGATTGTCACAGAAGCTCATGAGGTTCTGGGAGAAGGCTTTCAACGCCACGATTCCGCCCACCATTATTAAACGAGGAGACAACAAACAAATGAAACATGCTATTATTTTCGACCTTGACGGCACTCTGCTCAGCACACTTGATGATATCGCCCACTGCATGAACGAAGCCCTAACACGTCAAGGTCTTCCGACACACCAAACAGACAGCTACCGTTACTTTGTGGGCAGCGGCGTACATACGTTGACCAAGCGTGCAGTCCCAGAAAACACCTCTGACGCAGTTTTGTCACTGGTAGAAAAGGCATATCGCGAACTATACGCTATTCACCAATTTGATGTTACATTGCCATATGACGGTATCACAGAGATGCTTAAAACTCTGAACGCGAAGTCGATTCCTATTGCCATTCTGTCAAATAAGCCTCATGACGCAACAATCGAGGTTGTGGCAAAGTTTTTTCCCGAGGTCAACTTTGCATACGTCCTAGGTCAGCGTGATAACGTACCCTTGAAGCCTGACCCTACTGCGGCTCTTGAGCTTGCAAAACTTTTGGACAAGGATGTGTCTGAGATATTCTATATCGGCGATTCAGACATTGACATGAAAACTGGTCTAAACGCGAAAATGACTACTATCGGCGTACTCTGGGGCTTTCGAACAAAGGAGGAGCTTGTTGAAGCAGGAGCGACATTTATTGTTTCAGCCCCTCAAGAAATCATAGATATATGCGCAAAATAGCACTTTTTCTAATGGTTCTGCCTCTGATTTTTACCAGCGGCTGTGGAGCTATGCTCTATCAGCAGGTGTCAATTGTGTCGCCTCATATTAACTATACATATGAAAATGTTGAATCAGGCGATATCCAAGTGGCAAACAAGCCAGAGCTTACAAACGCAATTCAAGGAGCAATCCGCGGCGGTGTGGAAAGCTTTATTGTCAGCTTTGACGAGTACAACGGCAACATTGACGAGGATTTATTTAACGCCTGCAACGATGCCAGCGAAAACTATGCATACGGTGCGTATACCAACGTGTACATTATGTCTCGTCTTGA
>JAVBKA010000167.1:0-24485 GCA_031546715.1 Oscillospiraceae bacterium | reverse complement strand
ACTTACGCTTGGGGTCGCCGCCAACTCTGGCGCAGGTGTCACCCAAGGCACTGTTGGTAAAACGAATGAGCAAATCGTCAATATGTCGCAAAAGCTCCTGCGCTGGAACGCCGTATTCCTTGGATAACGACTCCATGCTTTCCTGCATGGCACTTTTAACAATCAACTGAATCTCGGCATTGTCAATGGCTTGATAAATATAGGCTTCTCCGGTGTACAGACCTAAGTATGCGCAGATGGAATGCCCCAAATTGTGCAGGTATAGCTTGCGCTTGAGGTAGAAACCAAAGGGCGAGAAGGGAATCAAGCTTTCGATGGTCGGTATTTCGCCCTTGATGGCGTCTTTATCCACGGGTAGGTAACCGTAACGTTCCACGCAGATGCGCAGAGGGTCGCCGATTTGCATCTCGGGGGTTTGGACAGGCACCATACGTCCGATTGATGCTTCCACCAGTCCGATTCGTTGGTCAAATAGTTTGCATTCGTCTTCTGTGAGATGCTCTTTGAGCATTTTCTCAACTATTTTGTTGGCGTCCATCAGGTTTTCGCAAATAATTATGTTAAGGGGCCTATCAGTTTGAGAAAAACGTTTGCGAATACCCGCCACCAAGTTCGGGATAATATACTTTAGTATATTTACCCCCACCGCCGTCGCCATAATGTCGGCTTCGGCGATAGTGGAGGCGACTGCCTCTTGGTCATTGCCGTTGACGGCGTCTACATTGCTAATCTCGATATCCTCAAAGCCTTCGCCGGACACAATGCGTACCGGGTAACGGTTTTCTGTATGTAATCTGTGTACTACCTGTTCATTTACGTCAACAAAGGTAACACTATAGCCTGAACGTGAAAACAAAGCTCCGATAAAACCGCGCCCGATGTTGCCACCGCCGTACATAACTGCTTTCATATGTTTTTCTCCCATCCCTGCTCAATCATATCCCACAGCGCGTCCAACGGTTTTAGTCCTGAGAGCGCGTCATGAGTGGTGATACAGCACGCACCTGTTGCCGCTGCCAGTCGTACAGAGCGTTCTAATGTATGACCTTGAATAATAGAGGTCAGAAACGCCGCAATACTAGTGTCGCCTGCACCGGTGGCTGATACAATGTTTTCCTGCTTGAAGCTTTTTTCAAAGCCCTCAGTAACACTGTCTCGGTAGTACATTCCCTGTGCGCCGCATTTTATGAGTACGGTGCTTGCGCCCATTTTGAACAGCTCGTCCGCCAAAGGCTTGATATCACGGTCAACTGTCAGAATATCGGTGACGTCGCCGCCGTCCGCACGGCGTTCCCAGTCTGCACAACGGTCGTGGTCAAGCATATAACAAACCTCTTCCACACTGGGAACGAAGAAGTCAACCAACGGCAGTACACTTTGCAGAAGTCCGCGCCAGTCCGCCTTGCCAACAGGAGCGTTGGGGTCAATCGCTGCCATGTCCAAAGATGTGGTGATGCCCTTTGCCTTAACTTTTTGGAACAGTGCCAACAGCTCTGAGCCGCTTTGTTCATACATGCGCCGCATTAGTGGAGGATAGCCAAAGTGAAAGTGGCTGATGCCCTCAAGCATATCGTCAGTGATGTCGCTTGCGCAAAAGGTGTCGTTAGCTCCTGTGTCGTGAAGAAAAACACGGTCAACGCCTAGGATTGCCAAGACCACGGAGTAGGATGTGCCGACAGTGGAATCCTCCACTAATTGGGCGTTTGCGCCGTGCCGTGTAATGACCTCCTTGACCACTTGACCGAAGTAGTCTGTTCCGATTTTGGCGACCAATGTTACATCAGCACCAAAAAAATGCATGGCAAGACCAGTATTTGCCACCGCACCGCCTGTGTGAATGTCGGCTCTGCCAACCTGCACCAGTTTGCCGGGAGATAACACTTCGCTTAGATTAGCTACTCGATTTGGTTTGAAAATCGGCGTAATATCAAGGCAAATGTGACCAGCGACCATGATTTTTTTGCTATTCAAGCATCAACACTCCTCGCTTTTTTTGGGGTACTGTACCTATTGCAAGTATAAACAATTCTAGCAAATTATGCAATCACTGTTTTGCAATTTGGGGTTAATTCGTTCTTACTTGATTTTTAAGCAGGGCGGTATTATACTATTACAGGTGTGGGATAATCTCCGCCACTGGCTTGATAAATAACTTTTTAGGAGGGCTTTATGAACGATATAAAGCAGGTAGTATGCCGTACAATTGACGAGATGAAGCCCAAGTTAATGGCAATTTATGAGGATATTTTTCAAAATCCTGAACTTGGCTTTCAGGAAACCCGCACAGCAGGAGTTGTACGAGATGCGCTGACGGAACTGGGGGCAGACCGCCTGAAAACCGTTGGTGTTACAGGCGTTAAGGGTTGGATAGACGGACGAAGCTCGGACATGTCTGTTGCGGTAATCGGCGAGCTGGACGCCGTAGCTTGCCCTCAGCATCCTAATGCTGACCGTAGAACCGGGGTGGCCCATGTCTGCGGACATGCGGCGCAATTGGCGACTCTTGTTGGCTGTGCGCGAGCAGTTGGACGGACGTGTTTGCCTGATGGCTGTTCCCGCGGAAGAGTATGTACAAATCGGGTTCCGCAACGAAATGGTTAAAAGAAAAATACTTCACAGCTTGGGTGGCAAACAGCAACTTATTGCAGAGAAAGCCTTTGATGATATCGACCTTGCCATGATGGTACACGCCGAAGCGGGAGAGAACCGCGTGGTAACAGAAGGCAAGTCTCTTGGATTTATCGCCAAGGACATTCGCTTTATCGGAAGTGCGGCTCATGCAGGGGGCGCACCGTGGGACGGCGTCAACGCTCTCAACGCCGCATCCTTGGCAATTCAGGCGATTCACTCATTGCGGGAAACCTTTAGAGATGAAGATCAGGTGCGGGTGCACCCGATTATCACAAAGGGCGGGGATACGGTAAACACCGTACCGGCGGATGTGCGAATGGAGTGCTTTGTGAGAGCGGGAAACTGGTCAGCCATGATAAAGGCAAATGAACAGGTAAACCGTGCATTGCGGGGAGCTTCTTACGCCCTTGGGGCAGAGGTGGAAATCGATGACCTACCTGGATATCTTCCAATGATTCAAAACCCCGAAATGAGTCGCATTTTTGCGGAAAATGCCAAGAACCTGTTGCCTGACGTGCCCCGCTTTACTGGCTTACCCTTTTCGGGAAGTACCGATATGGGCGACCTTGCGTGGCTTATGCCCGCAATCCAGCCAACGGTCGGTGGTTTTTCGGGCAAGCTTCACGGCGCGGATTTTCAGTTAAGCGACCCAGAGCTTGGATGTATCGCCCCCGCAAAGCTGATGGCGATGACTGTTATTGACCTACTTGCCGACAACGCCGCCGCCGCAAAGCAAATTTGCGCAGAACAACCCCGCCGCGAAACTAAAGACTATCACGCCATGTGGCGTAGTGCCTTTGAGAAATAAGGCAATAAAATCAGGGCTGTAGCTCGAGGATGAATCTTCATCGTCAAGCTACAGCCCTTTTAATGAGTATACAAAAAGTATTGTATTAGAACTTATGAATCAGCTTGTCCTATCAAACCACCACAAGCTCCTTGTTGACACGTTCCCAATTTACTGCAAGCATTCTAAATTCGCCGCGGTCAGCAAAAGCTCTGCACAGGTCATAATTTATGTAGCCTTGGTCAATCAGATTGTGCAAAATCTGCTCATAACGATATTGGTCGCCGCCATAGCTTCGGATTGTGTGCTCAATGGTTTTCATAAAGGTAGGTATTAAGCCTTTGTTTTCAGCACTTTTAAGGTTTTTTAGCAGATTTGTTTGGTACTCAAGCTCGTCGCCGTCGATTGCGTAAAGCTCCTTTGTCCATGAGGAGCAATCTCTAAGCTGACGGCTCAACGACCCCGCAATTCCGTAAACACCCACAGTTTTCTCCATAAAGTTTCGCAAGAAGGTGGCAGAGGACGAAAAATGACCGTCACCAGTGAAGAAAATATATTGTTCAACAGATGGATTCTGAATCAACTCCTGATAGATGTGATCAAGCATAATGAAATCTGTAAAATCTTTTTTTAATAATGAGCTTTCGTTTCCGCAGTCTATAATATTACTGGTAACAGTTCTGACCCGATTTCGTTCTTGGCTTAATTCAGGCTTTGTGAAGTCGCCGAAAACATAAATTTTTGAAACCTTACCGTTTTTCTTAAATTCGTCACATATATCATGGAGCATTGGCGGAGTCGAATATTGCTTTTTAAAGCTGATGTAAAGATATTCATAATCAATAAAAATAATGGAATACATGAGATTACAGTGTTCTGGAGGTGGCTTTAATATTTTGAATTCAATCTTCAATTCACTCGCCCTTTCCTAGTATTCAGATTATTCGCTTTGAAAAAAACATAGTAACAGGCTTACATGAAATCACCCTCGCTTTCAAATTACAAAAATATATGGATAACACTCTATGCAACTAGTATAACACTTCAACTCAGGATTTTCTATGAAAAATTTGCGTGTAAGGAAAGTTTACAAAATAGTAAAAAGCGCAGACGCCCATCAATGCCTTTCAAGGCATTGATGGGTGTCTGCGCTTTTAGTGAAAATGTTGCAGTTTTTAGGTGAAGATTAGTATTATTGCGGGATTACTAACCACTGTCCACCGTAAATCATTGGGGATTTGCCGACAAGCTTTACACGGTCTTTGTTGGCTTCGTAAATCTTTGTCCAAGCCTTCATGTCGCCGTAGTAAGTATTTGCGATGTCAGCCATTGTGTCGCCGCTTTTGACTAAGTACATTCCAGCGGCTTTGCTTAGGGTCTTCAAGAGAGGAAAGTGCTTGAAACGCTTCAATGAATCCATTTTGTACAGCGTCCTGCGCATCTGCTTGGTTTTTGGTATGCTTCAATGCGAAGTGGTACAGAGAGTTATAGTACTGGCTGTACAGCTCGGCTTGAGCATTGGTATCGCCAGCCTGAGCCTCTCTGACAGCATCAATAGTTTTCATCACACCACTCCCCGATTAGCAACGCATAGCTGAAAAACATCCCGCTACAAAAGGTTGCAGGGTATAAAGCAGTTGCTTTCGTCTATGGGGATGACCTCCTCGCACATACATACGATGCCACCGCATCCCCTTGTAACTGTTGATTTATCCAGAGCAGTAAACTTCTTAATCTCACGCCTGTCTGGGTTTGCAGATTTTTTAATTTCAAGAGGATGAACGAGTTGGTTCTCCTCAACAATGATGTCAATCTCCTTGGCGTTAGCATCCCTGTAATAACTCATGTTGACTTTTGACTTTGAGTAGGCGTAATTCTTGAGCATCTCAACAACTACATAATTTTCAAAATAGCGTCCGTTGGCAGCACCATTCATCAAGGTTTCATAGGTCAGCCACATAGAAAGGTGGGCGCAAAGCCCTGTGTCATAAAAGTAGAGCTTCGGTGTCTTGGCAAGTCGTTTTAGCTCGTTATTGGCGTAGGGCTTTAGGAGATATACGATTCCCATGCCCTCTAAGAGAGATATCCACTCCTTGGCTGTGGGCTGTGAGATTTCCGCTGCGTCAGAAAGTGATTTATAGTTTAGTTGATCCGAAACTAAAGCCGCGCACATGGTCAGAAATTTGCCGAACCGAACGGAATCAGTGACGCCGCCAAGCTCTGCAACGTCCCGCATTAGGTAGGTATTGATATACGAATTATAATACTCTTGCCGCTGCTCTGAGTCTGCGTGAAGAACCTGTGGCATTCCGCCTCGCCAAATATGCTCAAATACACGAGTTACATCGTTTTTTTGAACCCTGAGCTGACGCTGCAACAGCCCCTGTAACGAAAAATCCAAATCATCGTCAAATGTTGTCGTGCCTTTTTCATGTTGGGTTAGGCTAAATAGCTCCATAATGCCGATTCTGCCCGCAAGGGTTTCACGGATATTTTTCATCATGGCAAATTGCTGTGAACCTGTCAGCCAAAAGAGACCGTTTTCTTGACTTTCATCACATATGATTTTTATCTGCCCGAACAACTCAGGAGCGTATTGCACCTCGTCAATGATAATTGGGGGCTTGTATGTCTGAAAAAATAAGACAGGGTCAGCTTTAGCAAGGCTTCGAGCCATTAAATTATCCAGCGTAACATAGGTTCTGTTTTGACCTTCGGCAATATGCCTTAGCATGGTGGTTTTCCCAACCTGTCTTGCGCCAGTAATCAATACAGCCTTAAAAAAGGAGCTCATGCGGATAAACTTTCGTTCTAATGTTCGTGTAATGTATTCCATAAAGCACCTCGTTTTTATGATAATCTAAAGTAGGGTTTATTTTATCATAAAAATTAAGGGTGGTCAAGAGTTGTGAAACAATCCTTGTCTGTTTTCGTAAGCATTTGAGCGTTCGCTCACGGTTTGCTAGTAAGTAGTCTCCTCAGCTTTATCCGAATTGCTTAAAAATAATTTGAATAGCTTTGAATCATATTTTGTGATACACTGAGAAAAAACGAAAAGCGGTGACTAAAATGTCCGTAACTATTAAGGATATATCTGAAAGCTTAGGCCTTTCACCCGCCACTGTGTCAATGGCGTTAAACAACCGTAAGGGCGTTAATTCTGCCACAAGGCAGAAGGTGCTTGAATATGTTCAGCAGGTTGGATATGCCGTGCCTGATTCTCAAAAGCCAGTATTTTCAGACGGCAGTCTGCAATTCATTGTGTACCGCAAATACGGGCGGGTTCTAGCCGACACGCAGTTTTTTTCTGAGCTTATAGAAGGCGTAGAATACTCAGCCAGAAAGCATCGACACAGTATCGCCCTTTCCTATTGCAATGGTTTGTTGCAGGTTGAAGAAACACTGAAGGTTTTAAAAAACCAGTGTCCCGCAGGTTTGTTGATTTTAGCCACGGAGATGGACTCAAACGACATTAGACCCTTTCTTGATACAAAAATCCCCATGGTGCTGCTTGATTGTGACTTACCCGACTGCGGGTTAGACACGGTTTTGATTAACAACGCAGACGGCATTCGTCAAGCCGTGAAGCACTTGGCGGACAAGGGTCACAGAGAGCTTGGATATGCCCACAGCTCCTTTGCAATACAAAACTTTTTTCAGCGCGCCAGAGGCTTTCAGGACGCGCTTGCTGAGCTAGGGTTGCAGTACAATCCTAGATATATGTACCTAGTTGAGCCAAGCACCGAGGTCGCCTTTGAAGATATGCGCGAGCTGCTCAAAAACGGCGCAAAACCGCCCGCCGCACTTATTTGCGACAATGACATCATCGCCTGTGGTGTGGCAAAAGCCTTGAAGCAACAAGGTTACAGGATTCCGGAGGATGTGTCCCTCGTGGGATTTGACAATGTTGGATTGTGCCGATACATGGAGCCGGAGCTGACCTCAGTGAATGTGCCGAAGAAAACGTTAGGCGGCATAGCAGTCAAGCAATTGCTGCGGCGCATACGAAAGCCCGATGAGCCTACGGTGAAAATTTTAGTGAGTACAGAGCTTGTGGAACGGAATAGTGTTTTTTAAGAGGAGGATTATTCCCTTCTCTTAATTTTTTCTTAAAATTTTAATTGAAATGTTTTGAAATGTGTGATATCATTCAATTATTATTTCAAACGGAGGATTCAAAAATGGACTTGATTAAGCTAGGTTACGCACCTACTCGCCGCAGCATTTTCAGCGCACCAGATGCCGTAAAATACCGAAATCTTACAGCAGACAGGCTCACAGAGCTAAATGTAGACTACTGCGACATCACAGATTGCAGCGAGGACGGGTTACTCCACGACGAAGCAAGCGTTGCACAAGTATCAGAAAAATTTCGGCGGGAAAAGGTGGACGGCATCTTTGTACCCCATTGCAATTTCGGCACAGAATATGCCGTTGCAAGCTTGGCTAAAGAACTAGGCGTACCAGTGCTTGTATGGGGACCGAGAGACGAAGCACCCCTTGAGAACGGCAGCCGCCTGAGAGACAGCCAATGCGGACTGTTTGCCACAGGCAAGGTGCTGCGCCGCTTCCGTGTACCCTTTACATACATGACAAATTGCCGATTGAGCGACCCTGAGTTTGAGCGCGGTGTGCGGGACTTTTTGGCGGTCTGCAATGTGGTCAAAGCCTTTAAAAACACTAAGGTTTTGCAGATTTCCACACGCCCTTATGATTTCCTAAGTACCATGTGCAATGAAGGCGAATTATTAGAGCGTTTTAACATCCGCCTTGCCCCAATTCCCATGCCAGAGCTGATTGAAGAGGTTAAGCGGCTCAAGGATACCCCCGAAACCAAGGCAGTTTTACGGCACATCGAGGAAACTATGACACTGCAAATGAGCGGCGAAAAGCTAGAAAACGTTGCCGCCCTTAAGGTTGCCATGCAAACTCTTGCTAAAAAGTACGGCTGCAACGCAATTGCAATCCAGTGCTGGAACGCACTGCAAGGCGAAATCGGCATTATGCCCTGCTGCGCCAACGCTTTGCTGACGGACGAGGGTATCCCCGTAGTCTGCGAGACGGACATTCACGGCGCCATTACCTCAATAATGATGCAAGCGGCAAACCTAGGTACCTCGCCAACGTTTTTTGCCGACTGGACAGTGCGCCACCCATCTAACGACAACGGTGAACTGTTGCAGCACTGCGGTCCTTGGCCCCTGTCTCTTGCTAAAACCAAGCCGGTACTGGGTACGTCTGTTGCGTTCACATGCCCTGGCTCAGTTAGCGCAGAGCTAAAGCATGGCGACCTCACTCTTGCCCGTTTTGACGGCGACAACGGTGAGTATTCCATGCTTTTAGGAACGGCAAAAGCCATTGAAGGACCGTACACCAAGGGTACATATGTGTGGGTTGAGGTGGAGAATTTGAAAAAGCTTGAGCATAAGCTAGTCACTGGTCCGTATATCCATCATTGCACTGGCGTTCACGGCGATATTGTGCCTGTTTTGTATGAAGCTTGCAAGTATTTGGGGTTAAAGCCTGATTTATATGATGATAACGAAGAAAAAGTGCAAGCGTATTTGAGAGGTGAATAGCTTGAACGAATTGACCGCCCTCAAACGTAAGAGTTACGACCTGCGGCTTGATATTTTGGAGATGGTTACCACTGCCAAAACAGGTCACACAGGCGGGGACATGAGCGTTTGCGACATTTTGAACATATTGTACAACAAACACATGAACGTCACCCCAGAGAACTTCGCAAGCAAGTGCCACGACCGATTTATCCTCAGCAAGGGACATTGCGCCGAAGCTCTGTATGCCGTACTGGCGGACAGAGGTTTCTTCCCAAAGTCTGACCTTGCAAGCTTTTCCCAGTTTAATTCCATATATTTAGGACATCCCAACAATAAAATAAATGGTGTTGAGATGAATTCCGGCTCACTGGGGCATGGACTGTCTGTGTCGGTGGGCATGGCACTGTCCGGCAAGATGGACGGCGCAGACTTCCGAGTGTACACCGTCATGGGTGACGGCGAGCTGGCAGAAGGCTCAGTCTGGGAGGCGGCGATGTCCGCAAGTCACTACAAGCTAGACAATCTCACCGCGATTATCGACCGCAACGGCTTGCAAATTTCAGGCAGCACTGAACAGGTTATGGCGCATGAGGATTTATCAGCGCGTTGGTCGGCATTTGGCTGGAATGTTATTAGCGCAAACGGCAACGATTATGCAGACTTAGATACCGCACTAACCGCCGCGAAAAGTTGCAAGGGTAAGCCAACAGTCATTATCGCCAAGACTACCAAGGGTTACGGCGTGTCATACATGGAAAACCAAGCCAAGTGGCATCATGGTGTGCCCACAGCTGAGCAATACGAGCAAGCAAAACTAGAACTAACCGCAAGGAGGGAAGCAGTGTGAATAAAGCCCAAGTTGCTTGCGAAGCAAGCCCGATTATACGTGTACCCAATCGCCAAGCCTTGTGCGAAACACTGATGGCACACGCTGAAAGTGACCGTGATATCGTGGTGCTGTGCAGCGATTCCCGCGGCTCGTCCTCCATGAGTGCCTTTGCGGACAAATTTCCAGAGCAGTTTGTGGAGATGGGAATAGCTGAGCAAAACCTCGTATCCGTGGCGGCGGGTCTGGCGAGGTGCGGCAAAAAGGCTGTAATTGCAAGCCCTGCGTGCTTTTTATCGACACGCAGTATGGAGCAGGTTAAGGTAGACGTGGCGTACTCCGACACTAATGTGAAGCTCATCGGAGTGTCAGGAGGCGTGAGCTACGGTGCGCTTGGGTACACCCACCACTCCACCAATGACATGGCCGTCCTCGGTTCGATTCCTAACATGCGTGTGTACCTACCCAGTGACCGATTTCAGTCTGCAAAGCTGATGGAAGCCTTGCTGCTGGACGAAAAACCGGCATATATCCGCGTGGGGCGGAACGCCGTTGAGGATATTTATTCCGAAAATATGGATTTCTCCTTGAACAAGGCAATCGAACTGCGTGAAGGCACCGATGTCTGCCTCATTTCCTGCGGAGAACTGGTGAAGTCCTCCCTCGATGCGGCGGAAACGCTGAGATTACAGGGCATTTCGGCGCGTGTCATAGATATGTACTGCCTAAAGCCTATGGACGAAGCCGCGGTGTTGGCTGCGGCAGAGTGCAAACTGGTGGTCACGGTTGAAGAGCACACGCTTCTCGGCGGTTTGGGTTCAAGAGTGAGCCAAATCCTGTCGGCGCAGCGACCAACGAAGGTGCTAAGTCTCGCATTGCCAGACGAGCCTGCTGTGGCAGGTGTTTCGGCGGAGGTGTTTGCCCATTATGGTCTGGATGCGGTCGGCATTGCACGTTCGGTAAAAGCCGCCTTGGAGGCTGATGTTGGGAGCGGAAACTCCGCGCTATTGAATGAGCGTGAGGGTTAAAAATGCAGTACATTCTATCTATTGACCAAAGTACTTCCGGAACAAAGGCGATGCTTTTTGACCAAGACGGCAAACTCTTTGACCGTTTTGACCTACCCCATAAACAAATTGTCAACGAACAGGGTTGGGTGGAGCATGACCCCGACGAAATTCTGCAAAACGTAGTGGGCGCAGTGCGGGGATTGCTTGCTAAATCGGACGTAAACCCTGATAGCATTGCCGCGGCGGGTATTTCCAATCAGCGGGAAACAGGCTTGGCTTGGGATAAAATCTCAGGGGAGCCGCTGTACAACGCCATTGTGTGGCAATGCGGACGGGGCAAAGACGTTTGTCAGCGTCTAGCACCTCACAGCACCGAGATAAAAGCCGTCAGCGGGTTGCTACTTTCTCCGTTTTTCACGGCGGCTAAGCTTGCATGGCTACTGGAAAATGTAGACGCTGTAAAAAATGCCGCAGAGAATAATACTTTGTGTATGGGAAACATGGACGCTTGGCTGCTCTTTAAGCTTACAGGAGCGCATAAGTCGGACTATTCCAACGCATCACGAACTCAACTTTTCGATATCAACAATCTTACATGGAGCGAAAAACTCTGCGATTTGTTCGGCGTTCCGATGAACGCACTTCCCAAGGTCTGCGACTCTGACAGTATGTTTGGGGAAACCGACTTTCAGGGTGCGCTGCCCGCAAAAATCCCCGTTCGCGCTGTGATGGGCGACAGTCATGGTGCGCTGTTTGGTCAGGGCTGTCTGCAAGCGGGTATGATGAAAACTACCTACGGCACAGGTTCATCCGTCATGCTCAACACAGGCGAAAAGCAGTACTCAAGCGACGGCGGCGCAGTGACTTCGCTGGCTTGGAAGTTTGGCGGCGCGGTCAATTATGTGCTAGAGGGTAACATCAACTACGCAGGAGCGGTTACGCGCTGGCTCGTTGATGATGTGAAGCTAATTGCAAGCTCTAAGGACGCAGGGAAGTTAGCAGAATTAGCGAACCCCGCCGACACAACCTACCTAGTGCCAGCGTTTACAGGCTTGGGCGCACCTTACTTTAAAAACGACGTAAAAGCAGCGTTGGTGGGCATGAGCCGCACAACAGGACAGGCGGAAATTGTTCGAGCGGCAGAAGAATGCATTGCCTATCAGGTGGTGGACATCATCTCCGTCATGCAGATGGCGGCAGTTGATTTGCCCATCACCCAAGTCAACGCCGATGGCGGTCCTGCGAAAGACGCATTTCTCATGCAGTTTCAAGCCGATATGTTGAATATCCCTGTGTTTGCCTCGCAATTAGAGGAACTTAGTGGCGCAGGAGTTGCATATATGGCTGGTTTGGCTGTTGGTATGTATAACGAAAAGCAGTTGTTTGAAAACGTTCAAAGACGGTTGTACACACCAACTATGTCCGCAGAAGTACGCTCCCGCAAGCTTTTGGGGTGGAAACAGGCAGTGGCGGGAGTTATAGCACGATAATATAAGAGTGTGGAGCGCGTATAGCTCGACAAGCAAAACGGTATAGCAACAACTAAACCGGAACGCAGTAAAAAATGCGTTCCGTTTTTTTGTGCACTAATCTACACCTCGGCTATCTTTTTTCACAAGCTACTTGACAAACATCATAAATATAAGTATATTAGTAATGTCTTAAATACTTAAATAGGAGGTGCTATATGGTTTGTGAAAAGAAGGTCGCCAATATTGGGAAACGTTGTGTTGCGTGTGGAAATTGTGTTAAAAGTTGCCCTTTAGGTGTTATTTCGGTACATAAGGGTCTGTACGCTGTAATTGATGAAAATAGGTGTGTTGGCTGCGGAAAGTGTTCAAAGGCTTGCCCAGCGGGTGTAATTGAAATAATAGCAAGGGAGGCGATAAGACATGAGAAAAAAATGGTATGACTACTTATGGGTATTTTCAAGCGTATATTTGATACTGGGATTTTTTAATATTTTATTTGCGTGGTTGGGGCTAATTTGTTTCATCACGCCGCTACTTATTTCAATTATTGGTGGTAATAAAGCATACTGCAACAAATTTTGTGGTCGTGGACAGTTATTTGAGTTGATTGGTGGTAAAATTGGTTTATCACAAAAAAGAGTACCTCCAAAGTTTTTGAGTTCAAATTGGTTTCGCTATGGATTTCTTACCTTTTTTATGACAATGTTTGTAATGATGATATATAACACGTATCTTGTGTATGGTGGGACTACGCTAAAAGAAGTTGTTACGCTCATTTGGGTGTTCCAGCTACCGTGGCAATGGACAAATACGGCATTTGTTACACCGTGGGTTGCACAATTCGCTTTCGGATTTTATAGCGTGATGCTAACTTCAACAGTACTCGGGCTTGTTACAATGATGATTTTTAGACCACGTACGTGGTGCGTATATTGCCCAATGGGAACTATGACTCAGGGAATCTGTGCATTAAAAAACAGAAGGGTAAGTTAAAATGGACAAAGACGCGAAACAAATTGCTGAAGTGCTAAAAGTTATTGGCAATGAAAATCGTCTGCTGATATTTTGTGCGTTGATGAAACATCCAATGACGGTGAGTGAAATATCAAAATATGTACCAAACATCACACAGTCTGCACTTTCACAGCACTTAACACTGCTAAAGGCCCATGGAATTCTTGGTTTTATAAAATCGGGGCAAAATATTACTTATTCTATTGTTGACCATCGTGTTGAAGAAATCATGCATGTTCTGAAAAAATACTATTGCAAAATGGAGGAATAGCCATGAAATTTACTATAAAGTAGCAAATTAGTCCATACAAGGCTCGTTTATTAGCTTTTCCGTAAACAAAACCGCATCAAGGTTAAGCGGCTGCTTATCTTCCACGCTCCAACAGTTTGACATGCACATTTCCACATATGTCAATCGCCGTATATCGCGCTCCGAAAGGTTCAGCTTTGCCGAAAGTGTTTTGGTAATATGCCGAAATTTATTAGAAAAATCGTCATTTAACACGTCGTCAAACTCATTGAGAATAAATCGGGGAATATCAAAAACTGTATCGCCAATAACGCCCTTGGGGTCTATTATTCGGTACTGACTGTGACAGTCAAGCAAAATGTTGTCGTGATGTAAATCGCCGTGTAGCAGCACTTTGACTGGATATTTTTCGCAAAGAGAACGGCATATCTGCTCTGCGTTAGCCATTTGTTTATACAAAAGCTCATGCTCTCCTTGGCTTCGCATAAACTCCGTAATTCGGCTGACCCAGCGCATATAAGTAGGGTAAAATTCACTGCTTGCAGACTTAATATGTAATCCGCGGAAAACCTCGCAAAACAAGTCGAGCCGCTTATCAAGACTAGGCACGGCTCGTAACTGGACGCCGGGGGTTATCTGTTCAATCAATAAAACCCCGCGGGAAATGTCGGATTCATAAATCTTGCAATACCGCGTACCGCTGTATTCCCTAAGAGCCGAAGCCTCTGTTGCAGTTTCCCTCGAGGGCTTGCCGATTTTTAAAATGCATAAACCATATTTGGCTGAAACGCACTTAAAAATGCAGTTCACAGAGTAATAGTCAATCTGAAAAAGTTCGGATAGCGTCCAAAGCTGTGAGTAGTTTTCTAAATCATTTATCAGCTTAGCATAAAATTCCGCTCCAAAATGGGCGGTGATTTTGTCTTTGTCCAACTTTGGCGTCATGTTGCGTTCAACTCGTTTCCATTTACTTGGTATAAGCATTTTTTGGAGGATTCTATATTAGCAAAGATTTGCACATAATTCAAGCTATGATTACTATGGCTTGGTCGCAAGTTTGTTACAGCTTTTTATGCGCCGCCCTTTTATTAACACTTTGTTTTTTTTCGTCGCCTTGACTTTGAAAACGTTCTAAAGTACAATAAAAATCGAGGCGTTAGCGAGCCGAGCGTCCGCCTTGCAAAGGATTGAACCTCGCTCGGAGCATACGAAGGAGGCATGTTGATGACTGATGCATATCAAAATCCCTTGTGCAAAAGATACGCAGGTACAGAAATGCAATATATTTTTTCTGAGGACAATAAGTTTACCACATGGCGAAGACTTTGGATTGCGCTTGCCGAAAGCCAAAAGGAGCTTGGGCTTGAAATTAGTGAGGGACAGCTTGACCAGATGCGGGCATATGTGGGAGACATTAATTATCAAACCGCCGCCGCCAAGGAATTGGAGGTCAGGCATGATGTTATGGCGCATATCCATGCATACGGTGAGCAGTGTCCGCTGGCAAAGCCCATAATCCACCTCGGTGCAACGTCCTGCTACGTGGGCGACAATACGGATATTATTTTGCAGCGTTCTGCCCTTCTTCAAGTAAAAAAACTGCTGATAAACGCCATATCCAAGCTCTATCTATTTGCAGACAGATACAAAGACCTGCCATGCCTTGCGTACACCCATTTTCAAGCCGCACAGCCCACCACGGTGGGTAAGCGGGCAACACTTTGGCTACAGGATTTACTTCTAGACCTTGAGCAACTGGACTTTACCTTGGGACGGCTGAAGCTACTGGGCTGTAAGGGTACAACAGGCACAGGAGCGAGCTTTCTGTCCCTCTTTGACGGCGACCATCAAAAGGTTAAGACACTTGAATCGAAAATTGCCAAAAAGATGGGCTTTGAAGAGGTATATCCTGTCAGCGGTCAGACGTACACCCGTAAGGTCGATTACTTTGTACTATCAGTGCTGTCGGGCATAGCTCAGAGTGCTTATAAATTTTCAAACGACATACGACTTTTGTCTCATTTAAAGGAAGTAGACGAACCCTTTGAAACGGGGCAGGTCGGGTCTTCCGCAATGGCGTACAAGCGCAACCCCATGAGGAGCGAGCGCATAGCTTCTCTGGCGAGACATGTTACCGTCAATGCGCTGAATCCCGCACTTACCGCAAGCGCGCAATGGTTTGAGCGCACTCTTGACGATTCTGCTAACAAACGCATTTCGATTCCTGAGGCATTCCTTGCGACGGACGCAATTCTTGCCCTGTACATCAACATTATGAGCGGCATTACGGTTTATCCCAAGATGATTGAGAATCGTTTAAAAGATGAACTGCCGTTTATGGCCACTGAGAACATTTTGATGTATTGCGTAAAAAAAGGCGGGGACAGACAGCTTCTTCATGAGAGATTGAGAATTCATTCCGTGGAAACTGCAAAAAAGATGAAGCAGAACGGAGATGAAAACAACCTTGTCGCCTGCATTTTGGCAGACAACGCCTTTCAGCTCAACGAGGAAGAGCTAAAGCCATTTCTTAGCCCTCAGCAATTCATTGGCAGAGCAAGTGAACAAACCTCAGAATTTTTGTCGGAGGTACAGAGGGTTCTTGAGGAAAACAAAGGGCTTATGGGAGTAGACGTAACAATTAAGGTTTAGCTAAGTGTTATATATAAACACATGCAAACACGTAAGATGGGCAGAGATAGAACCCTTTGGAGAATATCTGCATTAGTTTCATTGTGCTAAAGCGTACAATAAACAATAAATTAAAGGTGTGAAAATCATGTGTGGTATTATCGGCTATGTCGGAAGTGAAAATGCGGTTCCAATTATCCTTGACGGACTAAAAAGCTTGAGTACAGAGGGTACGATTCGGCGGGTATTGCGGTTTTTAATGGCGATGGCTTCGATATGGTAAAACAAAAAGGGCGGTTATCGGTACTGGAAGCCGAGCTTGGGGTCAACCCCATAGCGGGGTTTGTGGGTATAGGGCATACCCGATGGGCAACCCACGGCGAGCCGTCAAACGTAAACTCGCACCCCCATATCGGCAGCAAAAACAGAATTGCAATCGTCCATAACGGCATTATTGAAAACTATAGGCAGTTAAGGGAGCGTCTGGAACATAAAGGCGTGGTTTTTGCGTCACAAACTGACAGCGAGGTCGTGACTCAGTTAGCCGAATACTATTTCAGCGGCGATATCATCGACACGGTTATAAAGCTGACAAACGCCCTTGAGGGCTCATATGCCCTTGGAATAATGTGCCTTGATGAGCCTGATAAGCTTTTCGCCGTTAAAAAAGACAATCCGCTGATTATCGGGGTGTCTCAAAACGGAAACTTTATCGCCTCCGATGTTCCCGCAGTCCTTAAGCATACGGACAAGGTTTATTATCTCGCCGACAAAGAAATTGCCGTTTTGCAAAATGATTGCGTCAGCTTTTTAAATACCGACAGAGAAGAAATATCGAAGCCTCTTGAAACCATTACATGGAGCTGTGACAGTGCCGAAAAGGGCGGTTATCCGCATTTCATGCTCAAGGAGATTTTTGAACAGCCAAAGGTTTTGCAAAATACACTTCAATCCGCAATTTACTCAGGCGGCAATAAGGTCGTCATAGACGACCTTGATATTTCACGATTTAATAAGCTAGTTATAACCGCCTGCGGCTCGGCATTTAATGCAGGAGTTGTAGCCAGATATGTGTTTGAACGCCTGTGCAGACTTTCTGTAGAGGTTGAATTGGCAAGTGAATTTCGCTATAAGGATGCCATTGTAGACCAAAATACATTGGTAATACTGATTAGCCAATCAGGCGAAACAGCCGACACTATTGCGGCAATGAGAGAAGCCCAAAGGCGCGGCGCGTCAACGCTTTCCATCGTCAACGTGGTGGGCAGTACCATTGCGAAGGAAACTGATTTCACGCTGTACACTCTCGCAGGTCCTGAAATCGCCGTGGCGACGACTAAGGCGTTCTCTGCGCAGTTAGTTTTGCTCTATATCTTGGCAGTAAAATTTGCGAAAAAGCTCGGAAAGCTGTCTGAGCAATCCGAGCAAACGTTGTTAGAGGAGATAACTGCCCTGCCCGATAAAGCGGAGCTATTGCTTAAGCAGGTGGATTCGATTCAAAAATACGCCGCAACCTGTGTGGGCTACAAGAGCATCTTCTTTATCGGAAGAAATATCGACTATGCCATAGCCCTCGAAGGCTCGCTAAAGCTCAAGGAAATTTCCTACATACACTCAGAAGCCTATGCCGGAGGCGAGCTAAAGCACGGCACGATTTCCCTTATTGAGGAAGACACGCTGGTGGTTGCTATATCGTGCTGCCAGAACCTTTACAGCAAAATTCAAAGCAACGTTGAACAGGTCGTCAGCAGGGGAGCAAAGGTGCTGTTGATTAGAAGCTCGAACGATGAAAAGCCAAACGATAAGATGTTTTATATCGACCTTCCAACCTCAAACGAGCTATTTTCGCCATCTCTTTCAGTGATAGTTTTGCAGCTTTTTAGTTACTATGTGGCTGCAAATAAAGGCTTAGACATTGATAAGCCGAGAAATCTGGCAAAAAGTGTAACAGTAGAATAGTGGTGTGCTGACGAAGAAATTTGGCAAAATGTATTGTGCTGGAGGAAAATTGTTATGTTAGAGTATAAGGCGATAGAAGTTACAGAGAATGACCCACAGAAGGCGATTGAAAGCTGCGTAGCCATTGCAAACAAGCACGGTGAGGACGGTTGGCGATTACAGCAAATTATGGATCATCGAGAATTGAAAATGGGCGGACTGATTGCGAGGATTACTTATTCAGTTATTTTAGAGAGAGATAAAGCATTGGCGCAAGCACTTCCGCCCAGCACTAACATACGGTCTACATGTGAGTAAACAGGTGTCACACAGTCGGGTTGATAGAGGTTTTGAATCAAAAATTCGTCACGAAGCTCCTGCTTGTATGTTTTTAGACTATCTTTTTTGTAATTATGTGGTATACTAATCTCAGGTTAATTTCTAATCTCAATTTTTATTTGAGATTAGTATACCATTGGACAAGGCATTAACGTATGCTTGTTCTGAAAATTGCACTTGAATAGGTACGGTTTTCTTGACATTATAAATATAGTAGGAGTGACACAATGGACAACAAAGTTATGTATTTTGAAATCCACAGCACTGACCTCGAGAAGTCTATCAAGTTTTATACAGAGAGTTTCGGGTGGGAATTTAAGGAGAATGAGTTCGGAAACGAGCCATACTACGCAGTAACCACAGGCAAAGAGGAAACCTTTGGCATTGACGGAGGGTTAATGAAATCACCCGACGGTGTTGCGCGTATAGTAAATGTTATTGATGTTCCAAATGTTGACGAGTATATCGCTAAAGTGGTTGCAGCAGGCGCAACAATTGTCGCACCAAAAACAGCAGTCCCAGGTATGGGCTGGTGCGCATACTTCACTGACGCCACAGGCGTATACATGGGTGTTTTTGAAACCTATAGCAGCGCGGAGTAATTATTAGCAGTCGCTTCAAGCGATATTTAGCCAATACGCAGATAGTGTTCTATCTGCGTATTGGCTTGTTTTTATTTTACTGATAGTAAACGCCTGCAAGGCGTTTGACACAACTCTCTCTGGATTTTCAAAGTCGTCATAAGCACCCATTGTGCCGCACAACATACGTCCTTAGACCGAGCGGCACTCATTTTCGTCAATGCTGACCTCAAAGGTTTCATGGTTTTTGCGGAATTAATTTGTAGTTTCATATCGATTCCCCAATCATAGCTTCATGAATAACATTATAATCATCATAAGTCACATAAGCTGTTTTGTCAAACGCAAATACGCTGTTTTTGGACATAAAAAAGCTCATCACATTGTGATGAGCTTTTTATACAATCTCAACGACTTTATCTCAAGACTTTGCCGCTGTTGAGCATTGTTGCGCTGTAAATAAATAATGCGTCTTGCCCGTGGAAGTCCACAAATTCAGCCAGATAATCAGACGCTACATAACGGATATCGATTAGGGTGATTTTTTTATATGCGCCTGTGAAGTAAGGCGACAGCGAGCTTCCGAAGGAGTCGCGGAAGATGATTAGCTCACGGTCGGTGGAGGCTTCGGGATTTGTTAAGGTCAAAATCGCTTGCGCACCTGACAAAAACACATCATAAGGGTCAACGTCCTCAAATTTTTCTGGTGAATAAACTGCACCTTCTGTTCCGAATTCCTCGCTGTAAACAGTAGTTTTGTCCGTGGCGGAGTTCGTCATATACACTAGCTCGTCAGAGGGCAGATGCAGAGCACTTTGACCCCAGTACACACCGTGAAATTGCCCGAGACTGTTGGGCGTGAACGTATCAAAGGAGCTAAGTGTTACGCCCATGGCGTCGGCGATTTCTTGCGCAATGGGGTAAATTTTCTCTTGCCGCCAATGTGAATCGGTTTTATAGTAATCTTCCAGCGTTAAGCTGTCAAAAAGGTTAATATAGCTCATGTCTTTGAGCGTTTGAGCCATTATGTCTGCTAAATACTGATAATCTAGGGTTAAAACATTGTTTTTAGCGGGGAGATAGTAATTTTTGTCGGGAATTATTGAATAAAACACGTTACTGCCTTGCAGGTACTTTTCTTTAATCGTGTTGAATTTTTCAGCCCCGAAAATAATCTGGTCTTCCTGTAACGGATAATTTAGCTTATATATGCCGTTGTCTATTGCAAAAATTCCGTTATTGTCCTTCTGGCAAAAGATGTCCTTTAGAATGTATGCCTTAATGCTTCTAAAATCGTCCCGTCGAGGAAATTGGTCAAGAAGGTATTTGTCTAAGTCCGTCATATAATCGCCAGAGAATACGCTGTCTGTGCTGAGAACTGGCGGTGTCGCCAGATTGCGCCGTTCCGATGCTGACACAGTCTCGTCTTTGAGGGCAAAGCCGTATATAGACAAGCCGATAATCAGCGAAAAAAACAGCGCGCAGGTCAAAATATGCTTAAATTTTGTCATAAAATGTTCACCTAACTAAAAGCGGAAATATAAAAACGGATTAAACGAGCCATCTACTAAATAAGCTGTAACAACAATTACGATAACTGTAACTGATAGCGGTTCAATAATAGCAAGCGGTTTTGAGAGGTTTTTCGACTCAGATAAACGGTTGAACAATTGTTTAAACATGTTAGTAGAGCCTAAAATAGCCACGATTATCAAAACGCCATAGCTTCGCAGGTAATAAATAGTTTCAGCATTGGCAAAGGGAATGCCAGATAATCCAAGCATTGCACCCATGTCGGACAACGCTCCAGACAAGCCGTTTCCATTAAACAGAACAAAGCTGAAAAGAACTATAATCATAACATAAATGTGGCTGAAAGGACGTGCAATCCGCTCTAAAAGCTTACCATATACAAGCTTTTCCAAAGTCAGCACGACACCGAAAAAGACACCCCAAACGATAAAATTCCAAGATGCGCCGTGCCATAATCCAGTTAAAAACCAAACCACTAGTATGTTTCTGAGCCATTTGCCCTTTGAAACCCTGTTGCCGCCCATGGGGAAGTACACGTAATCTCTAAACCAGCCGCCCATGGTCATATGCCATCTGCGCCAAAATTCTGTTATTGAGCGGGACGTAAAGGGATAGTCAAAGTTTTCAGGGAAGGAGAAGCCAAGCATTCGTCCAAGTCCGATTGCCATATCACTGTAGCCAGAAAAGTCGAAGTATATTTGCAGAGAAAAAGATACGGCATAAATCCAGTGAAAAAGCACCGTTGTCTCTGAGGCACTTGCGAACGCAGTGCATAATTCGCCCATAGCATTTGCAATCAGAACCTTTTTCCCAAGTCCCACGGAAAAACGGCGAATACCAAGAGATACGTCTTGCAAATCAATCTTTCGCTCTGCCAGCTCCGTCTCAACATCTGAGTAACGTACAATCGGACCGGCGATGAGCTGCGGAAACAGTGATACAAAGGTCACGAAGTCAAGAATGTTTTTCGTGCATTTCACTCTTCCCCGATATACATCAATGACATAGCTCATGGTTTGGAAGGTGTAAAAGCTGATTCCTATGGGCAGGGGAACGTGAGTTAAGGGGATATTTGTGCCTAGAACTGAATTAACTATTCCAATAAAGAAATCAGCATACTTAAAGAAACCGAGCAGCAGCAGGTTTATGGTGAGGGCTGATATAAGTGCTGCTTTTGCAGAGCGTTTGCCAAATCTGCTGCTGATAAAAATGCTATGCAAGTAATCTGAAATTGACGAAACCAGAAGTAAAATTGTATAAATAGGTTCGCCAAAGAAGTAAAATAGTAGGCTGGAAAGCAATAATACAAAGTTTTTTAGTCTTTTCGGCACCAGATAGTAACAGCAAAGTACTATTGGCAAGAATAAATAAATAAACGATATACTAGAGAACAGCATTAAATTTTCTCTTCAAAATTCTTAGCGATAATATCTGCATTTGCTTCTGAGGACATAACCAGCAATATCAAATTGCCTGTGCTTTTGACAACAACTTTTTTAGCACTGACACATACCCATTTTAAAGGATTTGCATTTTTTTCAATGTCAGCAGCAATTGCCTCTGCATCTGAGCCTTTTGGAACACGTAGAAGTACAACAGAATGGGCTACGGAGGACATCATTGCGTCAGAAGATAAAGCCTCTGCGCCGTCAATGGGGTCGATGAATAAGTAAGCCTTAAAAAGGTCGGATGTAAGCTCTGTTTCGATAACTCTCGGCAGCTCTGCATCGGTCAGAATTGCAGCCATAATATCGGTTAATGGGGAAGTCTCCGCCAGATTTGCGTCAGTCGAAGGAGAAGGCTCGATACTTGGCTCAATTGATGGGCTCGGTGAAGGCTCGTCGATAGGAGAAGGTCTTGGCGTTAATGAAGGTGAAGGAGATGCTGATGGGGTCGGAGAAGGCTTCTCTGATGGTGATGGTTTAGGCTTGTTTGAAGGAGAAGGGGATGCTGATATAGTAGGCTCGGCAGATGGTGACGCAGATGCCGAAATTGAAGGCTCGATAGGATCTATAGACGGAGATGTTGAAGCTCCAGTAGATGGGTCTGTTGAAGGTGACACTGAGGGAGTTGCAGATTCGGTGGGGCTGACACTGGGAGAAGTGCTAGGGGATTCACTGGGCGAAGGACTGCCGCAAGCAGTTAGCAGGCAAGAAACAAGAATTACAAGAGATAGAATTGCAGGTATCGATTTTTTCATTATCCAGGATCCTTTCGTTATGACTGTATTTTGATGGACAAGGTGAAATCTAAGGGGTAAAAGTTTCCCTATAAATCATTCTTTTTTGCTCATCATGTTTTTAGACGGAAAGCGAGGGAAAATGTTCCATAAATTTTTTTTATGGGAATTTGTTTGCGTGAGTATACGTAAAGCATCGGCACACAACAAGGTCTCGCAAGACCTTGTTGTGTGCCGATGCGGCAGAAGTATGGGTGGCGGTGTTACATCAATTACCCGAAATTTCGCCTCTATCGCGGAGGTCTTGCATAATCTGCCCATACATTTTTTTGTCGATTTTATACTTCGCGCGATAAATCAAGTAGCTCACTAGAATACAAATCAGCGGGAAAATCATCATTGCTAGCTTCATCATCAAAAGTCCACCTTCAGAAACATCGGCTGGGGTTGCGGCGTCCTTTATTCCTGAAAGAATTACTACGGCACTGACAACGCCGCTGGAAATCGCACCGCCCATTTTGTTGATAAACGGCTGAATCGAAAAGGTGATAGAGCCGTTGCGTTTGCCTAGCTTCCAATGACCATAGTCAACAGTGTCCGCCAAAAACATGAGCATCAAAAGCTGAACAAAGGCTTGCCCGACAAACATCAAAACGCCTGCAATACCAATGAAAAGCATGGTGTTAGTTGGGGCGAAAAAGAAGATAATATAGCCAACAGTGATTAACAGAATTGCTGCGCTATACAAGGTTTTGCGCTCAAATTTTTTGCTGAAAATGGGGAAAATTGCGAGGGCGGTTATCTGAGAAACGCCGAGAATTACTGCAAAAATTGAATACATCGCCTTGTCGCCGTAGGCGTACTCAAAATAGTAGAGCCCGAAGGAGGTCGTTGTAACGTAACCGACCATGAAAAGTGCCATAGAAATCGCGGTGTAAAATAGCTGGTCGTTTTTGAAAATAACCTTGAACATCTCAGAAAGAGTTGTGTTTTGAGGAGATTCCTTGACAATTTTAACTTGTTTCACGCCAAAGAGTGTTATACATTGCCCAAGCCACATAACTGCAACAACGATTACGGCAAAAACCATATAACCTTTTTGCAGGCTGCCAAGCTTATCGCCTAAACTCGTTGTAATTGGGACAATACCTGCAACAACGAAAAATAATCCGATATTTGCGCAGATACGAGCAAATGAGCCAATACGTTCTCTTTCGGCTTGATCTACACTTAGCGCAGGAAGCATTGACCAATAGGATATATCGTTTGAAGTAAAGCTAATGCCCCAGAGTAGGTACAGGATGCCGAACAAGACTACATAGCCTGCACCATCGAGTTTGAAATCGACAAACAGCAAAATTGTTAGTGCGCCTGAAATAGCTGCGCCAATAGCAATCCAAGGCTTGTGTTTTCCCCATTTCGTGTGAGTATTGTCAACGATAAAACCCATGACAGGGTCATCAAATGCGTCAAAAATTCGGCAAGCGAGAATGATGCCTGAAATCCACCAGAGGGAGGCGGTTGGCACATTGATTACATCGGTTAAATAGTAAATAAGGTACATGCTAACCAAGGAGTAAAGCATATCTCTGCCAATTGTGCCCAGACCGAAGGTAAAACGGTTGCGTTTAATTGTTGCCGATGTCGAAAAATCGTCCATAAAAACACCCCTATTTTAAATTTTCGATAACATACAAGCTTGAGCCGTAATCTCCAAGAAGGCGAGTTTTATT
>JAVBKA010000058.1:0-6944 GCA_031546715.1 Oscillospiraceae bacterium | reverse complement strand
TCCTCATATGCTCGCCGCTTGTATTTTGCAAAATTAAGCATCCTTTGCTCAAGCTTGTCCAGTTCTTTACTGTTGATAGGCTTGTTCTTTTCTTCTAAACCTTGCATAAGCTGGTCAATATCCTGTAGGCTCAAGGCTCGTTCAGCTTCAACACGAATAGACTGAATTAAGATAGCTTCAAGCTCCTTCTCCTTGATAGCATGGGACGTACACATGATTTTACCTAAGCCCTTATATGTACCGCATTTATACCACGTAGTTTTGTCTTTGTCTACACCAAATGTTTTGCTCATAAATCGTCCGCAGTCTCCGCATTGAAGTTTGCCCGCGTATATACTTACATTTTGTGTTTTACTCATGCTGCGAGTGTTTGTGCTGTTTATTTCTTGAACAATAGCATACTCATTCTGAGTGATAATAGGCTCATGCATTCCGATAACTTCAATCCATTTTTCCTTTGAATGGGTTATCTTCTTGCCCTCGCCTTTGAAGATACTCTCCTCTTTCCGTTGAACCATGCTACCTAAGTAGGTTTTGTTTTCCAAAATACGGCTAACGGTACTGTATGTCCAGTAGACAGTACTTTCAAGTTTTTTGCTGTTATGGTACTTAAACCCCTGTTCCCATTTGTAAACAGTTGGGCAAGAAACACCTTCTGCATTTAGTATTTTAGCAATTGCAAGTTTTGACTTACCACCTATAAACATGGTGAAGATTCGACGTACCACGTCACTTGCCGTTGGGTCTATAATCAGTTTGTTATGGTCGTCAGGTGACTTCATGTAGCCGTAAGGAGCAAATGCGCCTATAAATTCACCCTTGCTTCTTTTTGTATCAAAGGTACTTTTAACCTTTTTGCTGATATCCTTGGCATACATCTCATTAAGTAGCCCCTTAAATGGAGCTAGGTCTTCATTGCTACCTGTAAGGCTGTCATAATTATCGAGTATAGCTATGTAACGTACTCTGTTGACAGGGAAAAACTTTTCAATATACATGCCTGTCTGTAATCTATCACGCCCTAGACGAGAGAAGTCTTTAGTTATGACGCAGTTTACCTTACCTCTTGCAATATCCAGTAACATACGCTGAAACCCGGGGCGTTCAAAGCTCAACCCCGAGTATCCGTCATCGACAAAAAAATCAATTATTTCAAAACCGCCCTGCTTTGAAACAAATGCTTTAATCATTGATTTTTGATTTTCAATACTGTCCGACTGTGCCTTGTCGCCACCATCTTCATTGCTAAGTCTCAGATATGCCCCTACTTTATACAAACCTTCACCCCTGTCTTTTGTAGCCTTAGTGCAAGAACCGTTCTCTACCCAGTATGCAAATAGTCGTCTGCGTATAGCAATAAAAAAACGTAATGACTGTGTAATGAAACAATAGATACTTGTGTTGACATTTTTACAGATTTGGATATACTAATAGTAAAAGGAGTTGATGAATTGTGCCAACTACAAATTTGAACATTCGAATCGACACGGACTTGAAAAAACAAGCGGAGAAGATTTTTGAGGAATTGGGACTAAATATGTCTACAGCACTCACTGTATTTCTGCGTCAGACCGTTCGATACAACGGAATACCGTTTGAAATGCGCCTAAACGTTCCTAACGATGAAACGCTTGAGGCTATTAATGATGTGAACCTTAAACGCAACATGAGCAAGCCGTTTAATAGTGTTAAAGCTCTCTTGGAGGACTTGGATGCTGACGATTAGATATTCCGCAAGGTTTAAAAAGGATTACAAACTTGTTAAAAAACGTGGATATGATGTAACGCTTTTAGCAGAAGTGTTTGACATATTGTGCGCTGAACAGCCATTGCCACAAAAGTTCTGCGACCATGCTTTGTCGGGAAATTATGAGGGACACAGAGAGTGCCACATTACACCTGACTGGCTCTTAATTTATAAAGTTGAAAATGACGAACTTCTGCTGTCTCTGACACGCACTGGAACGCATAGTGACTTATTCTAGTGATTAAAACACTGAATCACTTTATTTAAGGCAAATATTGAACATGCTAATCCCTAACTGCATTCGCACTTACTTAATTACTTCAAAATCTGCTGCTTTTGAGCCATCTTCTCAGCAGCCTCTCTAATGCAATCAATCATTCGCCTACCGTGTGTATATGTAACTTTGATTTTGTACCCATTGATAAGCATTGGATTTGTGGTATTGGTATACACTGTTGTGGAAATTGCTGACATAGTTTCTTCCATAGAAATCTCCCCTAATTTGTATTATAAGCTATTGTATTTTTAAGTGCTAAGCAATATGCCATGAAAATTTAAGAGCTGTCCTTTTAAATGCTCGAGTGGGCAACTCTTGTATTTTTCCATTATAAAAGCCCCACAGCCTGAAAAATCAGGTCGTGGGGCTTTGCGATACATTAAGCTGTAACTTAACTATAAATATCTCTGCGGTGTCCAATATTAAGCATAAGAATAGTTACTTTTTCATCATCAATTTCTGCGATTAGCCGATAGTTTCCAACCCGATATCTCCACTTGCCTTTATGGTTTGCTACAAGGGCTTTACCGTGTATTCGAGGATTATCTGTTCCATTAAGGTTTTTCGCTATCCAGCTCATAATAAAGTTAGCTTCATATCTATCCATTTTTTTAATAACATTTTGAGCATCTTTTTCAAATTCGACTGTGTACTTAGTCATTGATTTGTTTCATCATTTCATCAAAGCTAATAGCTTGAGGATTTTTTTTGTGGTCAGCCATAGCTTTTTCGTAAAGCTCTATATCAATTTCATCCTCAATTTTTTCTAAAACCGCACTGCGAATTAGTTCAGATACAGTAATATTTTTCGTCTCTGCATATCGCTTTATTAATTTTGAGTCTTCGTCGGTTAGTCTTAACGAAAAAGTCATTGTGAATCACTCCTTGTGAATACATTGTATTACAAAGCTCTGATGCAGTCAAGGTCTAGTTTTCATCTTCACCCCCTGCCTGTGAGCTTATCAAGCATTTTATTAATCTCCTCCGGAGTATATTTACTGCTGTCAAAGCGTTGTCTTGCAGGCTTTCCACCATGTCCTTTGGAGGCACTATTGGGAAAAGCAAATATGACGTTTCTGTCTTTATCAAATACCAAGTATGCATCAAATACTTTGCCTGACTTTCCCTCGAAACCCTTAATAAGGTCGGTTTTACCCTTAGCAAGCAGCTTTTCCGCCTGCCCTTGCGGAATAGGCACACTAGCAATAGTTTTCCATATGACAAAACCGCAGCCACCCTTGCCGCTCTCACATGAATAGGACATTTTTTGCTCAACAACATGCTTTTTGCAACGAGGGCACGCCCCTAAAGGCGTTTTATCAGATGTAAATGCACTATTAGTCTGAGGATTGTGCTTGATTGTATCTACAAAAGATGATATAAACGACTGAATGTTTGCCATAAAGACATCCTCAGTCAGAATACCTTTGCTAATATCTTCAAGCTGTTTCTCCCACTCTGCCGTCAGCTCCGCTGACTTAATGCGTTCATCAATGATACCCATGAAAGTGACCGCTTTGGTCGTAGGTATAAGACTGTTGCCGTTACGCTCAGCATACCCGGATTTGATAATGTTTTCAATAATATTTGCTCTGGTCGCAGGTGTGCCCAATCCGCTGCCTTGTATCGCTTCTTTAAGGCTTTCATCTTCGATTGTCCGTCCAGCAGTTTCCATAGCAGACAGAAGTGTATCCTCTGTATAATGCTTTGGCGGCGATGTAAAGCCCTCGTGAATATCTGCCTTTACAGTAAAGCTTTGCCCTTCACTCACGTCTGGAATTTCCGTGTCAACGCTATTATCCTTGGGCTTATCCCGTAGTGTTGCGAGAAAGCTTTGTTCTATGCCCTTCCAACCTTGATGAACGACTGTTTTCCCTTTGCTGCTAAAGCTGTTCCCCTCGCAGTCAACTGTTACTACGACCTCAGAATACACATGCGCTTCTGCTACAGCACAGATTAACCGTACCGCCAGCATACGAAGAATACTTTGCTCGGGGTCAGTGAGGCGTGTCAAATCCACTGAGGATACGGACAGTGTAGGGATAATAGCATGATGGTCTGTGACCTTTGAGTTATCAATGACCTTGGCGATATCGCATTTTATTGGTTGTACTATATTAAAAGAAAGCATAGAGGCTGAGCGATGTACCAATTCTGGCACACCGTCAGCCATGTCAGTGGTAAGATATCTGCTATCTGTTCGAGGATATGTAGCCAGCTTTTTTTCGTATAACGATTGCACTGTATCTAGCGTTTGCTGCGCTGTGTAACCAAACATTCGATTAGCTTCACGTTGAAGCGTAGTTAGGTCGTACAGCTTCGGAGGTAGATTTTTCTTTTCCTGTCTCTGTACAGAGGTAATTATTGCTGTTTTACCGTCACAAGTTTCCCTAATAACAGTAGCTGCCTGCTTATCTTTGAGCTTAGCACCAGATACTGAAAAAGAGTTGCAGTTAAGCTCAACGACATAAAAAGGTTCTTTTACAAAACCTGTGATGTTCTTTTCACGCTCCACAATAAATGAAAGTGTTGGCGTTTGGACACGCCCAACTTTCAGCGTCACCCCATGTATCACTGAAAACAGCCGTGTAGCATTCATTCCGACAAGCCAATCTGCCTTTTGGCGGCATCTGGCTGCGTAGTAAAGATTATCATATTCGGACAATGGACTGAGCTGCTGGAAGCCTTGTTGTATAGCTGTTGTTTCCATGGAGCTTATCCAGAGCCTTTTACACGGTTTTTTGCTACCTATTTTCTCATACACCAAGCGAAAGATTAATTCTCCCTCACGTCCTGCATCGGTGGCGCAGACCAATTCCGTCACGTCATTCCGATTGCAGAGTTCACGAAGAACATCGTACTGTTGCCTAGTACCAGAAACTACTGATGTGCTAAAGTGGCTTGGCATTATTGGTAAAGTATCCAGAGACCATTTTTCAAAAGCAGGGTCGTAGTGTTGAGGTTCTGCAAGCTCTATGAGGTGACCGACACACCAAGATACATAATATCCATTCCCCGAATGATACCCCTGCTCACGCTTGCTTGCACCAAGTACCTTTGCTATCTCCCCTGCAACCGAGGGCTTTTCAGCTATGACTAAAACCATGGGATAATCGCTCCTTTATGTTCATGTAAAAAGCCCCACAACCTGAAAAGTCAGGTCGTGGGGCTTAGCGATGGTACACTCTAGATTTCGTGGTCTTCTTCATTGTCTATTTCCTGCTCAGCAGTTTTATCATTTTGAAGTATAGTGATAAGTTCTTGAATGCTCTAGGACTGATTTATCTCGCTTGTGTTTGTTCATATATTAGTATTTCCTCCTTTTGAATCTCTCGAATAAAGTCATCGTCAAGACTACGAGTAGTTACGACATCAACAGACTTGTGAAGTTTTTCCTCTAAAACCAATCTAAATCCTGAAAACTCGAATAATCCTCGAATAGCTCCACCATCAATTCTAAAATCCAAGTCACTTTCTGTAGTTGCCTCGTTGCGAGCATAGGAGCCAAAAAGGTAAACCCTTTCTACGCCATACTGTTTTGCTACTTCCTCCACTACAGCTTTGATTTCACACAAATCCAGCATATATCGTCACCTCTTCATATTAGTTTTAGTCATTTTATAGTTACAGTATACCACAAAACCGTTGAAAAGTCAAAGCCTTGCGACACTTGTACGCATATTAGCTCAATGCCGAAATTTGACAATTATGTATCAATGTCACATTTCATGTTCAGATTCATGCTCTTTCGAAGTTTTTAAGTTTACGCTAAACTTGCAGTTCCTGCTATTACGTTTAAGTACTTCATTTTGCGCTGTAAGCTCTCTAAGCTGTGCATTAAGGAGGACAATCTGCTCTTTTAGCGTTGCGACCTCGGCAAAAGATTGCATCCACTTAACATTTACTTCAGACAAGTAGTCAAGCATCTCTTTGGTATCAACTTGCTTGGGTGTCAAATGCTTCTCACGGTCTTCACGGATTATTTTTTCTGCTAGGGTTCGTTTGTCAATGCTCTGCGCCGTTTCGCTTATGTGCTTAAGTTTTTCTGATAAATCCTGTGTTTTGTCTGAAAATGTTTTCGAGATACTACTATGCTGCGCTGTTAGGTTGCCTGCTACACCAGTGTCACCAATCATTGCCTCTAGGGTTATTTTTTCAAATTTGCCTAATCTTTTGAGGATATCTTTGTATTGCTTTCTGCTTCCTAGAAAATGGGTAAGTATTGCCGTGCCAAAAGAACTTATAAGTGCTACAATTGCTGCAAAAACCGTGCTATTCATTTCCATTCCTAATATATTAATCATTAAATCCCCTCCGTTTTCAGGAGTGTAACATAATAATACAAAAAAGGCAACAAAGTAGTATACTAAGAGCGATGTTTTAATGTTTTCTTTCAAAATCTCACCTCAATTCACAGGCAACGGACCGACATGCCAATCGTCAAACACCGAACCGCCATCAATAGTAATTGTGTCGTTCTTACGTACGCTGAGCATACCCGCAGGTGTCCAACAGTCTAAAACCTCCTGCACCACAGTATACGGTTCGCCATCGGGATACCATACAGGCGTAAAATGTACAGGGCTGTTAAAATATGACCACTTGTTGCCTTTTAATGAAAAGTTTGTACTAAGTCCGCTTGATGACTTCTCGCTAACTCTCCAGTAGTCTTTGTAGCTGAAGTCTGGGAACGTCGAGATTGCGTTTTGAGCTGCCGTTACTTGGCTTGATGGTGCATTTGTTGTTAGATTTGTGCTGCAATTAATTGTCATGCCGTAGCCAGACTTCATGACCTTGTTTACCCTGTCCGCAGTCGGGCATCGCTCATCGGGCGCAAGTGTAAGTGTAGCATTAAGTTTAGCGGTGTATGTGGTAAACACATAGTGCCAAGTACCTTTGTCAACCCATGCTCCTCTGTCA
>JAVBKA010000053.1:0-5909 GCA_031546715.1 Oscillospiraceae bacterium | reverse complement strand
CGAAGAAAATAAGAATTAAAGGGTTTTTGTATCCGCCAATTCTCAGAGTAAACTACAATACTCTCACTGTTCGCCCTAAAATAGGAATGATTACGAGCTTATTAAGCGTTGAAAACCCTAATTACATTCCCGATAGCCCTTCTGGTCATAATAGTGAGTTTATTTACACGGTTGTAACTGCTTCAAACGTCAAAATTGAGGCGGTAACGCCAGAAGCTATATGGTACAGAATAGCCCCCACAAGAAAAAAACCAGGGTCATATACAGTGCATCATGGTATCGCGCCACCTGCTAACGCTGCCAACGGCGGATACTTTATCCAAAACGGCAGAATAAAATTGGAAAGTTGTTATGAGGTTTATAATACAAAGAAGAAAAACTGGGGCCCACTTATTTCGTTTAAAGGTCAATGTCAACCATTTAAGATTCGGATCAAGTCTACAGCAAAAAGCGGAGAATTATATGTAAATTTAGAGGGCCAAAAAGTGTCCCACTTTTATATTGATGATATCGGGAAATCTCAAAGCGAGGTAGCACTTTTGGAGTTTAAATGGTGGTACTTGGATAGTAAGCATAAAAGACAGGGTGTAGTCTCCTGTGAGATTGTCCCCATGCCTAAAAATTAACGCCGCTTACTCAGATGTACATAATCGCACTTCTTTATAACTAACAGACATGCAAAAGTCAACTATATTTTATGCACGTCAATGCAAAAATGAGTAAACATCACTAAAAGCGGATTTAGGAGGCTCACGCCTTCCTAAATCCGCTTATTTCGATAGATTTTATACTATTCTCAGATAAAAATTGAGACAAGATTTTCGAAGCTTTAAGGTTTCCTGCAAGGCGGAGGATTGACCATACTTCTAGCATGGCGATTGACAACAACGCAGTAGGAAGCATTAAATACCGAAAAGATGTCCAGTTTTTATTGAGATTAGTATTATCAACTATGGTTCGCTCGGTGGCGCAACAGATGCAGAAGGAACTTCTATAAGACTTTCCGCTTCTAACCCATCTTCAATTACGCTACGAAAATAATCCCTAGTCAACAATATATCCGATGATTTTGCACCAAACCAGCAAGTTTTTTTCTTGCTGAAAACTTTGTTCCCCTCATACGGGACAACGATGTCGTCCTCCGTAATTAGGTAACTGCATTGTGTGGGATTAAGCTCGCCAAAAGGCATGTTTGGTATATGTTCCCTATGGTCTCTTAAAAAGAAGAAATTATTTGTTCCAATTTCATGAGGATTTTCTACATATACGACATCTTTAACGTTCTCATATTGCTTGATTTCTATAACATCACCTATAGAAACATTACCTTTTAAAACATTCGTGATTTTTACCGAAGTGACTGTAAACGAATCATAGCCTGGTTCTCCAGAAATGGCAGTGTTTATCATAACATTCTTTTTGCTGTCAACAACTTGTCCCTCAACGATTACATTTGGCAGAAAACACAAGAAAAATATTGCCTCTTGCTTTATCTATGTTTATTTTGAAGTTTTCTCTGGTTTAGGAAATGGCTCGACTTCATCAGTTCTCCCCAACAGATAATCAACAGATGTACAGTGAAAGTCGGCTAGTTTAATTAGTATTTCCGCAGGAATCAGTCTCTCACCTGCTTCATAGTATGCATATGTTCGCTGGGGCACGCCAATGGCTTTGCCAAGCTGAGTTTGTGTTAAATCCTTATCGTCTCTGAGATTTCTGATTCGTTCATATTTCATATAAATCACCCACCAAGATTATACTGTAGAACATATTATTCTATTGACTTTTAGATTGTTTTGTTCTACAATGTATTCGAGGTGATTGGATGCCAGATTATAAAGCGATGTACTTTAAGTTAGCGGAAAAGGTCGCAGACGCTGTCGATATTCTAATCGAAGCACAGATTGAATGTGAGGAACTATTCATATGCAGTGAAGAGCCGAAGCTCATGGTCATTGATAACCAGATGCAATATAACAACAGCGATAACCACAATTGAGGTTATCGCTGTCTTTTATATAAAATATTCTACTTTTTAATCGCAGGCAACGATGCCGCAGCAACGCTTTGACCAACACGTCTGCTTTTTTCATCAGGCAAATGCAGTTTTAAGCTGTTATAAATAGCAGGATAGTCAGCGGATAATGTGGCGTTAGCTTCCTTGAGAATTATATTTCCGCCCTCACCGGACATAACTCTGCCCAGCAGCAGCACATGCTTAATTTCATAATGCTCTGTATACTGCGCCACAGCATGACCGAGGTATGTTCCGATAGTTTTATAAATATCTACCGCACCTTTTTCGCCATGCTCCATTTTACCTTGGACAACCTTGAGCTTTTCAGCAGGTGACAACCCAGCGTCTAGCTCGATTTCTGCCGCCGGTGCAAGCTTAATAACGCCATCCTGCGAGAAATATTTCACTCCGCAGCCGATATCACCCGCCCATTCGTCCAAAGCGGCGTCCTTTTGTCCGTCAATCGGAACAAATGCAAGCTCGTTGAGCCAGCCTGTAATGTTGCCGAGACCATCAACATATCCCCCTGCTTGAGACGTTCCCATGGCGATTCCTAAAACGCTGTTATCCTCTAAATCCATTGCACCTGCAAGGGCTGTAACGTCGCCGTCATTTGCGACAACCACAGGAATATCACCGATTTCCTTTGCGGCACGAATATAAATATCCTTAACCTTCGCATTGAAATCAGCCTCTGAAACCTTTAGGAACAGTGACGCAATCATGGTTCGGTTGTCAATATACACCCCTGCGGAGCTGATTCCGATTGCGTCAACACGAGGCATTTTTGCCGCCGCTGACTTAAACGCTTCAACAATTCCTTGATAGTGGTAATCAGGTTCGGAGTTAGTTTTCGGAAACCAGACGACTTCCTCACTAAATACAGCCTCACCGTCAACAACGGCGGAGACTTTGCGGTCAG
Organism: Oscillospiraceae bacterium; assembly: GCA_031546715.1. Lineage (GTDB taxonomy): Bacteria > Bacillota > Clostridia > Oscillospirales > UBA929 > JAVBKA01. Next base: position 2,970 of record JAVBKA010000053.1, on the reverse strand, counting down.
AGCCGCCTGCGTCAAAGCCGATACGGCAGCCGTCCAAATGTCTGCCCAGCGGCTCGGATTTCTCGTTAGGCTCAACTTTTTGCGAGTATGGCTTAGCGTGTACTTCAAAATTGCGCTCGTATATCTTCGCCATAGTCACAAAATCAAAAGCACGTTGACCGTTTTGGCTATATGTGCTTTTAATGTATTCAGCAACCTTTTCGTCACCGAAAACTGTAACCTTAAAGCCACCCTTTACCCATAAAAGCACCTTTATAATACGTTCTACATAATAGCAATCCGCTTCAAAAAGCTCCGCTGTCCCGTGAATAAATGTGTCAAAAACCGCCACTCGATTGTCACTGCGCTCCAGTGCAATTGCGAGAGGCTGTTTTGCCGTTTTTAGAAATACTTCGTTAAACTTTGCAAGAGGAATAAATCCCTTGTCTAGCTCAGGAACGCTTGAAAAGCTAAAATCGATACCCTTTAATGTCATGTTGTACCTCCAAGTTTTTTGATAAAATTATGTTGGCATGGCAAACTTCATGCGCCTAGTATTACTCTCAAATTCCCCTCCCTTGGAGGGGTGCCCAAAGGGCGGGGTGGGTTCTACGGCGTTGCCGCTTCTTTAGTATACATGCATATCGTTCTAGTTTCCGCTCGTGCCGCGGGGGCACTTCCTTTTCCCAAGGCGGCAAAGGAAGCATTGATTTTTGGATATTATTGCGCTGTGTACTTGCTATATTCTTCTACGCAAGGGCTTCTATGGTTGCGCCACTGACTGCTTCTGCTTCAAGTGCAAGCCATGTGCCTTTTTCCTCGGCTTTTTCCACCTGAACTAACTGCGGCTTTGTCCTTGGGTGCTTTGGCGTAAAGACGGTACAGCAGTCCTCAAAGGGTAAAATCGAGGTTTCAAATGTCCCAATGGCGCGGGCGGTTTTGACAACCTCGTCCTTGTCCATACCGATAAGCGGTCTGAAAATTGGCAAGGTCGCAACTGCGCCTGTAACCGCCATGGCTTCCATAGTTTGGCTTGCGACTTGCCCTAGGCTCTCCCCTGTTATCAGCGCACCGCAGCCGTTATTGATAGCAATTTTCTCCGCAATTCTGCACATGCTTCTGCGCATTAAAATCGTAAACAAGTCCTCAGGGGCAGTCGCTCTCATGCTTTCCTGAATCGCCGTAAACGGTACAATAAACACCCTGATACTTCCGCACCAGCTTTCAAGCAAGCTTGCAAGCTTAAGCACCTTTTCCTTCGCTTGGTCAGAAGTGTATGGATAACTGTGAAAATGCACGGCTATCAGCTCTGCGCCGCGGCGAGCCATTCGCCATCCTGCAACGGGAGAATCTATCCCGCCAGACAGTAACAGCGCCGCCTTACCAGAGGTGGACGGCGGCAATCCGCCTGCTCCGCTCTCAGGAGCTGCGTGGATAAATGCCGAGGTTTCGCGAACTTCCACCCAAATTACAACCTCTGGGGTATGTACATTAACGTTTAAATGGGGATTTGCGTCCAAAACCGCTCCCCCAACCTCTGCGCTAACCTCAAGGCTTGTCATGGGAAAGCCCTTGTCCGCGCGTCTGGTTTCGATTTTAAAGGTTTTAGCTCCCGCAAGCTCTTTGCGCTTTGCAGCGGCGTCGCAGATTGCCTCAAGAGTTTTCGGCACTCTTTCCGCAAGCATTACAGCAACCACGCCAAAGACCTTTTTCATGGCTTCAAGTGCTTCCTGCATGTCCTGCGCGTCACTAACAGCGTCAATATACACCGTTGACTGCTGAGCTTTCACAGTAAAACCGCCTAGTTTAGAAAGCCTGTACTTTATAACGCTGAGCAGCTTTTGTTCAAATTTATTGCGATTTAGTCCTTTTAGAACCATTTCGCCCATTTTTAGCATGATGGTTTGCGCCAATTTATCAACCCCTTTTCGGATTACTGCGTCTTGTTGCGGTGGGTTTTCTGCCTTGCTGTGTTTTGCCACTTATCCACGTTTGTTTGCCTTGCTCCTGCGGCTTTGGGCTATGGTCATTCGGCTTTGAGCCGTTTTTATTTGCAGAAGGCTTGCCCTTAAAATTATTAGGCTTCGAGGCCGCTGATTTTGCATTAGTAGATTTAGCCTCAACAGGTCTTACTCTGCCTATGCCTAACAACAGCGGTAAAACGTCCTCGCGCTTAGCTTCCCGCAAGGCGGCGACAACTAATGGTCGATTTTTCGGATTATCCCATTGCAGTAGCGCGCGCTGAAATGATTTATCCTTCGGTGTTTTGGCAACAAAAATATGCTTTTTGCTGTCAACATCCAGTTCTGTGTAGTACATACAGGTCGCAAGCGTTCCCGGTGTGGGGTAAAAATCCTGCACCTGTTCGGGTCGTCTGCCCATTTTTTTAAGCGTCACCGCAAGCTCCACAGCGTCATTTAATGTACAGCCTGGGTGGGAGGATATTAAATATGGTACGAGAAATTGCTTTTTCCCCGCAAGCTCATTTTCCTTGGCATACATGGTGGAAAACTTCACAAAGGTGTCCCAGTCGGGCTTGCCCATGTACTTCAAAACACTTCCCACGCAATGCTCAGGAGCAACTTTTAGCTGACCTGATATGTGATGTTGCACCAGTTCCTTGAAAAACTGCGGGTCTTCGTCCTGAAGCATGTAGTCATAACGAATGCCTGAGCGGACGAACACTTTTTTAACGCCCTTAACTACTCTCAGTTTTCTAAGCAACGCAAGATAGTCCGCATGTGATGTATCTAAATTTACGCAGGGCTTCGGCGCAAGGCAGCTCTTACCTCGGCACATTCCCGCCTTTTTCTGTTTGGTGCAAGCGTTATGCCTGAAATTTGCTGAAGGACCGCCCACGTCATGTATGTAACCCTTAAAATCAGCATCCCACTTAAAGCTCTCAGACTCTTGAATTATGGAGGCGTGGCTTCTGGTCTGAACAATGCGCCCTTGATGGAAAGTCAGCGCACAGAAATTGCAGCTTCCAAA
>JAVBKA010000129.1:0-10318 GCA_031546715.1 Oscillospiraceae bacterium | reverse complement strand
GGGCAAAAGTTGTATTTACCTGCATCACTCGAACAAATGGTGCTCGAAGGTGAGCAAGCCGTTGTTAAAGACAGCCTTTTTGAAGACGGTCTCCCAAAAAGCATGGAACAATACTACGATACATATAAAGAACTGACCGATATAGCGTACGGCGACACTATTTTGCAAGATAAACTAACCGCATTGGAGCTTGCAAAAAGAAGCCTTGGTTTTAAGTTTTCCACAGGCGACCAAGAGGATATAGATATTGCCAGAGCTTCTCTGACCTCACTGCAAATAGACATTAACGAATACGCCAAAACTAATTATCACGGACTTCAACTCACACGCGCCGCAACCATCCTGACCATGACCGAGTGGATTAACGGAGACGGCTCTCGCGGTCCCATGGAAAGCGGCGATTTTTGGGTTGTCGATACAACAAACGGCTGGGCTTATTGGGCTAGCCCGCTAGAGCCTGGGGAAGCCACGGGTCTGCTTGTCGATGCTGTTAAGCCTACGGCGGAAATTACAACCCTAAAAATGGAGCGCAAGCGTTACTATTATGGCATCGATGTTTCCATGCAATCAACAACGGCAGATGATGTGGGCAAGTTTTCAGAAGAGGCATACGCAGGTATCGGCGAAGAAGCAACCGTCGAAGCCGAGATTCTTTTGAATGCAATCGCTAACTCCATTACATTAGGAGCTAGCTCAGAAGATTTCACTCTCCGCACCGCCGAAGACCCAGAACACGAAACAGGTCTTAGCTGGTATCAAGACGGCGATATCTGGAAATTTGACGATGGTCACTGGCGATATGACGGTTTTGAGTGGACGCTTGACTATGAAATCTACCCATTTACTGATGATGGCTGGTTACTGCTTCAAGATGAATGGTACTATCTGGACGAATTCTGGTATTATGACGGTATAACTTGGTACAAAAATAGGGAATTTACAGAAGAAGGCGAAGAATCAGACAAAAAACCTGTGACTTCGCAGCAGCCATCCCACTCCCCTACTCCGTCTGAAGAAATCCCCGAAGCAAGCATTTCACCATCCCATGCCCCATCAACGACGCCGACCGAAACCCCTTCACCAACACCAACCGCAACTCCAACAGAAACACCAACGCCAACACCTACACCTACACCATCCGAATAACCCGACATTTTTACATAACAAGGTAACAAGTAGCAGTTCCCAGTGCTGTTATCTGTTGCCTTTTTTTGAAGGTGATGAGCAAGCTGAAACGCAATAGGCTATTAAAGCTACTGAATAATAAAAGCGCGGCTGTTATTTTTACGGTGATTATATCTCTGGGAGTAATCGCCGTTGGTACATCTGCGTGGTTTTCTCTTGCTCAAAACGTTACGAATGATTTCTCCTTTGAACCGTATGATGTAAAGCTTTTCAAGCTCGATTCTGATACAGACCAGCCCCTCGCCAACGCATTTTTTGACCTTTACGAGCGCGACGGCACGTTTGTTTCAAGCCATGTGACCGACCTAAACGGAGAAATCACAGTCAACAACCTAGATTATTCTAAAAAGTACTACTTTATGGAATCCAAAGCCCCCTACGGTTATCAAATGAATCTTGAGAATGCTAAAACTCAAGAGTTTTCTCCCGGCGCTGTGGACATTACTGTACATAACGCTTCCATAATCGCAGACCTTACCATAAAAAAAGTGGTAATAAATCGAGATATAAACGGAAGCGCATATAACCTTACAGCCATGGACATGGAATTTCCATTTGAATTTACAGTGGCTATCGGGAAAGATGATACACTTGAGTATCCATTTGTCATCAGCAGTACCACAGAAAGCGAAATTTCAGACTACACCTATGAATTTGAGGATGAAACGACTCTTGACGTTAAAAGCTCAGGGGTTATAAAAAGCGGCGAAAAAATTTATCTTCGTCATAACGAAACAGCCGTGATTTCTGGCATCCCGGCTTTAACCCATTATATGGTCGATGAAAAAAACTACGTTGAAGGTGGTCCCGACCCTGAGCTGATTATCGGAGAGGACTTCGGATGTGACCATGAGGAAACGGACCATAAGCACACAAAAATAATTGGTTATGCCACAGGATGGGCAGCTTCTGGCAACAATACTATTGGAAACCTAAGAAAAGAAGGCTCGCTTGTTGTCTTTGAAAACAGAAAAATAACAGAAGACTATGAGCTAAAAATTAGTTCCCTTGCCGTTGTTGACAGAATTTTAGCTCACCCCGATGATATAGACCATGAAAAGTCCTTTGAGGTAACCGTAACGGTTGACGAGGACAATATTAGATATTTCTATGAAGTCATTGACTTGCTTGACGATAACTATGATTACTACAGTCGTAACGACCCAGGAGTACCGCCGCCGCTTGCTACTCAAACTGACACTCAAGTTTCCACCGCCACAACGTTACAACAGCCAAGCACAAGAATTTTAAAAAACTACGGTGCGTCCGTGTCAGCAAACTCAGGCAAGGCTGCCTCACTGACAACGCCTTACATCCATAAACCCTCGCTGAATGAACGCTGGCCTTCCAAAAACGGACAATATCCTGAGCCAAAGCTTTCTTTAAACAACGTGATAACCGTAAACCTGCATCACGGCTCGGCTTTGATTATTTACGGTATCCCAACTGGTACTAAGTATTACATTGAGCAGAAAGATTACAAAGATATTGACGGATATATGATTGACAGCACCATAAAAACCGATGGTGTTATTCTTCCTGACCTTGAAGTTTTGGACGACCCAGACACTCCAGACCCAAAACTTTTGCGCGTCAGAGCGGATATTTATAATTATTTCACCCGCCCTATTACACGAAAAATCGAGTTGAAAAAGGAGTGGACTGACGAGAATGACACCGCAACGCAGACCGAGGTTAGCCTTGTCGATTTAAAGACAGGAAAATCTTATGACAGCCGCTATTTAACGCCCGAAAAAAATTGGATGGCGCAGGTTGAAGTACCTAAGTACGATGAAAACGGCGAATTAATAATATACGGTCTTGAAGAATCTCCTCATCCAGATTACGTGGTAACCGAGTATACAGAGGTGTCAACTGGAACGAATCTCGGGATAACAATTAAAAACACTAAATCACCGGGGACTGTCAAGCCCAAGGTAAAAAAAGTGGTTTCGGGCAGTTACCCGTCAAATCAGCAGTTTTCCTTTAAAATTGCGCCAATAACCTCTGGTGCTCCAATGCCTGAAAATGATATTCTGCAAATCACAGGTGAAGGAATCAGCTCCTTTGGGAACATAGTTTTTACAGAAGCTGGAACATTTGAATACGCCATAACCGAGGTTGCAGGCGAAATTGCAGGGTATGTCTATGACGACAGTGTTTTCAAAATGGTTGTCACAGTCAAGCTAAACCCCTTGGACAATAAAACGCTGATTGCCACCTCGGAGTATACAAAGTTTTTTTCAGGTAACGAGCTACCCATGCCCGATGCGCCAATGCTGTTTCAAAACACGTACAATCCAACGCAAAACGCTGTCTTGACAATAATCAAGCGGGTTACAGGCTCTGGCGCAGACCCAAGTAAGGTGTTTACCTTTAGAGTTTTCATTAATCAACAGGAAATGCTCATTCAGTTAAAAGGCGGAGAGTCGATTCAGTTTAGTGTTGCGCCTTACACTCCTTATCACGTAATAGAAGAAGATTACTCGGCAGAGGGATATTATACAACATCGTCAGGCAATACCTCTGGCACAGTAAGCCCTGATGGAACGACTGTGCATTTTGTCAACACTAAAATGACTGTAGACCCAACGCAAACAGGCTCGTTAACGGTGGTTAAAACCGTGGGCGGTGTCGGTGGTGATATGCAGAAAAAGTTCCGTTTCACCGTAAATATTGGCGGAGTTTCAAATGTTATATACCTAAAGCACGGCGAAGAAAAGGTGTTTTCAGGTATTCCAGAGGGTACGCCCTATTGGGTTCAGGAGGATAACTATTTTGAGGAAGGATATGAAACCAGCAACACCTCCGCCGCAGGCAATATTTTTTCCAAAGAAGCAGTCGCCGCCTTTACAAACCTGAACCATACCAAGCGTGAAAAAAGCTCGCTTACAGTAACAAAAAAAGTTCAAGGCGGTGCTGCCGTCGGTGAACGCTTTGACTTTACGGTGATAATCGGCGGACTTAAGCATAAAATCAGCCTTGCAGACGGCGAGTCATATAATTTTACGGACATTCCTGTCAATACACCCTACAGCATAACGGAGGACGATTACACCTCAAAGGGTTATGTTACAACCTCTACAGGTAGCGGCGGAACAATATTAAAAGAGGGCTGCGAAGCAGTATTTACTAACACAAAAGCAGAAATAAACCCAAACGAAAAAGGCACTCTGATAATATCAAAAAAGGTCATAGGTCGCTTTGTAGACATTACTAAAAAGTTTCACTTTAAGATACTAATCGGTCAGCAGGAGTACTCTTTGTATCTGCGAGACGGCGAAAGCTACCCAATGACGGACATACCTTCTGGCACTCAATACACCGTCATAGAGGACGATTATTCCTCAGTGGGCTACAAAACCTATAGTGACGGCGCATCAGGTACTATCACCAGCGGAACGGTGACGGCAGGCTTTGTAAACGAGTACACAAGCACTGTAATTCCTGAACCAGACGATGATGTTGTTCAGGTTAGCGGAACGAAAACATGGATTCACGGTAAGAATCCCCAACTCCCGAAAAGCATAATCGTGTATGTAATGAACGGAAGCATTAAGGCGGCTCAAAAAGAAGTTACAGCGAAGGACGGATGGTCGTATGCTTTTAATTTGCCTAAATACGATGAAAACGACTTTGAAATAGTGTATACAGTCTCAGAAGAGCCGATTAGCGGCTACACAATGAGCGTCAGAGGGTATGACTTAATCAACACATTCTCCAGCGGAGGTCCTAAAACTGGAGACGAGCAGGTCACATGGTACTGGTATGTGTTAATCGCAGTCGGCGTAATAGGTCTTGGGGTTACATTGTTTGTGGGTAGGAAAGGAAGACAACGGAAATGAAAAAGACGCTGTTCATCAAAGATAAATCCACACGTAGTTTTCTGGGGTATCTAAGGCTTTGCTTTCCGATACTGCTGTTCCCGCTGATGTTTTATCCATACAAGCTGGTTCTAAAATCAATGTTTGTCAGGCTGCTTTTTAATGTTTTCAGAGATAGGGATTCTCAAATATTTAAGCTTGTATTTTCAGGCGGAAACACTATTTTCCTGTTCTGGATTTTGGTTACTGTGGCTGTAATGCTGATTAGCATATTGGTTTCAATTTTCAGAGTTCGCCCCTATTTGGCGATACCTGTTTATTTAGCCGTAATATTTTCACTCAGCGGGATTTTTTCTCTGATTTTTTACTCGGTTTTTACAAGGTAGGGTGGCAAAAATGGCGCAAAAAAACAGCAAGCAAGCGTCCTTTCTTTTAAGAGGACTGTTTGCTGTGCTGTTTTTTTCTTTGATTATCTTTGGGGTTTTTAAGCTTGTAGATATTAATGCGGCATATGTTGAGGAGGCTGCAATCAGCGAAGAGATGGCTGTGTACAAGCCGCCCGAGGTTGACCTTGATAACCTTGTAATCCCCGAGCAGAGCGAAAACACAGACGCCGCAGGGCTTACAGTGATTAATGAAACTATTGTAGACGCTCAGCACATTAATCCTGATGTGGTTGGCTGGGTTACCATGGATGGCACTAAAATTGACTACGCCTTTACAATCGCCGAGGATAACGACTACTACCTGCGCAGGGACATTCATCAAAAAAATGCTTACGCAGGCACACCCTTTATGGATTTCAGAGATAGCCGAGATTTTTCCTCTTTTTTATCAAAAATATATGGTCATAGCATGAAAAACGGCACAGTTTTTACAGGAATCAAAAAGTACGCAAAATCGGACTTTTTTGAAGCTAATACAACCGGTTGGCTGTTTTTACCCTGTGAAACCTATAAACTTGAGGTGTTTGCCTTTATGAACGTAAGAAGTGACGATAACATGGTTTACGGCACTGATTTTGGGTCTGATTTTGAAAGGCAACGGCTTCTATTGTACATAGAGGAAAACGCCTCCCAGTTCAGGCAGCTTTCCTTGCGTCCTGACGACAGGCTACTGGTTCTTTCAACCTGCGCTTATAACTACGATGAAGCGCGAAGCGTTGTAATATCAAGGCTTGTGAAGGTTGAGTAAAGGCTCAACTCATTCCCTCAAAGCCTTGCTGACGCAAGGCTTCATATAGGACTATTGCCACGGTGTTTGACAGGTTAAGACTTCGGTTGTCCTTTACCATAGGTACGCGAAAAAGCCTGTCGCAATACTTTTCACGTATTGCGGCAGGCAATCCGGCAGTTTCCTTGCCGAAAACCAAGTAGTCATTGCTTGAATACTTAACCTTGTGGTAATGGGACACCCCTTTTGTGCTTAAAAACCAGAGGTTTTCAGGCTTTTCCGTTTCAAGAAATGCATCAAAGCCGTCATGATACGAAATGTTAAGAGAGTGCCAATAATCAAGCCCAGCCCGCTTAAGCTGCTTATCGTCAATGGAAAATCCCAAGGGTTTAATCAAGTGAAGAGCCGCCCCTGTTGAGGCGCAGGTTCTGGCTATATTTCCTGTGTTCTGAGGTATTTCAGGTTCAAAAAGTACAATGTTCATAATTTCTTCGGCTTGAGTTTAAATTTGCTTTCAGTGCCCTTTGCAAGCCGCCCGATGTTTGTTCTGTGCATAAATACGATGAACGCCGCAAGACATGCTGTGATGATTACGAAGGTAACTGTACGGTGCAACAATGCCGCTGTAATCGGCATTGTTATGGATGCACACATTGAGCCAAGCGATACATATTTTGTAAATATTACTATTAAAAGGAACACGCCAGCCGCAACTAATGCCACCTGCCAGTCAATCATAAATACAACAGCCGCAGTGGTCATAACTCCCTTGCCGCCCTTGAATTTAAACCAAATCGGATAAATATGACCGACAATTGCGAACAATCCGCCAAAGAGTGCGCCCACATCCTGAATCAGCAGCGTGCCGATTAAGACAGCCACTGCGCCCTTAATAATATCTCCCACACCGACTACTACGCCCCAAAATGGTCCCATGGTACGGTATGCATTTGTAAATCCGCCGTTTCCGCTGCCTTTTGTTCTGATATCCCAATGAAAAACAAGGTTTGATACGATAATTGCAGAGTTAATTCCCCCAAGGAGATACCCTGCTACTGCAACTAAAGCATAACGCCATACTTCACTCAATATCCTTATCACCTTTCTGTCTTATGGAAAACTGTATAGGTGTTCCGTCTAAGCCAAAGGTTTCCCTGATGCGGTTTTCCAAATATCGTTGATAGCTGTAATGAAATAGTCTTGAATCATTGCAAAATGCTACGAAATGAGGAGGCTGTGTGCCGACCTGCGTCATATAGAACACCTTTAGCCGCCTTCCCTTGTCTGTTGGAGGCTGAACGCGGGCCGTTGCGTCAGATAAAACCTCATTAAGCATACCTGTAGTAATTCTTCGCCTTGACTGAGCGTCCACCTCCCTAATAAGTGCAAAAAGCTTATCCACTCGCTGTCCGGTTTTTGCAGATATGAACAATATGGGTGCATAGGGCATGTATGCAAGGTCGCGCCTGATTGTTTCGGTCATTCTTAGCATGGTTTTGTCGTCTTTTTCCACTAAGTCCCATTTGTTCACAACGATAACCGAAGGCTTACCGCCGTCGTGAGCAAGTCCTGCGATTTTAGTGTCCTGCTCGGTTACGCCGTCTGTTGCGTCAATCAGCAAAAGGCAAACGTCACTGCGCTCTATAGACATTATGCTACGCAGAACGCTGTAATGCTCAATAGAATCGTCAACCTTGCTTTTTTTTCGCATTCCGGCGGTGTCCGTAAGAATAAATCTGCCCAGCGAATTCTCAAAAAGTGTGTCCACGGCGTCACGGGTCGTTCCCGGTACGTCGCTGACGATAACGCGCTCTTCCCCTAAAATGTTATTTATTAAGGAGGATTTTCCAACATTTGGCTTGCCTACAATGGCTACCCGCAGAATGTCGCTTTCGTCAGTTTGCATTACCTCTTTGGGAAAATGGGCAAGACAGGCGTCAAGCAAATCGCCCGTGCCATGGCCGTGAAAGGCTGAAACGGGCATGGGCTCGCCCAGTCCTAAATTATAAAACTCATATATGTCAGGTGATGGATTTCCAATATTATCAACCTTGTTTACCGCGAGGATAACAGGCTTTTTTGACTTAAGTAATAGCTGAGCGACGTCCACGTCGGCGGCGACTACCCCTGTTTTAATATCACAAACTAAAACCACTACATCCGCGCTGGAAATAGCAATTTGAGCTTGCTTGCGCATAAAAATGAGCATGTCGTCATCAAGAGATTGTTCAATTCCGCCTGTGTCAACAAGGGTGAATTGCCGTCCGTTCCAGTCGCATTGGGTATACAGGCGGTCGCGGGTGATGCCCGGTGTATCCTCAACAATTGAAAGTCTCCTTCCTGCAAGCTTATTAAACAGCATGGATTTACCTACGTTTGGTCGTCCGACTATGGCTATGATTGGCATTAATTTCCTCCGTTATCCTGTGACAGCGCACGCTTCAGCGCACCGCCGTCAACCTCCACGGCTCTCACGGTAATATTTAGCTGTTCCGCAAGCTCCTCAAGGGTCATATCATCTAAAAAGACATTGCTTTCATGTCTCAGCATGGACTTTGGTACCAGAAGTCTGCGACCAAGCTCCTTGCCTTTAAGGGAATTGAGAATATCCCGACCTGTTACAAGCCCTGCGACCGTAACAGTATTTCCAAAAAAGGTATTTTCTATAGCCACAACCTTGGTGTTTGTCCCCTTTAACAGCTCTTTTATAAAGCCTTCCGCTGCTTTACCAGTAACTATTGTATGTATTTCCTCGGAAACATTGCATTCCTCTGTTTCCCACTCATCTCTGAATATCGTCATCATTCCGACACCGTTTTCGAGCTGAGGAAAGCCGTCATAAAACTCGTAGGCTGGCAGGGGTTTTTCTGCGAGGAGATACAGCTCGTCCGAGCAGTATGTGTTTGGGTATCTGTTGGCAATGGCGATGGTTTGAAGCGCGATTTCCTTTGTGACTGCCGTCAAAACAGGCAGACCGTCACGGTGAGCAGTCAGTCCCACAGGCACAATGGCGGTACTTAGAACATTATCCCCTAATTCTTGAAAATTTTCAAGAGTTTTTACAAGCTGTTCGCCATCGTTGTAACCAGGGCAAAGGACAATTTGCGTGTGAATACGGATTTCAGCCTGTGTGAGCCTTTTGAGAATAGGCAAAATGTCCGACGCTTTTGGGTTTTTAAGCATTTTCTCCCGTAGTTCTCCGTCAGTGGTGTGGACGGAGATGTGCAACGGGCTGATGCGCATTTTTATTATTCTGTCAATGTCCTGCTGGGAAAGATTAGTCAGGGTGATGTAGTTTCCTAGCAAAAAGCTCATTCTATCGTCGTCGTCCTTGACATAAAGGCTGCTTCTGCATCCTTTTGGCATTTGGTCGATAAAGCAAAACACGCATTTATTTTTGCAGTTTTTCTGGTTATCCATAAGGTAGGTTTCAAAATCTAACCCTAATGGCTCCCCCGCCGAATGTGTCAGCTTAACATCTCTGCACATGCCGTCTGCACCTTGCACCGTAACCGATAGTACAGGGTCATAGGAAAAAAACATGTAGTCTAGTACATCGGTGACAGGCTTTGTGTTGATGGCAATAAGGCTGTCTCCCGTGCGGATGCCCGCGTTATAGGACGGACTGTCCGCCAAGACATTTTTTATTATCAAGGGCGGCCCTCCTGTATCACGTTGGAATGTTTTAGAATAGCAAAAATGGGCGGGTATTCCCCGCCCTGAGGCTCATTATTGAGAATGGCGAATTACTTCTTTGCAGCAACCTCTTGCTTGATAACTTCTCTTCCGTTATATGTTCCGCAAGCTTTGCAAACACGGTGAGAAAGCTTCAATTCGCCGCATTTTGGGCAAGCAGACAAATCAGGAGGGGTGAGCTTCCATACTGCACTACGACGTAAGTGTTTTCTCTGTTTGGATATTTTTCTCTTTGGGGCTACCATAGCTACACTACCTTTCATTCGGAGTGCAAGCGATTGCTGCCTCCGCTGTTGACATTATTGATGTTCGCATGGACCTTCGTTCAAATCGTGACCGCAGACCTCGCATAACCCCAGACAATTCTCTTTGCAAAGATTCTTTGTGTCCATATCAAGGACATACTCAATTTGAGCCATATCCTCAAGGTCACAAAAACC
>JAVBKA010000187.1:0-17245 GCA_031546715.1 Oscillospiraceae bacterium | reverse complement strand
TGCGCCGTCCATAATCATAATCATGAAGGGGAGTGCAAGCCAAAGATTTACGACTATGCAACTTAGAAACGCTGTAACATCCTCGCTGAGCCATCGAACTGGTGCATATCCTAGTTTTATCATCCATTGATTAAGTAGCCCAAACTGTGAGTTAAACATGCCGTTTTTCCAGAGTAATATTGAAACATAACCCGGCATGGCCCAAGGAAACATTAATATTGTCTTATAAATACGGCGAGGGCGTAACTTTTCGATATTTAATAAGGTAGCCATAATAAAAGCAATGGATACTTGCAGAACCATATTTATAATAGTCCACAAAATGGTCACAAGCAATGCTAACAGAAATCCTGAATCAAAAACGAAAAGTGCTTTTGCGTAATTCACAAGCCCTACAAAGGTGTAATTGAACCAGTGGTAAATATTCATGTTTGTGAGAGATATGTTTGCTGTATATAGAATTGGAAAGATTACAATTATGCCGATAATTAGGAGGGCTGGCGTCAGACACAGCCAGACGAATAGAAGCCCTCTCCGTTTTGGATTGTTCATTGAACCAGCCCTCCCTTGCAGTTATTTCATTGCAGCGATCAGTTCCTCAGCCTTGGCTTGAGCGGTATTAGCGGCTTCTTCAACGTCAACGCCACGCATATTGATGTCAACAAGCAGGTTGCTGGCAACATTCCACATGACATCCATTTCAGGGATATTGGGCATCGGCACGCTGTTTTCGGCGACCTGTTTCATCATCATAACAGTTTCATCGTTTTTGATGGCATCCAAATCATAACATAGCTTGTTTGCTGGGGCACATCCGCTGGCTGAAGCCATCAATGCGCCTATATCTGTGCCTGTGATTTGCTTCAAAACTGAGACTATCGCAGGGCGTTTGTCTTTGTTATCGGACGCTACTTTAAGAACGTGGAGACCTTGTACGCCAGAAAACGGAGAGATTGGTGTGTCTGTCTCGTTTACAGTAGGCATTGGAGCAATTCCAATGTCGATTCCAGCTTTGCGAACGGCAGGAATTAGCCACGGACCACCAATAGTTGAGTCGGCTTTGCCTTCACGAAATAGGGTGTTGACGGTGGCGTATTCGCTTTCGCCTGGCATTAGTGCGGCAAATTTAGCATGGTATCGCAGTGCATCAATTGTATTTTGAGAATTAAGCATTGATTTTCCGTCAGAAGAGATTATTTCTCCGCCGAATCCATGAATCCAACCTGCGCTGTAATATGCAGTACTATAATTGAATTAATCCATGCGGGAGCTTCTGAGTTGTACCAGCCGTCATCGGCAAGCTTCATTTCAGCACCTGGCCAAGCAGCAAAAGCATTTGTTCCATCTGGAGCAGACCATGCCCAAAGGTTTGCCGCTGTCCAGCTAGTAGGAACTTTGGCGTGAACGGTTATTTTTTCAACATAGGCAGGTGCAGAACCTGTAGTTTTTGCCTCGTAAGAAATGTCAACGGTCTCAGGCGCAGTAATTGTGAGCCAGGTATTTTTGCCTTCCAGTTTTAAATCTCCGGTTTGCACAGTGCCTTCATTGGCATTGACAATGATGTTTGTCGCCCAATCAGGAATCCAGCAGTAATACCAGCCCTCGTTAGCTGTATCGGCTTCAGCCGCTCCGCCGGGCCATGCCGCAAATGCATTTTTACCTGCATCATCCCATGCCCATATACATGGATTTTTCCAGTCGGCAGGTGCTTTAATGTAAACGGAAACCATTGTGTCGCCTGATGCATAAGCAGTAATTCCAGATAGACCAACAACCATTAGTAATGCCATAAGTAGGGTAGTAAATCTTTTCGCCATTTTCATAGTATGCCCTCCTCAATATCATTTAGCTCATATAAATAGTAGCAACAATATCTTGTCATGTCAACGAAAAACTAGGAAAGCGTTTTCCATGAGAAAAACTGTGCATATACTACAATGTTAGCACTAAAATTACAAAATTTAAGTGTATTCGCACTAATATATTTATAATACTTTGATGATTTTAAGATGTCAAAATAAACGGTAAGTCTGTTTTCGTAACATTAAAAACAGCGACTGACGGGAATGAGGCAGCAAAAGTGAAATTTTGCTAAGGCGTAGAATGTTAAATTTCACACCCTACTGATGTGTAACTTACTTTAGAAATTTACAAATAAATTCGACGGATTTTAGCCGTTGGATATTTCCTTGATGATTTTGCCAAGCAGTGGTATAATAGCATATAAACAAGGAGGCGTGAGCATGAGTAGCAATGTTAAGCAGGAAAAACGGTACACTCTGGTCGAATTTTTAGAGTTTACAGCCAGTGTTAAGGATAATTCACAGTATGAGTTAATAGATGGGTACATCTATGCAATGTCGCCATCGCCTAGTGTTGCACACCAAAGGATTACAGGCAACCTATTTGGTACTTTGCACGAATATTTCAAGGGCAAGCCCTGTGAAGCCTTTATTGCGCCGCTTGACGTGTTTCTTGGTGATGATAACGTGTTTCAACCCGATATTTTTGTTGTGTGCGACAAAAATAAGATAAAAGATGACGGCTGTCACGGTGCGCCAGACTTTGTTATTGAGGTTGTTAGTCCGTCCACGTCTAGTAGGGATTACATGTATAAGTTGAGCAATTATTTTGAATATGGGGTGCGTGAATACTGGATTGTTAATCCGAGTACAAAGCAAGTTAGCGTTTATTCAAAAACTGAAGAAGAAATGGCAGTGTATACCTACACTTTTGATGAAGCGGTCAAGGTCAGCATTTTTGATGACTTGACTATCGACTTCAACGAGGTAAAACCGAAATAGTTTAGTAATATCGATGGTTTTCTAAATTATCTATTTGTCCCCCTATGGTGGAAGCAGTAGACCCAACGCCAAGCGATTATAAAAAAGGCAGTCCCTGCTGACATTCGTCAGTAGGGACTGCCTTTAATAATAACTTAATACAAATACTTTAATCTCGTACAATTCCGTCGATTCCGACAAAAGCGTCCTCCCTAACACAAATCACTAGTCAATTTGAAGTATACGTCCAGACGTAACACCGTTTTCGTTATAGCTATCCACGGCAACGTAATAGGTAAGCCCGCTATTGATGGTGCTCAAGTCCAGTTCTGTGACATCGTACAACTGCCAGCTATTATACAACTTATCTGGGGCGATACCATAGCGGACGTTGTAGCCCGTGGCATCTTTTGAAGCCTCCCAAGATAGCAATATGTTCAGGTCTCCCTCTCGGCGTGCAATAACGGACGTAACTGGTGCGGGTACGTTGCCGTCACCCTTGCCAAACACACGCAGACCGCTGATTGCTGGCACAGCACCAAAGGGCAACTTCATGTTGGACAGGCGGACATAGCGCAAAGGTTTGGGTTGGTCAAAGGAGATGAAGTCGTGGGAGTAATCGGTTTTTCCGTCCTGTCGGTCAAGCAATGAAGTCCAGTTTTTCTTGTCTGACGAGCCTTCCAAATGGAATGCGATGGCGTGATTTCTGTCAAGCATTAGGCGGTTTCCCTGTTCCTCAACATGCATTTGTGTTTGGTCAAGCTCAGGTATCGGCACTTCTGCGTCTGCAAAATTGACTTGCACAGCTTGTACTGCACAAATTTTGCCTAAATCTAGCTGATACCAAGGGTTTTGGTCGTCTGGCTTCGCCGCCCACCATGTCCGCACATCTTCGTTTGTGCCAAGTGCAGGCGGATGCCCTTCTTGACTGGATGAGGCGGTGGATGTTTTTGCGTAGGATAATAGCATTGCTTGAGGTGCTGTGTCACCTCTTGCCCCGTCTGGCAAAAGATACGGATAGTCTGAAAAGTTCATGTTGCAATGCATGACGCCATCTGCATCGAATGTACAAGGAAACAGACCCAGACGACGCTCAAAGTTCTCGTTGACGCTGATTCGCATGGTGGCAATGTGCCACCAGTTGCCATGTTTGTCTTGAAAGGTACTGCCGTGACCAGCCCCTGTGATAAAGCCACCGGGCTTTAGTGCCAGCGGACATTCTGACTGATACACAAATGCTCCCATGGGTGAATCACCGATGTATACTCCGTTGCCGTATACATTAAATTCAGTGCCGGGGGCGGCATATTGGAAGTAATATTTGTTATTATGCTTGGTTATGTACGCACCTTCGATAAATGGTTTTGTGCCCAAATAGTTGCGTATCATGATTTCCATTTCTGTTTTAGGCTCGGACAGCTTGTTGTTCTCGCCAAAGCGTTCCCAGCCGTGAGACGCTTCATTTTCGCCAATTATAGCCGTCTTTTCACCGATAGGTTGGAACGTTTTTGCGTCCACCTCAATGCCCCACAATGGCTCTTTATTGCCGCAGCCCCAGTATAAGTACGCCCGACCGTCGTCATCTTGGAACAATGCGGGGTCCCAGACCTCAATTGTTGTAGGGATGGGAGCAAATGGCTGGTTCAGAGGGTCGTATGAGCGGTAAAAGGTACAGCCTTCGCCATGCCGAGACGCACTAAACACCACTGCGCCGTCTACCTCACAAACGTCGGGCGCGTAGTCATAGATAGGCAGTTCTGGAGTTTCCTTGAACGTCCAAGTATACAAATCGTCGGAATGCCAGAAACCGCCCGACATTGACACAAATAGATAGTAATGACCTTTAAACAGCAACATGGTTGGGTCGGCACCCTCACGAAAAACCTTGTTGCCTCCAGGGAAGATTTTCCATTGGTATCGGTATTCCAAATTCATGGGATTACTTAAAATTTTGGACATAGCGCAAACCTCTCTATAATTTATTAAGAGACAACCACACGTACACTGGCAAGGTTTCGCACTTGTGTGAACACCTTTGCTTGCCCGTCACGACTGGACACCACGCGCAAGGTGGGGAAGTATGTACCATATTTCTGGTAGACGTGCGTTGTCGTAAGCGTTGCGCGCTCGCCTGATAGGGGTGCTGTTTCGGACACACCTTCAAAATCCCACGTCGCGCTGACAAGCGTGCCAGCCTGTGGCGGTACTTCTACGGTGGCAGAAAACGTGACACTTTCTCCTACACGAAGTTCAGCACGTGCACCACCGTTTGCAGTAAGTTGAATGGTTGGCTGAATGCCTCGCCGTTCTGCCGCATCGTCAGGAACATGCACCTGACAATCCTCCACACGGAAGGAGGTGCTGGCCGGCGGCGCAATGCCTCGCTCCACCCAGTCACTCAAGTCCAGAAGTGCCTGTTGCAGTGCGCCGAGGTAGCTGACGACTTGCAATGGGTCAATAGTAACCTCGCCGTCGTGGTGCATGGCTTTGTCAATATACCATAGACGAAAGCTGTCGTCGGTCTTTTTGCCGAGGTTTTCCATTACTTTGTCATGATACCATGACGCAAACCACGGAAACGCACTTTCGTCAAGCAACGAGTCCACCACAATCATTTTCCCTTGAAACCGCCCAGTCTGCACTGAGCCGCAGCCGCCATAGGCGAGGATTGGACCAACAATGACGTTGCGCTGAGGATAAATTGGCGTGCCGTCCGCATTGCGAAATTGATTCCACGCCGAAAATTCTGGTGATGGTACTTGGTGGCGATGATAGGTCTGTACGGCTAGGTAATCCGAGTTGTCAAGAAGAACTACGTCGCCTTGAGTGACCTGTTCTAGAACTTGAGAGGTGATAGGCGACCCAAGTGTAATTTTATCGCCTGTAATAGAGGCAATCGGAAGCCGTTGACCTGCCGCCGCACCTGTTTCAAACACCAGAATAGCACTACCCAAATATAACGCACCAGTTGGCGCACTATCAAGCCGCAATTGTATTCCGCCTTGACTGTTTAGTGTTTGCCATGCTTCGTCCACGCCTGTTTGACCAGAAGTATTTTTGTCTGTTATAACTGGTTTGATAACCTCGAAGACAGTCGCCTTATGGCGCAGTCTGTCGCGGTGGACGGAGCTGTTGGGGTCTGCGCCCAAATAGCCGGACTTTGTCCAAAAATCCTCGTAATACGTGGGGTCAAGCTGACCAATATAAGGCGCGAGCACTGGTAAAGCACCGTCGCCGATTTTATCATAGGCAAACCACACCTCAGGCGGGAATCCCATTTTGGTGACCTCGGCGAGCGCGTCACGCTCCTCGTCATTTAATCCAGCATACATATCGCCGCTTCCGCCTACAGCAATTGCGTCCACAATCTGCGG
Source organism: Oscillospiraceae bacterium (assembly GCA_031546715.1). GTDB lineage: Bacteria > Bacillota > Clostridia > Oscillospirales > UBA929 > JAVBKA01. The sequence continues at coordinate 11,088 of JAVBKA010000187.1, read as the reverse complement.
AAACTTGTCTCGCAGAATTCGCATGGCGTGGGCACGAACCGTGAAGGGATATGGCATGGACATGGGTGTGGGGATCACGAAGGGCACAGCACCGTCCCAAACGTCTGCGGTGTTTTCCATGCAACTAATGGTCTTGTAGCTGCCACCACTGCCGCCATATAGATACCCATAGGGGCGGTGTTCGCCGAACAAGTCGGCGGCAACCTTTCGGAAATGCTGTGCAACGGCGGCACTGGAACGATAGACTAGAGTAGGGTCGGGGGAAAAGCCACCCATATTGGACTCAACAAAAGCTGCCCCATGGGAGACGGCAAAGGAGATTTTGTCTTCCTCGCCGTGATAGGCTTGCGCGGCATCCTCACTGCCCTGTACGGGTGACAGGAAGTAAAAAAATCTCTTTTGATAGGCTTCAGGTGTTGGAAAGTAAAACGAATATTTTGTGTCGTTGCCCTCAAAGCCTCCGTGAATATATCGGTGCCGCACGGGGCTATCGCGCCACTCGTCAAGGTCAACAAAAGGGCGGGTGAATAGTTCGTCCTGCGCAGGGTTATAGAGCGTTTGCTCGTTCATCTAAGTCACACATCTTTCAAAAGTTAGTCAGATACCACGTTTTCTAAGTCTGCGCCGTTTGTTTCCTTGACAGTAAAGACAAACAAAAGTGCAGAGATGCCAATGGTTACAGCACCCCAAATAAGGCAAAGCGTTGAAAGTGGGATGAAGTTAATCAATACACCAATGATAACTGCAGCCAGAATCGAAACGACTACGGCAATCAGTCCCTTAGCGGCGGTGGCGGACGACCTGATTTCAGTCGGCACAGTTTCAGAGAACACCAATCCAAGTTGGTCGCCATATGACCAGAAGCTGCCGATTTCAACGCCCATAATGAGACCCACAATGTATGGATTCATGCCGTTTTTAGCGCAAATAATGAAGGCAATTAGTCCCGCAAAGGCTAAAACGGCAGAAATAACACCTGTTTTCTTGCGACCGATTTTATCGGAAATATACCCTATTCCCAGTGAGCAGATAGCGCAGGTGAGCGGGTACAGGAGCAGTGCCTTGGTTACGTCGCCAGTGGTCATGCCGCTGGTGGACATGATGGACTCGTAGTATCCGAAGAATGCCATGACCGCAAATAGCTGAAAAATTGATGCAAAGAATGTATTACGTGGTTGCTTGTGAGTGAAAATAAACTTGAAAGCCTTGCCCAAGCCGCCAGACTTTGCCTTTTCTTTTTTTGCTTCGGCTTCAGCAATTCTTGTCTCTAAAGGTATTGACAGATATGAAATCTTCTGATTTAAGAAGGAACGGCTCTCTCTGCCAAAAAGAATCAACAGAACGCCTAAAACAGCCGCAACAAAAACAGGTACTAGGAAAACATTGCGCCAAACCAGTTCGCCGTTTACTGTGTAGGCATCTCGAGAAATAGACACCAGCATCATTGCCATATATCCGAAGAACGAGGCAATGCCGCTGACCAGTGAGCGTTTATCCCTTTTTGCAATCTCAAGGGTGTAAATTCTGTGAATATCTGTGCCAATAAAGAACATGAGCAGAGCGCGTCCTATAATATGTATGGGCAGGTTGGGCGAAAGGAAGCACAGTAGCACGCCAACACCCATGCCTATGACGCTGATTGTTAGAATCGGCTTGCGTCCGTATTTGTCCGCCAATGTGAGGAAAAGCACCGCCAAAATGCCGAACACCAAAAGTGCTGAGCCAATGAGCGACATCTGAGATAGTCCAGTGGCGAAGTCGAGCCCTTGTCCCTTGACGAAAAAGTCTGTGACAATGGATGTTTGCAGTGAGGAGGGTGCAGAGGTGACAAATTCATCCAGCGCGCGTATTAACGAAATTAGCGCAATGATGACAATGGGATAACCGACATACTCGCCTTTTTTTAAGATTTTCTTCCATTTGCTCAGCTCTACAGCTTCTGTTTGCTTGATTTTGCTTAGATCCTTGCTCATAAACTGAATCCTCCTACAAATTTGTGGTATTTTAAGTCTATCAGAAAAGAATATTATTGTATTCCAATTTTGTTGCATTTGTTATATAATATTGATATTAATTTGAAAACGCGGAGGTGATGAAGTTGGACGAAAAACTAAAGGGGTTTCACGACGCAACCGGCATACCTATTAACGTCTATAATGGCGACGACTTAACGCAAAGCTTTAGCAATACAATTTTTTTGCCAAATCCCGCAAGTGTAGTGCTGAAACAAGTTCAGCACACTATGGCAGGCTATACCATTTCACCCGAGCGAATGCTTTGCGGAATCATTATGCTGCCTGCTTCATCTCAACGCGTTATCATTGGACCGGTGATGGAGTTTGAGTGCACGCAAAAACAGGTGCAACGAATACTAGCAGACATGGGCGAGCCGCTTACCAGAACTGACGAGCTGTTGCGCCGTTTGCAAGCCACACCACTCTGCACTCTGTCGCGCTTTAAGTCTATATTGGATTTTTTATGCGGCTTGTTGCACGTAAAATCAGAGCAAGTCGAGCAAATTCCCTATACGCTGGCAAGCCAAAAGGCGCAACAAGTAGTGCCTGACCATGATTTCATTAGCCACTTTAATTCCAAAATAGAGACAGAAATATTATCTTGCATCGAATATGGCAACCCCGAAATGCTGCTGGAAATGATGTCGCGTATGGACCAAAGCGGTGAATATTTGCCCATGCGCTCCACTGACGCACTGCGAGTATTTAAGAACATTTTTATTGGTTCGAACGCACTGGCCTCCCGTGTCGCTGTAGCTGGGGGACTGGATTACGATACAGCCTTGACGGTTTCAGACCGATACCTCGCACAGATAGAGGCGTTGGAAAGCTATCCCCAGATTCTGTTCATGCTGCAACAAATGTTTATAGATTACGCTCAGCGTGTGTTGCGTAGCCGCAGTCCGAAACAAGACTCGCCCATAGTTAGCAAAATTCATAAGTACATCCGAGCGCACCTTTATGAAAAAATTGCCTTAGAAGAAATAGCGCAGCACCTCAAATTAAATCAATCACACATTTGCAGGCATTTCAAGCAAGAGACTGGTGTTACAATAGTTGAGCATATTAACGCTTCCAAAATTAAAGAGACTAAGCGTCTGCTAGCATCAACAAATCTCACCATTGTGGAAATATCAACACGGCTAGGGTTTTCGTCACAAAACTATTTTCACACCTTGTTTCATAAGGTAACTGGACTTACGCCGACTGAGTTTAGAAGGAATATTGTCAATGATTAATCTTGAATATACTAAGTTTTGTGATATCATAATAAAATAGGTAAACATAGCTCGCCGTACTGATAAACCAGTATCATAAAGATAACAAGATAATTGCGTTTTTAAACAGGGCTAGAGCAATTATCGTCGGAGGTATAAATTTGGGGGCTATTCAAAAGCATTTCGTAATCTGGCTAAAAAAAGAGCCTGTGTTACTTATAGCAGCAATTTTTGCCATGGTCTCCATGTTTATAGTGCCGCCATCGAGCAATTACATACAATATATAGACTGGAAAACGCTGGCTTGCCTGTTTTGCTTGATGGTTTCCATTAAGGGCTTGGAACGAGAGGGTTTGCTTGATACTGTTTCAAGTGTAGCCCTGACTCACTTGCGAAGAACTCGTTCTCTCGCTTTTTTCCTTATCTTTGGGACATTTTTTGCATCCATGTTTATGACGAACGATGTTGCGTTGATAGCTCTAGTGCCTATTGCAATAGCGGTGCTTTTTATGTGTCAGCAGGAGCAGTGGACAGCATATGTTGTAGTCTTACAGACAATTGCTGCCAATATCGGGTCTAGCCTAACGCCTGTAGGAAATCCTCAAAATCTATATATTTTCTCCAATTATAACATGAATTTAGGCATTTTTGTCCTCACTATACTTCCTTACGTATCAATTGGGGCAATATGCTTGGTCATATGTTGTTTTTTCATTGACAATGGTTTTCTGCCGCCAATAAAAGAGTTGCCCAAGCAAGATCTTAGTAAAAAAAGAATTGCAATCTATGGTGGTTTATTTATTTTGTCTGCAATGAGCGTGTTCGCGATAATTCCTTACGTTGTGACAACGATAATTGTAATATTGGTCACCTTAATCGTAGATAAAAAGTTGCTAACAAAAATAGATTTCCCCTTGCTATTTACTTTTTTTGCTATTTTCGTGTTTGTAGGTAATTTGTCAGATATATCGGTTGTTAAAAACTTATTACAACAACTCATAGGCAGTAATGTGGTGTTGGCGTCTGTATTATCCAGTCAATTTATTAGCAACGTACCTGCTGCTGTTTTACTCTCAAAATTTACAAATGATTCCAATCAGCTATTGATAGGGGTCAACATCGGAGGCATGGGAACGCTCATTGCGTCCATGGCGAGCGTCATTTCATACAAGCTTTTTGCGAATGTGTACAAAAAGCAAGTAGGGCGATTCTTTAAACTTTTTACAATTTATAACATTGGGTTTTTGTTTGTTTTTTTGGGTTTGAATTGGGCATTGCAGATAATTTATTGAAGTGCATTTGTTAGTTGATACTGCTCTGCAATTAAATGATATGCGTTCGGTGTCTGAGAAAAAAAATTATTTTTATGCTTAATGGTTTCAAAGGACTGTTTGCATTGTGAAGTAGTGTTGCAAACTAATTGCGGCTAAGGTTAATAAGGAGGGGATACTGTTGGAGCTTTTTAACGGCAAAAAAGCGGAGATTACTAAGGACGAGAGCCTATGCAACGACCGCCTATCACTTAACGCTGAGAAAGAAAAAGCGCGCAGCGGGCAAGTTATCGATTTGTCGATGACGCTTTGCGCTGACATTCCTGTGTACCCGACAGACCCTATTTTCAGCTCACGTAGAGCGTCAATTGCTGAGCAAAACGGCGCAAACGTGTTGCAGCTGTCTATAGGAACTCATACAGGGACACATGTAGACATGCCTCGTCACATTTCTGATAGTGGACTTGACGCCGAAGTCTTCTCTTTGTCCGCATTCTCAGGAAGGGCGGCTCTAATTGAGCTTACGGCAAAAGCGGGGGAGCGAATCGGGATGGAAAGGCTGGCAGAGATAGAGCTTCCAAACACTGAAATTCTGCTAATTAGAACTGGTTGGGAAGAAAAAGCAGGCACAGCGGACTTTTTTACGTCGTTTCCTTTTTTAACAGAAGAAGCGGCAAATATGCTTGTGTTGAAAGGTTACAAGCTTATAGGCTGTGATTTACCGTCAGTTGACGGAGCTGACGGATTTGGCCCTGCGCACAGAGCATTTCTTATGCGCGGAATACCAATTGTAGAAGCTATCGTTAATATGAAGGCGTTAGTTGGGCGGGAATTCTACTTCTGCGCCGTCCCACTGAAAATTAGAGATGGTGACGGCAGTCCAGTTCGTGCCTTTGCAATGTTGGACTGATAAATGAAATCCAACAAAGGTAGATAAGCATGTTGGAGTTAAGCACTTGCAAAAGAATCGTTGAGCTGAATGTATCGGTTCAACGATTCTTGTGCAAGTACAATAAAATTGGTTGAAAATTTTAACTATAAAATTTAAAAATCCTCTGTACAAATTGATATATTTGTAGTATACTCTCAATTAGCAACATTAATATCTTGTCGAGTTTAACTAAAAAGATGGTTTTTATGCTCTAATTGATTAAATGTTTCAATCAATTATTAGGAGATGGGAAGATACGTTGCTCACCAAACGCCGTTTCATCTCGTTTTCTGTGTGAACGTTGTGAAAGGAATGGTTATTTATTATGGAATTTGGCGGTATGGGCAAGGACAATATTAGAGCAAACAATATGTCTGCAATTTTGTCTTGTATATACAAGAATGGTCCGGTATCGCGCAGAGATATTGCAAAAACAGTGAATCTTACTCCGTCTGCGGTGACGTTACTGGTGTCCGATATGATACAGAACGGTCTGCTCAGGGAAGGAGCTGAGATATACGAAGGGCTGAGAGCGGGACGCAGTGCCGTAGGTATCGATTTTGACCCAGCCTATGGTCATCTCTTGGGCATCTGCATAGAGGCGACAAGACTTTCGTTTGCAATCACGCATATCGGCGGAAGTCGCCTTGAAGAAGAACAGGTCCTAGACAAGCTCATGGTGCCGAACGTCTACTCGCCCGACGACTTACTAGAGGCATTGTTACAGCTTACAGATGATTTTTTGCTCAAAAATTCACTGATTGATGGTGGATTGTGCGCAATTGGTATCAATATTTCCGGAAACGTGCAGCCCGACATTGGTGCTAGCCAAGATTCCTACGGAATATTGCCACCTCAAACCGCGGTTACAGCCTCCTTTGAACAGCGCTACAACGTACCTGCGTTTTTAGACAACAATGTCCGCAGTTTGGCAATCGCTGAGCTTGGGCTTTCAAGAGGAAATGCTGACGGCTGCGAAGTCAACGGCGTGTTCATTAAGCATGACCCCGGATTTGGTTGTACCGTTATTCTACACGGAGAGGTGTTCAGTGGAGTAAGGCACAACTCTGGCGAAGTTGGGCACACGCATGTTTTGGGTAACGAACGAAGCTGTATATGCGGCAAAACAGGCTGCCTATCAACAATTGTCTGCACCGAGGCGTTACTGAGAGCTACCGCCACAGTGTTCGGTCCGACTTCAACGCCAAGCCTTTGGCAACTCGTCAGCGGAGCGGCTGAGCGCATTGACCTTCAAGCATTAGTAAGAGCGGCTTCTCTTGGAGATGCGCCGCTGGTTAGAATTCTCACAGAAGCGGCGATGTATATGTCAAACGTTATTGAAACGAGCTTGTTGTTGATGGACGGAGAAACTGTGATAACATTCGGCAAAATCTTTGAAGATAATTGGTTTTTTAGCTTGCTGCATGATACGCTAACTAAGTCATTCGGCTCGTTTCGCAGCTTAAACATCAAAAAAAGCCAAGTAAGCGATGGCGACCGTTGGAAAGGCGCAATCTTCATAGCTATGCTGAATTATATAAAAATCTTAGGCACTAAAATGAGTGCAAGGAAGGAAATTTGATGATGAATCGCAATATTAACATTGGCGTTGTCTGTCTGGCACGAAAAACCTACGATTTTGAAGCGGCATTTGAAATCTATAAGAAATCTATGGCGGAAATGGAAAGCGTTCCAAACGTAACTTGGAGCTTTGAGCCTGAGCTTGTTATTGAAGTGGCGGATGCGCAAAAAGCGGCAAGGAGCTTGGCGCAGAAAGGGCTTGACGGTCTTGTAATAATCACAGGCACGTTCCATTTAGGACACCTAGCCCTTGTGTTAAAAAAATCGATTAATATCCCGACATTACTCTGGGCGTTTTCAGAATTGCCGTATAACGGAGGAAAAATCCGCCTAAACTCAGTTTGCGGACTAAACCTAAATGCCTCGAATTTGTACAAGGCGGGGTATAATGACGTTAGCTGTCATGTAGGGGACAATATTTGCCCTGACTGGCTTGAGGCTGTGCGCATGAAGGCGATTCTTTCTCGCTCGCATATCGGTCTTATCGGATACCGTGCGGACGGTTTTTTCAATCTAGACATTGACGAGCTTGCAACCTACCGTCAAACAGGCATATTAATTGACCATTATGAGCTTGACGAGGTGGTATCCACCGATGTGTCCTACGATGAGATGCAGGAGTACGCAGAGACTATTGCAAAAACTTTCAATACTGAAGCAATTTCTGAACGGCAGAAGCATCTTGTCGCCGAGCTGTGCGTAAAATTTGATAAATTCATGAAAAAGTACTCAATTGATGCACTTGCAGTACGTTGCTGGCCTGAGTTTGCCAATCTCAACGGCTGTGCACCTTGTGCGGCGATGTCGATTCTACAATCCAAGGGAATAATTCTTGGCTGTGAAGGTGATATTGAAGGAGTGATGTCGATGCTGATATGTGCTTCCCTTAATGTCGGCACACCGTTTTTGGCTGACCTTTCACAGGTAAACTTTGAGGACGATACCGCCCTTCTTTGGCATTGCGGCGTTGCTCCTGTTACACTTTGGGACGGTAAATCTTCATGCTCGTTAGATACATATTTCGCAGCGGGGCGGGGTGTGACGGCAGGATTTGTAATGAAGTCTGGGGAGCTTAGTCTTGTACGTATTGACTCGGCAAGAGGCAAAACTCGTATGTTTTACCAAGAAGGTACGGCGGTTCCCATGGAAAAACAGCTAACAGGTACATACGCAAAGGTTAAATTTGAGAAAAGCATCCCAGAACTTTTGAATTTGGTCACCTCTTCGGGAGTTGCGCACCACTTGTCCTTAATATACACGCAAAAAAGAGATGCGTTTATGATGTTTGCAAAAATGATGGGTTACGAGGTAATTGAATAATGAAGCAATCAGAATTACTACCTGTTACCCATCCAGATTTCTCAAAGTATGGCAAGGTAATTGACGACCAAGACTTCTCTGATATAGTAGACTATCTTCGCAAAAATACAGAAGTGCCCGAAGGCTCTAAGTATGTTGCCAGTGATGAGCTTGCCGAATTGTTGCCTATTTTTCAATCACTTACTATGAGCTACGGGGGTGGGCTTGGTATACAAATCGGCTGGTGCAACGGTACAAACCGCAATCTTGCGGCTCTGGAATACCACAATAGTGGCGAAGTGAATGTTTCCTGCGGTAACGCCGCGCTGTTACTTGCAACAATGTTTGACATGGTAGGCGACACGGTGGAAACCTCCAAGGTTCGCGGATTTCTGATTGAAGACGGGCAGGCGGTTTTGTTATATCCGACCACTCTGCACTATGCCCCTTGCGCTGTAGATGACGCTGGCTTCCGAATGGGCGTTGTGCTGCCACGGGGAACAAACACTCAGCTTGAGCAAAAAGATTCCTCTCAGCCTCTTCTCTGGATGAAAAACAAATGGCTTATAGCTCATGCTGATACTGCAAGATTAGTTGACGCAGGTGCATATATTGGTCTGTTAGGTGAGTATATCACCCTTGAGAGAGATTAATTATGCCAATTTGGGCGATTTTTAGTCTGTTTTTCTTTATTGTAGTTATAGCTCATTTCTTAGAAGGTGTAACGGGCTTTGGCTCGACGGCGTTATCCATGCCGTTTCTCACGATTTTGCTGGGAATACATATTGCAAAACCCGTGCTCGCGCTTTACACCTTGCTTCTCTGCATTTATATCCTTGCTCGTTCAATTAAAAACGTAGATTGGCGAACCTTTGGGAAAATGATGGCTGCTATGATAATAGGATTGCCGATTGGAATATTCCTATATAATCAGCTTCCTAAAAAGCCGTTACTGATATTGCTGTCTGTGTTTATGATTGTCGTCTCTGTTCGGGGTCTGCTTTATAATTTTGGAATACTCAAGCAGGGCAAGAAACCGAAGGAAATTCTTTCGCTGATTTTGGTTTTTTTAGGCGGTATTATGCATGGTGCTTTTGCGTCGGGTGGACCGCTGATTATCATTTACGCAACCGGTAAGATACCTGAAAAGTCACGCTTCCGTGCGACAATGTGCATGGTCTGGCTAACGCTTAACACGGTTCTGCTTGCGCAGATGGCGTTTTCAAATCAACTGACGCAAGAGGTTGGCTCTACCTCACTTTGGGGACTACCGTTTCTAATCGGCGGTACGTTGCTGGGAGACTGGGCGCACAAGCATATTAAGGACACTTTTTTTACAAAACTGACATTCGGCATTCTTCTTGCATCGGGAATATTTATGGCTATTAGCAACATTTAATCGACATTTTAATTGACAATTATATAATTTGGAGGAATTTATAGTGTTTGACAAGCAAATCTGCGAGGAACAAGCGAAAGAAATACGCCGCCGTACAATACGCGCAATCGGGCATTTGGGAGTTGGTCACATCGGCGGTTGCCTTTCCATAGCAGACCTATTAGCGGTACTTTACTACGACACCATGCGCATCGACCCAACCAACTCAAAAATGGAAGGACGCGACCGTCTGGTTATTTCAAAAGGACATTCTGGACCTGCGCTGTACGCCGTTCTTTCCATGAAGGGATTTATTCCAGAGGAGGAACTGCTGACGCTTAACAAGCTAAACACAAACCTTCCAAGTCACTGCGATATGAACCGTACCAACGGCGTTGACATGACGACAGGTTCCCTTGGTCAGGGCTTCTCTTGCGCAATGGGCGTAGCGTTAGGGTCAAGACTAAGAGCTGATAATGCCAGAATTTACACCATAGTTGGCGACGGCGAATGTCAGGAAGGGCAAATTTGGGAAGCCGCTATGCTTGCGGGGCATCAAAAACTGGATAACGTTTTCGCATTTACCGACCTTAACGGCTGCCAGATTGACGGACGTGTGGATAATATTAACACTCTTGGCGATGTCGATGCAAGGTGGGCATCCTTTGGATGGCACACTCAGCATGTAAACGGTCATGATGTTGAGGCAATTCATACGGCGATAGAAATAGCTCAAGGTGTTACAGGAAAACCGCATATGATTATTTTAGACACCGTCAAGGGTAAAGGCATAAGCGCAGTTGAGGCAATGGGCGTTACAAGTCATAATGCAACATTTTCTGCAGAGCAGGTTCAAACTGCCCTTGCAGAATTGGCTTAGGGGGATTGAAACAATGGAAATGAGAGCAATTTTCGGCGCAGAACTTGCGCGAATGATGGAAGAAAATGAAAACATTGTGGTACTTGACGCTGACCTAGCCAGAGCCAACGGCACCCTTGGTTTGAGGGATAAATTCCCAACCCGCGCACTTGACGTAGGCGTTGCCGAGCAAAACATGGCATCCGTCGCCGCAGGTCTTTCTTCGTATGGCTTTATACCTTTTATCTCAAGCTTTACACCCTTTGCAAGCCGCCGCATAGCCGACCAAGTAGCGATTTCCATCTCCTACGCGAAGCAGAATGTTAAAATTGTGGGTACAGACCCAGGTGTAACCGCTGAGTTCAACGGTGGCACACATATGAGCATGGAAGATGTTGGCATCATGCGCGCGATACCGGGGATTTTAGTGTTTGAGCCTGTTGACGGTGTTCAGCTTAAAGCCGCAATGCCGCAGATTGTTTCGTATAACGGTCCTGTTTACATGCGACTATACCGCAAAGAAGTGCCCGATATTTT
>JAVBKA010000235.1:0-12649 GCA_031546715.1 Oscillospiraceae bacterium | reverse complement strand
CTGTATTATATGCTTAACGACTTTGCAAATACGCTTATGGACCCAGAAGCGACCGCGGAGAAAAAGCAATCTTTTATTCCCAAGTTTTTAGAAGCGCAGAATAATATGCTCGCTCAACTTTCAGAGGTTGGCGGACGTCAGGCTCGTATTGAATTTATGCAGAACCGTTATTCCGAAGACCGCATAAACTACACACAAATGAGAAGTGACGTTGAAGACCTTGACCAAGCAGAAGCAATTATGCATTTTTCAATGTCAGAAGCCGTGTACAGAGCCGCATTAAGCGCAGGCTCAAAAATTATTCAGCCTACTTTAGTTGACTTTATGAGGTAATCCTCGTGGTTTATTAGTGCTGAGTTTTATAGAAAGGACGTAATCCTATGCTACAAAAAATTGTAATCCATACCACACCTGCTCAGATAGCCGTTAGGACTACGCCGGGTTCTATTAATATTCATTCTAACACTATCAGCATGACTATTGATAACAATCTAGCTCAGCCCTTTAGCATGAAAATCGAACAGCCAAAGATAAATATTGACCAAACAGACAGCTTTGCCGATGTAGGTCTAAAAAAGCCTATCCCAATGGCGATGGACTTCTATAAGTCGTCTCTGCAAAAGGGAATGGAAAGCATTGCCACCATTGCAAGGGAAAGTGCTGAATTTCTGCAAATAGAAAAAGGCGGCAACCCCATTGCATCGCAGGGAAAGCAAGCCGGAGTGAAAAACCATACCTACGGCGCAAAAGCTATGCCGGCACACGGACCTGAAATTTCAGTGGAACAAGGTACAGTGGAAACCCATGCAGGTCAGAACACTATGAAAATCAACTGGCAACCTGTAAAAAATCAAAACGACTATACTCCTGCTGATGTGAGCGTTCAAATGGTTCACAGAGGCGATATTGAAATTTCTCTTGAGCCTGGTGTGGAGCTGCATTTTCCAGTTTCCAACGGCATCGGCGGGGGAATAGACGCTTCAACATAAGAAAGCTAAAAAATTTACTTTACAATTTTGTATTATTTATTTGACAAAGGACAATTCTATCTATATTATATAAATGTCACAGGATAGCATTGTATAATGTCCGGAGGTAAGTTGATGAAAATTAACACAACTAGGTTTGGGGAAATCGACATTACAGATGATAAAATCATCCACTTCAAGGACGGTGTCCCCGGTTTTGAAAACTGTAAACGATTTGCACTCATAACCACTGAAGAAACTGACCCTTTTCTTTGGCTTCAAGCTTTTGAGGAAACTGACATCTCTCTTGCGGTCATAAATCCCTTTAGACTATTTCCCGACTATGCACCAAGCGTCAGCTCTGAGCTGTTAAATGACATCGGCGCACCACAGGACGAGGACATTTTGCTTCTAACAGTTGCTGTTATCCCTCGTGATTTCACCAGAATGACCACAAATCTTGTTTCACCCATACTGATTAACGCGAAAGAGAATATAGGAAAGCAGATAATTCTTGAGAATTCGGAATACCAAATCAGACAGAATATTTATGATAAGGTGAATGCTTTACTAAATAGCGGAGGTGGACAAGATGCTAGTACTAACTAGAAAGCTTAACCAGTCCATCACCATTGGCGAGAATATCAAAATTTCTGTATTGTCAATCGAAGGCGACAGAGTGAGTATCGGCGTGGATGCCCCCAGAGATGTAAGAATTTTTCGTTCTGAGCTTATTGAAGGAACAAAGCAGTCCAATTTAGAAAGTCTTGAATCAACAATGGTTTCTTTTTCGGATATGAAAAAGAAACAATAAATAAAAGCGAGCCTGACAAGGCTCGCTTTTATTTATTGCTCTAATCTGGTTTCAATTCCGTCGTTTCTGGTAGCGCAGACATTTCATTGATGCGCTGAAGGGCTGCACTATTGATAAGGGACTTCATTTGCTCAATCGCCATGTTATTTAGGTATTCAAGTCTATCCCTTTGAATAACTTTTTGTTTAATCAATTGAGCGTTCATGCTTTCCAAATTTACAAGAACAATAAGTTGATGTATTGTGGCGTAGTCACGTATATTTCCAGTCAACTCAGGGTTGTTGTCACGCCACTGTTTCGCTGTCATACCGAATAAGGACATGTTTAGCATATCGGCCTCGCTGGCATATGAAAAGTTTGCTTGTTGTGGGGTTAGTTGTTGGGGTAGCAAATGATCTTTGATTGCATCTGTATGAATTCGATAATTTACTTTTGCAAGCTCCCGTTTGATATCCCATTCCAGGTTCAGACGGTGACTTTCATCAGCTTTAAGTCTTTGATACTCTCTAATAATATACAGCTTGAACTCTGGTGAAATCCATGAGGCAAACTCCATTGCAATATCGACATGGGCAAAAGTGCCACCATATCTACCTGACTTTGATTGTATGCCAATCGCGTTGGTTGATTCAATCCATTTTTTAGGTGAAAGCGTGAACACATTTCGTCCAGCCTCAATTTTAAACCCCTCGAAATCGAGGTGTTTAAAATTGGGATTGTTTAATTCTTCCCATAATCCAAGAAACTCAATAGTTTCTCGATTTCTGAGCCAATTTTGAATAACCGCAGTAGGATCATCACTTTTATACCGTGCAATATCGGTTATTGAAATGTAGTCGGCTTGACTGGCAACTGACCGAACTGTAATCTCAAAGCCTCTTGCAGTTATTATTGCTTTTTTAGCTTTCGACATTTGCACCTCCGTAAAATTTAATCCCACATTAAATTGGTAAAACTTTCTCTGTACGTCATGTTCAAATGAAACTTTCTAGTTTATAATTGATACATTACAACAGAGAGAGGTAATATAATGAAAAAAATCAGAACAATTCTCGCTTCTTTATTTGTCGTCGTGTCACTCGCCGCCATCGCTGTACCAGCTCTAGCCGCAGACCAACCTAGCACAGAGGGCAATACTACAAGCACGACCGTTGGTCAGGTAGCATCCAGATGCGACATTCCTCCCAAACTTGTAATTGATGAGAAATAATCTGACATAAGGTTATTCTAGCTTTTCATTTATCAATTTGCTTGCATGGTCAAAGAGCGTTGAATTGCCCATAGCATCAGCTAATGCAGCTACTTGTTGCATTAGCTTTTTTGCGTCGTCTTTGTTTCCGAGATGTGCCATAATATAACCTTTATTATAAATTAGGTCGGCAAATGACCTTAGCTTATTGTGTTTTATGCAGCATCGAATTACGTCTTCACTTACTTCTAACGCCTCAGAAAAGCGTTCTTCAAGCCCTAAATACTTAGACAAATTAAAATATAATTGAGGAAGAAACGTAGCCTTAGTATCGTCATTCATTGGCGAAAGATTTATGTAGGAGACTAGGGATTGAAGGATTGCAATAGTTTTTTTCTTATTTTCTGTATCTGCATAGTAAATCGCAATACAATTTACTATGCAGAGTTCATCTGTGTTGAGTAAGTAACGGGAGAATTTAGTTTCATTAAATTCGGGAACGGTGAGTTTTATCAGCTCTTGCAAACGGTTAAGAGTGACTTCCGGAGGCTGACCTTTATGTGCGTCAATAAGAGTTCGGGAAAAACCACAGTACTGCACAGCGGGTATTTCTTTGTAATCCAGCTTTTCCAACGCTTCCAATGCTCGTTCGGCTCTTTTAAAGTCGTTGTTGCTCAGTGCCGACTTGACTTCGCTTTTGAGCTCAAAATAGTCAAAGTCGAAGCTGTCAAGAAAGTTTTCCGACAAATTGTATGTTTTGCCAAGGCGTTCCATTATTGCTGAAAAAGTAACCCTGCTTGGGGTAAGTACACCATTTTCGTACTTAGATAGTGTGCTGGGGTTGCAAATTCCCTCAGAAAGCTGCTCTTGGGTATAACCTAATTCTATTCGCCATTTTTTGACTATAAATCCGATTTTATACATACATTCATCCTCCTACACTTGCAAATAGAGTATAACATAAATAGGGGGGAATGCAAATAATTTTTTGTTAAAAATTCCAAAACATGAAGAAGAAAGTGAGCTTTCCTTACGTTTCTGTTGCCGATAGAGATGTTTTGTGCTATAATTATTAACACTTTTTATATGAAATACGTAAAGTGAACGGACTGTTCACATTTTCTTTACATTTCCATTGCAAATACGGTAGCTTTGTGCTATATTGACTTATCAAATAAAACGCCAATGCGTATGCGCCGATAAAAAGTATGTAAAAATAGTTAAAAAGTGATTTTTAAACAGCTTGGACACATATAATAAGGAGACAATACTCTTGAACACAAAAAAAAGAACTGCGCTCAAGCCTGTTGGAATTTTGCTGGCATTTGCAATAATTATAGTGTCGAAATTTATCCCTGCATCAGAAGGTTTAACACAGGCAGGTATTCAGGTGCTTGGAATTTTTGCGGGTGTGCTGTTGCTGTGGCTGACTGTCTCAATTGACTGGCCAAGCCTTTTATGTATCGGAGCACTGGCGTTAGTTCCGGGCCTTGAGCTAAAAAAACTGCTGACGGTTTCCTTTGGAAGCACAACATTTGCCTTCTTATTGTTTACCTTTTTGTGTACATATGCACTGTCTCAAACGCAGTTTATTCGCCGTTGCGCAGTGGGATTTGTGACGGCTTCGGTCTCAAAAAAAGGTCCTTGGGTGCTGACGGTGCTGTTTTTTTTCTCAGTATTATTTGTGGGCGCATTTATTTCCCCAACGGTTCTATTTGTTGTCTATTTGCCGATTCTTGAAGAGATATATGCACTTTTGGGCATAAAAAAAGGCGAATCGACCGCATCCATGCTTATGATTGGCTTGGTGGTTTGCTGCGGATTGTCCAGCGGTATGACCCCAATAGCCCATGTTTTTCCGGTTATGGCTCTGGAGTACTACGCAACGGCAACAGGAAACAACATCAGCTATGCGTCATACATGGGCTTTGCCATACCAGTTGGATTAGCTGTGTTTGGCTTGATGCTTCTAGTGTTCCGCTTTATTATGAAGCCTGACATGTCCGCTCTTAAAAGCATTGACATGTCTCTGCTTAAAAAAAGCGTGAAGCCTATGGACAAGCGGGAACTGGTAACTTTGGCGGTTTTTGCGGCAGTTGTTTTGATGTGGGTTATGCCGGACTTTTTGACAAGCACCGTACCTCAGATTTCTAAGTTTTTCAGCAAACAAAGCATTGCTTTTCCGCCGCTGATAGGTGCAGTTTTGCTTTGCTTACTCTCAATTAAAGGAAAACCGCTCCTTAACTTTGCCGAAGGGATGTCGAAGGGCATTCCGTGGGGCTCGCTTGTTATGGCGGGCAGCACCTTGGCACTAGGCTCGACACTAAGCGACCCAGATATCGGTCTGACTGCATCTCTGCAACAGGTTATGACGCCAATGGTCAGCGCAATAAGTCCGTTTGTTGTGGTTATAATATTTACGTTGTGGGCGTGCGTTCAAACAAACTTTTCGTCAAATATGGTTACAGTTACAGTTGTGACGGCGGTGGCGATTCCCATATGCATCGGCACTAACGGTGCGGTTAGTACAGCCGCTATGACGGCAGTTATTGGAATGATGGCGTCCTTTGCCTTTGCGTTTCCGCCTGCAATGCCCTGTGTCGCAATAGCGGGAGCGTCTGGTTGGACAAGTGTGGGCGCGCTTGCGAAATACGGCAGCTTAATCGCATTGCTGTCTGCAATTGTTGCGGCATTATTAGGATATCCAATTGCAAAAGCTCTGATGTAGGCGGTTTTACGATTCTTGACAGGTCTTGACGAATATGATAAAATGTCTTAGCTGAACTCTGACATTATTTGTATAACAGCGTACAACCTTTGGAAAATCTGTCATTTTTACTTGATTTTTAGTTTTTTTATTTTTAAATAAAATATTTTTTAAAAAAAGCTAAAGTTGAAGTTTTTAAAAACGATAATATAGATACAAGGGCAAATGCACAACGGAAGGATCCGTACATGGTGCCAGCCGATCACTTAACGACGGCTGTCAGCTCCAGAATTGTGTGGGCTTTGCATGACGCAAAGACAAGGAAAATTCAAGGAGGAAAAAAACACTATGCGTATCCAAAACAACATGATGGCTATCAACACCCATCGCCAACTCGCTGTAAACCAATCCGCTCAATCCAAATCCACAGAAAAACTCAGCTCAGGTTTTAGAATCAACAGAGCAGCAGACGATGCCGCCGGCTTAACAATCAGTGAAAAAATGCGTTCACAGGTTCGTGGTCTCGGTCGCGCCAGCTCAAACGCACAAGATGGTATCTCCATGATTCAAGCGGCTGAAGGTGCTCTCCAAGAGACACACAGCATTCTGCAACGTATGCGTGAGCTTTCGGTTCAAGGCGCAAGCGGTGTCCCTGCTTCTGAAGACCGTGACGCTATGCTGTCCGAGCTTGAGCAATTAGGTGAAGAGCTTGAGCGTATTTCCGCAACAACAAACTTTAACGGCAAATACTTGCTTTCCGGTAAGTATGACTCTGCCGCCGATACTCTTGTCCGTGACGACAGCCAACCAAAGGTTTTAGCTGATATCGAGCCTGCTGCAATTAATCTTCAGGTCGGTGCAAACTCCAATACTGGAGACGTTATCTCAGTTAATATCCAAGGTGTTTCACGTGCAGACCTATTAGGCGAAACTTACGGCGCAGAATTCGGCTTCCGTACAGAAGAAGGCGCGGGAAACGCAGATCTTCGTGAGGATACTGCCACAGGTCATGTAGCCGGTGAAGATTCAGATGATACTAAATGGCAAGGTCTTATGAATACTATCGACGGAAACATCGACGTTGCCGGCGAAAAAATTGACGACCAGGCTGCATATACAGGTCTTGCAAGAATTTCAAACATTCGTTCAAATCTTGGTGCTATCCAAAACCGCTTAGAGCACACTGTAGCTAACGTTGATACAGTTGCTGAGAATATGCAATCCGCTGAGAGCCGTATTCGTGACGTAGACATGGCTAAGGAAATGATGTCCTTTACAAAGAACAACATCCTTAATCAAGCTGCTACTGCGATGCTTGCTCAAGCAAACCAAGCTCCACAGACAGTTTTGCAGCTTCTCCAGTAATTTTTTGTTTATTCTTGCACGCAAGCGTTATCGCTTGCGTGCTTTTTGCGTTTTTGTAGTGATTGCTAGTAATAGCATGTAAAAAGTTTTGCTTGAGCTTTTTCAAAAGCTCATAGTTTTAAAAGGCAAAGCCTTTTATCGAGCCTCGCAAGGCTCGAAACTCTTACTCTGAGCCGCGCGAACCAAAAAGTTGTAAGAAAGAACGCAACACAGCGAAGCGGCGTTGCGCATGTCCCTTGGGGTTGCTGGTTCTTTAGGTGGGTGGTTGTAGGGGCGAACTTTGTTCGCTCGAGGCTTGCTACACCTTTGGTATAATCGGATGTTTTCGCTAGCCCCGCTCATGCCGCGGAGGCACTTCCTTTACGAAGGGTGGTAAAGCGATTGGCGGCAGACGTCTGCCGCCAACGTGCAAAGCACCCTTTTTCGTGCTATTCGAAGTGACTTGCGGATTGCGCCCGCGCTTGCGGCTATCAAGGCTCTGTCGCTGTCACGTTCGTCACCGGTGCCGCGTTCTACGACCACTGCTCCGCACTAGGTAGTGGTTGTTTGTATGGTGCGATTATTCACCGCCAAAAAACATCATAGATTTCACCACATTAAATTACTATATTTATCTAAAATAGCATAATTATTTCAACGACTCTTACCCGTAAAACATTTTATAATTTTTATTTAACATTTTTCAAAAAAAACACTAAAGGTTTTTCAATCTCTTTCGATAAATACAAACAGAGAGTGAAAAGCAAGACGGATGGAACCGTTCTAAGCGCCAACTTTGACTCATTTGCACAGATGAGACAAAAGGGTTGCTCGTAGCTCCTAACACTTTTGTGTGGGCACTGCATGATGCGGTGTACCGGTAATTCAAGGAGGAAGTAAAAAATGCGTATACAAAACAACATGATGGCTATCAACACCCATCGCCAATTGGCAACAAACCAAACAAATCAGGCTAAATCCACTGAAAAACTCAGCTCAGGTTTCAGAATCAACAGAGCAGCCGACGACGCAGCAGGACTTACAATCAGTGAAAAAATGCGTTCACAGGTTCGCGGTCTCGGCCGTGCAAGTGCTAACGCACAAGACGGTATCTCAATGATTCAAGCGGCTGAAGGTGCTCTCCAAGAGTCCCACGGCATTCTCCAGCGTATGCGTGAGCTTTCTGTACAGGGAGCAAACGGCGTTCCTGCTGCTGAAGACCGTGACGCAATGCTGTCCGAGCTTGAGCAATTAGGTGAAGAGCTTGAGCGTATTTCATCTACAACAAACTTTAACGGTAAATACCTGCTTTCAGGTAAATATGATGCAAACGCAGACACAACAGTCCGTGACGACAACCAGCCAAAATCCGTTGGGGATATCGAACCCGCATCAATTAATCTTCAAGTCGGAGCAAACACCAACACAGGTGATGTTATTCAAGTAAACATCCAAGGCGTTTCACGCTCAGACTTACTGGGCGAAACCTTTGGTGCAGAATTTGGGTTCCGTACAGAGGAAGGTCTCGGCGTTGAGGATCTTCGTGAAGACCCATCAACAGGTCATGTCGCAGGAGAAGATTCTGACGAAACAAAGTGGCAGGGGCTTGTGAACATCATCGATGGAAACATTGATGTTGCTGGCGAAAAAATTGACGACCAACAGACATACACAGGTATTGCCCGTATTTCCAACCTGCGTTCAAATCTCGGTGCTGTCCAAAACCGTTTAGAGCACACTGTAGCAAACGTTGATACCATCGCAGAAAACATGCAAACTGCTGAAAGCCGCATTCGTGACGTAGATATGGCTAAGGAAATGATGGCATTCACAAAGAATAACATCCTTAACTCTGCCGCTACATCCATGTTGGCACAGGCAAACCAAGCACCGCAATCAGTTCTCCAACTTCTCGGCTAATACTTCACTAAAATTTTTAAAACGAGCTTCGGCTCGTTTTTTCTTTTTTCACACAAATATCTCTTCCCTAAACATTTGTTTAGTAAACGTTTTCGCTTACTAAAATCTGCTATCATAATGGTGCTAATCTCTGAAAACCAAATACTCGGAATGGGTATTTCTGGCGTTTGCACGGGCAGTAAGGATATAGCCCGATAGACTTTCTGCAAAGCAGAGGTCAAACATTATGAAGGAGGCACAACAAAATGAAAAAACTGTTACTCTCAGTACTGGCAATCGTACTAATGGTAAGCTTTTTTACAGTTCCGTCTTACGGACTGGAAGCTGCACAACAACCTCGCACTGCCCCTGTCACAGCACCGAAAACCCTTGAGGAGTTCCAACAGAACGCAACAGCCTTGCACAACATCCAGTACGCAAGCGGAACAAACCTTTTCGTTCTGGCAACTGCCATGCCCGGACTATTGGCAAAAGATGGTTCCCCCCTAGTTGTCGATGCCACACAATTTTACATCGACCTCACAACCGAAAGGCTATACACAAAGCTAAACCCAACGGCTGCCGCAAGCAAAAACATTATACCTACACACTTTAACGTTGACGGTGGAAAATACGTCGCAATTTCCTTCACTCAAGACCCACTTAACAAAGACCGTTATTTCATGGACTTTGCAAAGGTTCTTGACAAAGGCGGCGCAATCAAGCTTATCACAATCTACGATGCAACCGCAAAAGCTCCGCAAAAATACATAGCCTACGTAGCAGCGGATAAAGAGGCGGGAACAGAAGAAGTTGCCGGAGCAGACGGCTCAACAACATACGAATTTCCTAAAATCGGTGCACGTAACGCATTTGAAAAAGTCGTGCTTGACTACTACACATGTAGATCTGTTACAGGTGACGGAACAGGCTCATGGATTCCCGAAACGGGCGCAGATAAATACAATATCGCATTAACCGAGGACGGAAAAACCCCTAGCGACGCAGGCTGGGGAACAATTGACGTCATTGCGGATAACGGCAAATGGGACGATACATACGGCGTATTTGTTCAGCCGCTAGATTCCGGAAAACAGGTCAAGGCGATATACTTAGTTCGCTCAAAGCCAACCTTTAGCACAGAGGGAGGCACATATGCCGCGGCATCAAAGGCTAAAAAGCTTTCAGTGGCTGGTCTTGCAAAAGCTCCCGGGTTCAAAATTGACTACAAAAAAGAAGTAATCAAAGCAAAAACGAATGCGACTGTTATGGCAGGGTCTACAACGACAATCAACAAAGTCACCTATGATGCCTTTGAAGTAATTCAAAATGACACCTTTGGAGTAAAAGGCGAAGGCTCAACAACCCACAACCAAGCCGCTGTTTTAACTGCCGACAAAGCTAAAGAGCTTAAGCTTGTTACAACAGAGTACTCTTACGACGAAGCCACAGGCAAGTTTAAAAACGAAGACTCACTTTACGGACAAACCATCGGTATCCGTATCGGGGTAGATTCTACTAAGAAGAACAAGCCCGCTTCAGCGATTCAAAAAATCACAATTGCTGACCGCGCAAAGATTTACGCAAAGGATTTCGCTCCTGTTGCAGAAAAAGGTAAGCTCACACTGGCAAAAACCTATGAAGTGTACAGCAAGGATAAGCAAAAGTGGGGCAGTACACCTAAACTGTCAGGCGCGGCAGATCTTAAGGTTCGTATCAAAAACGCCGCTAAGTACGACGCCAAAACAGACACCACAACAGGCGACATCGCCAGCTTACCAATGACAATCACGACATCATGGGGCGCATTTGACGAAAAGAAGCCAGACAAAAAAGGTACAATCGGCTTCACCGTTAAAGAGTACCCTTGGTATGACGGCTTGGTTACATTCATGCTGATGCCTAACAGCTCAGATGACGCAACCGATGGTCAGCTTGCTACGGTCACAAAAACACCAGAAGAGTGGACAGGTGCAGCACCAGTCATTAAATTCTACATGCAAACGCCAGACAAGGGCTTATACATCCCCGCAAAGGGCACAACTCCCGCATCGCAGACTGATTTTAAATATGCAGACCTAGGTCTGACAGCAGAAGTTAAAGGCTCAGGCACAGCGTATACAACAACTGCAACTATTGAGCCAGCCTCAAACAGTTCACTCGCGCCAGTGGAAGGCAAAGAAAATGTATACCTAGTATCTGTAGCTCTTGAAAAAGGTGCTGCCTTTAAAACTGTCCCATACACTGTTACCCTCAAACCTACCACAACAAATGCAGAAACAAAACCGCACTACTCATGGGATAAGTTCATAATCCCGACAGTCACAATTATTTGCGAACAACCGGCATATACCCCGACATTTGCGGAAAATGACAAATATTCGCTTACAATTAAAAACCCTGCCAAGGCTCTTTCAACAGTACAGGCAGCAAGCATTACAAGCGTAGCCTCGTACACGGAGATTACTGACATAGCAAAAGAAAGTCTCCCAATAATCACAGTTAAGCCAACTGAAAATTCCTCAGAACTTGCTATTGATTTTGTTCTTGATGCTGCTGACATCGAATTAAAATACAGTATTGTAGGCTCAGCTAGGATAGCAGAGGGACTTCTCAAAATTAAGGACGAGAAGGGCAATGTATATATCTTTGTTGTTAAAATTGACGTTCCTGTAAAATATTACACCCCGAAACTTAAGGCTCACAGTGAAGTTACATTCACAGTGAAGAATGGGGCACGAGCTCTCAATCAGACTGATGCTGCCAAAATTAGTTCGCGAGATAAATATGCAGAAATTCTTCAAGTAAATGCATCTGAGCTTCCTGTAATTTTCGTTACGAAAAAGACTGGAGAATCTGTATTTGATTATGCAATTAAGCTTGAAGATAGTGATGTGTCCTTAGGCTATTCGGTGGAGGTGGATAGCAATGCCAATATTGTCAAATTTAAAGATTCCGATAATAATTTCTATATCTACATAATAACAGTTAATCCGTTTTCAACAGCAAAAATAGATGACAGAACTATTGCGGAAGTATCCTCTGGTAGTGGACCATTGGGATATATTAAAATTAAACTTAAAGATGCAACTTTCAAACGGATTAATCCAGGAGTAGATATTAATGAGTGGTTTTCAAATCTTCCAAATAATATTTCCGCACAAACTTCGACTCTAGTTGCAGAAGGTGCTGCAGAAGTGTCAATTTTATTATATAGGCAGGACACGCTACCGATTACATCTAAAACGGTAATCGCATGCTCTATTCCAGTAGATTTTTTACAGCAAAAAGGTAATAATGTCACAGACAAATTAGTTTGCACACCAAATCCTAACGCAACAATTGAAATCAAACAAAATTAGCAACCATTCTAACCCAGCATACTAACTAGCAAAGCACCTTAGCGGGAAACCGTCGGGGTGCATTTTTTTGCCTAAATATTCCTTCCCTAAACATTTGTTAAGCGAACGCTTTTATCTGTTGATATGTGGTATCATAGCAAAGATTGTATCCAAAACCGAGAAATCTCAGCCTTGGTAATCCCGGCATTGGCTTGGGCAGTAAGGAGATAGCCCGATTGGCTATCTGTAAGAACAGAGGTCAGACATTATGAATGGAGGCACACCACGTGAAAAAACTGTTACTCTCAGTACTGGCAATCGTACTAATGGTAAGCTTTTTTACAGTTCCGTCTTACGGACTGGAAGCTGCACAACAACCTCGCACTG
>JAVBKA010000017.1:0-4606 GCA_031546715.1 Oscillospiraceae bacterium | reverse complement strand
CAGTGCGCAACGCCGCTTCGCTGTGTTGCGTTTTTTCTTACGACTTTTTGGTTCGCTTCGGCGAAAAGTTAGAGTTTCGAGCCTTGCGAGGCTCGATAAAAGGCGTTGCCTTTTAAAACCATGAGCTTTTGAAAAAGCTCAAGCAAAACTTTTGACATAATTACCTTTATCTATATTTCAGCCTTGGCGCATTAATCCCAATCCTCGAAACAAGCTTAATCGGCAAATACACAATCGGCAACAACAACATCGATATCCCAATTTCGGGAAACCCCGTAGAAACTAACGCCCCCCAACCACCCCGCTGAGGAAAAAGCACAAAAAATATAAAGTAAAAAAAGTCCACCAAAAGGTATGTTCCAATGCTCCAGATAAACGCCGAGATTAAATTTTTATCAAAAATATAGACAGACAAAACCCCTGTTAAAATCCCCAAAACCATCAACGCAATGGCAAAATAACCCTCCGTTTGGGAATAAAAGGCGTCGCAAAACAGCCCCGCCAGTAGCCCTACTGTGCCCCCTGCAATTTTACCCTCAAAAAGTGCAAATACCGCAACCAAGCCCGGCATAATAAAAGGATGAACGCCAAATGGCTTAATTGCAGTAAGTACTGATATTTGAAGAGTTGCGAAAAACCATATAATCAGAGCATAAAACAGCCATTTAAACAGAATTTCACGTTTCAGCATCATGGTAAATCACCAGAACGTCCTGCCATAATGCGGTCAATCAATGTGCGGTCGCTATCAAATGCTTCGTAGCCCCGCTCATCATAATATGTTACCACATACACCACTTGATATGCGTCAAGGCGGGCATACGGCTCGATTTCAGCTATAGCTGAGATACTGGAGCTGTCAATAGTCATATTAGTAATTTTGCCAATGGGGATATCCTGAGGGAAAAAGCCGCCGAGCCCTGAGGTGAGAACGATATCGCCTGTTTGCACATCGGAATCCACAGGAATATGGAATAGTCCAAGTTTGCCGTTTTTCATTAGATTAAAGCTGCCTTCGGCGACCCCTGCCTGACCCGTTCGGTATATCAGCGCAGCGGCGTCCATGTCAGTGTCGATAACTGTTGTAACCGTTGACCATGTTAGACCAACCTCTGAAACCATGCCAACAAGATACCCTTCTGCTGAAAGAACACAGTCCCCAACCTCGATTTCGTCCAGTGAGCCGACATTTAACGTTAGAGTTCTAGCCCAGTTGGACAAATCACGAGATAAAATCGGCGCGCGGGTAAGCTGAAAGTCAGGACGAAGCTCTTTTAGACCAATAAGCTCCTTAAGCTGCTTATTCTCCTCCACGGCTTCCTCGGCGTTACGAATTTGTTCCTCAAGCTCAGCAACACGAATCCGAAGCTCGGCGTTTTCAGCCTCAAGGTCAGTTTCCATAACAGAGCCGGAAAAAACCTTGCCGATATTAACCGTTGTACTTGTCAGAAAGGTTTGTATCGGGCGAAAAATATTCCCGAAAAAATTAGACACAGGGGAAATGCGCCCACTTGTAACAAGGGACGCAAAAGCCATTACCAGAACCAGTAACCCAGCAATGGAAAAAATAAATAAAGCTCTGTGCCTGAGAAGAAATTTCAAATTATTGCCCCTTCAAACACTCTTCACCTATTAATACCGAAAAATACTCGTTTTAATAAATGACTAGTATTAGTACATGCGGAGTGGGAAATTGCTATCTTTCAAGAGAAAGCAGGTCAATGCCAAAGTGGCTCAACATAAGGCTTAGACGGTACAGCGGCAGACCTATAACGTTATAAATATCGCCGTCAATCCGCTCGACAAAGAGTGCGCCTAAGTCTTGTATACCATACGAGCCGGCTTTGTCCATAGGCTCGCCTGTGTCAATATAATGCTCAATTTGCTTGCTGGACAGCTCCCTAAATAAGACAGTGGTAGATTCAACGTCAGTAAGCACATCGTCGCCGCGAATTATAGTGATGCCAGTATAGACAGTGTGCCAACTGCCTGAAAGCATTGTAAGCGTTTTGAAAGCATCGGTTTCATCCGTTGGCTTGCCTAGAATGTTTCCGTCAAAGTAAACGATGGTATCGGCGGCGATAACGATATCCTCAGAGCCATAATGCGCCGCAACGGCTTCCGCCTTTTTTCTCGACCAATGAGAAACGATATCCTCAGGAGGCATTTCCTGATCAATAACTTCGTCAAGATCTGGATTAACAGTTTTAAAGCTAAGACCTATTCGCTTAAGTATTTCCTGACGGCGGGGGGAGCTGGATGCAAGAATAATTTTTCCCAAGATTGACATTCCCTTCTTTACTCGGCTAAGTAAAATCCTGTTTTATGATGGTTCGGTGCATATTTTCCCAGACCTAAATAGCTTTCGGTTACTTGAAAGCACTCGCGTGCGTTTTCTGTGGTGAAGTACAGCTTTGCGGCCCAAAGACCGATTTTATCCCAACGGTGCTCATAGTCAACCATCCAAATTTTTTCAGAGTCTAAGAGCAGACTGCGGTGACCTGTATCTCTGATTATGGGGTGGTGCTGTCCGTGTTCATCAGTAAGCTCGCAACGTGATTCACAATTACAAAAGCCGCCTGCCTGCTTAACAAGACAGCTTTCTGACAGCAACAGAGGGATTCGTCCGTAAAGCATAAGTTCTGTATCAAGTGTATGCGACATTTCACGAATTAAGTTTATTGGCATAACAGGAGATATAGAGGCGGATAAAAATCCTGAGTGTTTCAACTCTTTTAGAGTTTGCGAGTTAGTCGCCCAAGTATCAGCGCGGACTGTAAAGCCTTGTTCGGCGGCAAGAGCCTTGTGGGCGGAGTTATATACCATGGATTCCTTGATATTAAAGCTGTAAACTCTTTGGAGCTGCTGAATTACCTCGCCGCGCTCTGCGTCTGTAATAATTCGGGGAAGAACAGCAACGGCGGTTACGTCAGCAACATGAATTATATCCATTTTTTCGGGATTTGAAGCCAACTCCGAAAGGGGAATGTAAAGCTTGGCGGGCTTTAGCTTTAAAAGCTCAGAAGAGAGCTGCTTTATGCTTGTAAGCTGAACGGTTATAACAGGGGGCTCACGCCTTGGCAGAAAGCGAACTCCTGCTCTGAATTGGCCTTGCTCCTCTGGCGGTACGGTTTGACGTGCGACATTCAGCTTGCTTATAAGCTGGGATTTCATTTCATTAAGAGCGGCAACAGAAATGGAAAAACCGTTTTCAATTCTGCTGCGGGCGTCATCACAATAATAAATAGTGCCGTGGGTGTTAAAAAGTTTGGTGCTAAGCTCAGCTTCTGTAATAAAAGCTTGGGGGTTGTAGGTCGGCTCAGGTCCTGTGACATATATGGTATGACCTTCATAATCGTCCACTGCAAGGTGGGCGGGTGTCCCCTTGGCGAGCTGAAAAAAGAAGCGGACGCATACACGTTGAAGGTCAGGTGTTGCAAGATACGTAGTCCTTAGCTGTTCCAGCATTTTTGAGGACTTTATAGGAGTGATGATGTGTTCCGTTATTTTTTCTGTGATTCCTGTAAAAAACCCGTCAGTAAAGCCTGAACGCCCTAGGACAGACCATAGGGGCATTAAATCCTTAGGCGTGGCAGCGGCGTTTGCAGCCCCTGACATAACCGCCTCTATAGATTTTGCGGCAAGTTGTGTAAACAAAACAGTGACTTCGGGTCTTTCCGTTACGGGAACAATCCGCAAAACGTCTACATTAAGAGGTAAAACCTCCTCAATGTTTGGAATCAGACAAATATCCTGCATTGAAAGGGGAAAGGAGTCAGCCTTGCCGCCGTAGCCGTGGGATTTTCGGCAAGGACATTGCATTCCGTCTCCGTGAGCATCGCCCGTTTCTGAGGGGTCAAGCCTGATACGACTTGGCTTAGTCGCTGAGCCTTCGGTAGACTTTGTAAAGCAGGTTTCATCAGGACGACCAGACTTTGCGCCAAGCAAGCAAGGGATAGAAGGCGTTGCGGGACATGCCGGACCGATAATAAGCATATCCAGCTCAAGGGTACCCTTGTTTTTTACAAGCTCCTGAATTTGAAACTTTGTAAGCTTTGACGAAAGTGACGCCCGAACACAACCAAGCCCCATTGCCTGATTAAGCCCATCAACAGAGTACACCGTGGCAAGATGCAGCTTAATTGCGGGAGTTTGCATTTTAATGGTGCGGATTAACCCAAGATCAGAAACTAAAACGGCGTCAAGTCCTGCGTTGCGAAGGGTTTGGATAAGCTCGGCAGAGTTTGGAAGCATTTTATCAGACTGGGGCGCAGAAAAATCGTATATAGTTTTTATGCCGCGCAAACGGCAATACCGCACTGTTTCAATCGCCATTGCAAGGTTCATCATAGTGTTTACACAGAAAAGTATTTCGTCTGCACCATTATGTACAGCAGCCATTACAGAGTTATAGCTGCCGACAGAAACCTGCAAGCGAGGCGAGCCCGTATTCAAATGTGGTTTCTTGTGGGGGCTCATTGTTACTACACCTCATATAGGGTTGTTACCTAGAATACTTCACTTTGTAATATAGCATAATTAGGCAGGGAATGCAAGTAGTCGGGAACGTAGAAAACAGGGGAAAGTCGGGGTGAAGCGTTGGGAA
>JAVBKA010000225.1:0-10023 GCA_031546715.1 Oscillospiraceae bacterium | reverse complement strand
GCACATTCAAAAAACCGTTAAGGGAAGCACCGACACCAAGGCACTTGCCGCATTATTACAGCCGCGTTGCGAAAAACTGGCTGATATCTCTGAGCAGGTTGACTTCTTTGACTTCATACCTGAGTACGGCATCGAGCTTTTTACTCATAAAAAAATGAAGACTGACCCCGTGAACTCCCTAGATTCGCTAAAAGCCTCTCTAGAACTGTTAAGCAACCTTCCTGAATGGTCGCAGACTGCAATTCATGACGAATTAATGGCACTTGCCGAGAAAAAGGAAGTCAAAAACGGCATCATTATGTATCCTTTGCGAGTGGCACTGTCAGGCAAAGCCTTTACACCAGGGGGAGCGGTTGAAATCGCTACGCTGCTTGGTCGTGACGAAAGCCTTCGGCGCGTGGAGGCGGCAATCGGCAAGTTGAATGTTTAAGCGCGACAGGGTTAAGGGAGCAGGATAATGCAAAGCTACTAATCAGCCGACTACTAAACCAATAAACGAAAAAATAGCGGTGACGTCCTAAGACGTCGCCGCTATATCTATAAATTCAGAGCCGCGGAGTGCGATTAGGTCTTTGCGTCCTTGTAAGTTGTCGCCTAATAACAAGTCAAAAACGTCGGCAGTTTTTTGAGCGTCCTCGGGAATAACCTGAATAAGTCGGCGGGTTTCTGGGTTCATTGTGGTTAAGCTCATCATTTTTGGTTCGTTTTCGCCAAGACCTTTGGAGCGCGCCACGGTTGCGCCCTTTGGTCTGCCCCATTTTTCTAAAATGGCCTCTTTTTCAGTGTCTGAGTACGCAAAAGCAGTTTCATCCTTATAACTCAGCTCAAAAAGCGGGCTTTCTGCTATGTACACACAGCCTTTTTCTATCAAAGTTGGTGTAAGGGCGTACAAAACCGACAATATCAGCGTGCGTATTTGGAAGCCGTCCACATCAGCGTCGGTGCAGATAATAACCTTATTCCAGCGGAGTAGTGAAAAGTCGAAGCTGGCTAAGTCCTTTGCGTGCTTGGACTTAACCTCAACGCCGCAGCCAAGCACCTTAATGAGATCCATAATGATATCGTTTTTAAAAATTTTATCATACTCTGCCTTGAGGCAGTTTAAAATCTTACCCCTAACCGGAATAATGGCTTGGAATTCACTGTTGCGGGCTTGGATACACGCGCCCATGGCACTTACGCCCTCGACGATGTATATCTCACGGATGCTCATGTCCTTAGAGCGGCAATCTTGAAAATGTTCAACTCTATTGGAGAGGTCAGTGCCGCCTGTGAGCTTCTTTTTTAGTCCAAGTCTGGTCTTTTCAGCTTGCTCGCGGCTACGCTTATTAACCATTACTTGAACTGCAATCGCATCTGCATCGGCCTTATTTTCGATGAAGAAAACCTCAAGCCGTGAGCGCAATAGGTCAGTCATCGCTTCTTGGATAAACTTGTTAGAAATAGACTTTTTTGTCTGGTTTTCATAGCTCGTTTGAGTAGAAAAATTGCTCGAAACCAATACTAAGCAATCGCAAATATCAGGCCATGTGACCTTTTGTTCGCCTTTATTGTACTTATTATTGTTTTTCAAATATGCGTCAATCGAGGAAACAAAGGCACTTTTTGCGGCAAGAAGGGGAGAGCCGCCGTGTTCGAGAAATGACGAGTTGTGGTAATGCTCCATATGTGAGGCGGTTTGAGAAAAGCAGAAGGAAATGCGCATTTTTACCTTGTATTCAGGTCTGTTGCTTTGGTCACGACCCTTGCGCTCTGCCTCCCACACCACGGGATGTGTCAAGAAGCGTTTGCCCTCAGTGTCGTCCTTAGCAGATTCGTTGACGATTTCATCGATATAATCACGAATACCGTTTTGATAGAAATATTCGGATTTTTCGCCCTGATAGTTAAGTTTAAAGGTAATTCCGGGGTTGACAACTGCTTGACGCTTTAAAATATCCTTAAAATACTCGTGGGGGATATCGATTTCCGTAAAAACCTCACGGTCAGGCTTCCAACGTATAATAGAGCCTGTTTTCTTTGAGACGGTAGGTTTTTTTACTAATTCTCCCACCACATTGCCTTTTTCAAAACGCAGTTTATACTCGGTTCCATCACGGTTTACGGTTACGTCCATAAATTCTGAGCTGTACTGCGTTGCACATGCGCCTAAGCCGTTAAGACCAAGGGAAAACTCGTAGTTTTCGTCAGCTGCATTGTGGTATTTGCCGCCTGCATATAGCTCGCAAAAGACTAGCTCCCAGTTATAACGCTGTTCACGTTCATTCCAGTCAACAGGGCAGCCTCTGCCGAAATCTTCCACCTCTATGCAGCTATCCTTGTCATATGAAATGCATATGGCTTTGCCAAAGCCTTCGCGGGCTTCGTCTATTGAGTTTGACAATATTTCAAATACGGCGTGCTGACAGCCCTCAAGGCTGTCTGAGCCGAATATTACGCTCGGTTTTTTTCTAACTCTGTCCGCGCCCTTTAAGGACGAGATGGAGTCATTTGAATACTCTTGTTTTTTAGACATGGTTACCTGCTCTTTCGTGCTATAGTTAAGTAAGTGCGTATTAACCCGATTGTGAAAATATGCTTGCATATGAGTGTGCTTGCATATGAGTGTGCTTGCATAATTTCACGAAAAACGAGAACTAGTCTTTGGCAAGCTTGGATATGCCGTCCTCGCCGAGGCGGTGGACAGTCCAACCGTCAACGGTTTCTGCGCCGAGGGCTTGATAAAACTGGCGGGAAGGTTCGTTCCAGTCAAGGCAAATCCATTCCATACGGGCGCAGTCCTTAGACATTGCGATTCGGGCTAAAATCTTGAATAATGCGTTTCCAAAGCCGCGTCCGCGCATTTTTGAGCGAATATATATATCCTCTATGTACAAACCGGGGCGACCCTTAAAGGTCGAGAAGTTGTAGAACCAAAGAGCATAGCCAACAGGCGCGCCGTTAAACTCAGCGAGTAAAACAAAGGCGTGCTGCTCAATAAATATGGTGCGCTCAATAAGCTCGGCAGTGGCAGTAACCTGCTCAGCCATTTTCTCGTACTCTGCCAGTTCCTTAATATACTGTATAATTAATGCAGTATCCTCTAGGGTGGCCGCTCTGACTGTAAAACCCTCAATCCCTGTCTGTAGCATAAAAGACCCCCGATTGGCTGTATTTTTAATATTTACTGTATATTTATGTATTATATACAAGAAAACGCTGTTTTGCAAGTGGTTGTCAGAATTTATCTATTACGAAAAACCAAACTGTTATTCGCCCTGTAAAATATACTCAGCTATTTTAATCCCATCAACAGCAGCGGACATGATGCCGCCTGCATAACCTGAGCCTTCGCCGCAGGGATGAACGCGGGCAGAGCCGACGGCGCAGCCGTTTTCGTTCCTCAACAGCCGTACAGGCGAGGACGACCTTGTCTCTACCCCCGTTAAAACTGCGTCAGGCGCATCAAAACCACGGATTTTTTTACCTAACAGCGGTAAACCTTGGCGAAGAGCCGTTATAATAAAGTCGGGCAAACAGCTTTGCAGGTTGGCGAGACGGTATCCGGGCTTGATGGTTGGTTTTACACGATAAAGCGTTGTTGACGGTTTCTGCGCCAAAAAATCACTTACAATCTGCACTGGTGCGGAGAAGTCACTGCCACCAAGAACAAAGGCTTCACGCTCCCAATGCGCTTGATACGCAATGCCCGACAAGGGGCTGCCCGCTTCGCCGTAGCCGTTATAATCCTCTGGTGTAACGCCTACAAGCAGAGCGGAGTTGGCGTTTTTGCCGTTTCTCGCGCTGTCGCTCATGCCGTTAATGGAAATCGAACCAGAGGAGTCAGTGGAGTTGACTACATAGCCGCCTGGGCACATGCAAAAGCTGTACACATTGCGACCGCTGGGGGTTGGGGTGACCACCGTGTACTCAGAGGGCGGGTATGCAGGATTAACTGCGCCGCGATATTGCACTTTATCAATTTCGGACTGCTGGTGCTCAATGCGGACGCCCATTGAAAATGGCTTTGCCTCCATTGGCAAGCCCGCCTTGTGTAACATTTCAAAGGTATCCCTCGCGCTGTGTCCGATGGCAAGGACTACGTGGTCTGCGGATTCGGTATATTCATGGCTGAAATCCTTAATCGTCAGCTCAACGGAATCGGGGGAGTGAGTAAGCCCCACGAGGGTGCTCTTAAAACGAAACTCTCCGCCTAAACTCTCAATATGCTTTCTCATAACTGGCAAAAGCTGGCGCAAACGGTCTGTTCCTATGTGGGGGTGAGCGTCAATAAGTATGTCCGAGGGTGCGCCAAACTCGGAAAAGGTTTCCAAAACAAACCTACAGCGGTTATCACGAATACCTGAGCGCAGCTTGCCGTCTGAAAAAGTGCCCGCGCCGCCCTCTCCAAAGCTTACGTTTGAATTTTTGTCAAGTATAGAGCTCGTCCAAAAGTCGTTTACCGCTTGAACGCGTTTTGAAACTTCGTCGCCACGCTCAATGATAACAGGGCAATGACCGCTTCGGGCAAGGGTTAGCGCGGCAAACAACCCCGCAGGACCGCTGCCGATCACAAACACGCCGCGTTTAGGTTTCGCAGTCTTTGGAATACTGTAAGTATACGGCTCGTATACCGTTACGTCAGGACGCTTTAGCAGCTCCTTTTCCAACTTGCCTGCATCGGCAATAAAGGTACAGCAGTGCCGTACCCCGTGGCGTGTGTCCAGAGAACGCCTGTAGAGCTGAACCGACGTTAGAGCGTTTTCAGCAACTTTTAAGTGCTGAGCTAATATTTGCTGATAATTGTCAATGTCGGTAAAGTCTTTGTATACATCTGTAATTTTAATCAATTGTTTTCCCTCATATGTAAAATTTTAGTAAGTGCGGCAAGTGCCGCATGTCGTCCCGCAACGAAGCCGCTAGACCATGCCCATTGCAGATTAAAGCCGCCGCAGTCGCCGTCAACATCAAGCAGCTCACCGCAGCAGAACAGGTTCGGTATTTTTTTGCTCATAAGCGTTTCCGACGAAAACTGTGACGTGACAGCCCCTCCGCATGTAACCTGCGCTTCCTCAAAGCCTTTAGTTCCAGTAATCGCCACGGAATAGCGCTTGCAGATGCTTGCAAGGGTTTCAACTTCTATTGCTGAAAGTTGCCCCGCCTTGTGTGTGGGCGTTAGGGAGGTTTTACGCAGAACGGCAAGTCCAAGCCGCTTATGCAATAGTCCGATAAAGAAATCCTCCATGCTCCGTTCTGGGTGTGCTGTCACACGGAAGTGAAGCTCGTCCACTAGAACATTATGAGGCATCAGCGGTAATAAATCAAGTGCCGATGAGTCGCCTCCAAGCTCAGCCACGCGTCGTGAGGCTGAAAGTGCAGTGGGTCCTGACAAACCGTAGTCGGCAAACAGGATTTCGTTATGGTACGCAGAGCCGTCAGAAAGCGTCAGCACGGCGTCAAGCTTAATTCCTGCAAGACCTTTGACGTCCTGCGGCTCAGTCTTTAGCTGAGTTAAAGCGGGATAAACTGGGGTTATGCGGTGACCTAAATCTCCCAGTAAGCCGTACCCCTCGCCCCGTGAGCCTAGTGACGGCGAGGCGCGCCCTCCTGTGGCTATAATAACAGCGCTGGCGGTGAAACGTGAAGAGCCTGTTTTAAGCTCAAAGGTTGTGCCGTTGGGGCATATGGCGGTTATTTCAGTATCGCACAATGTTTGCACAGCAAGCCGTTCAGCCTCAAAGCGCAGTGCATCTACCACAGAGCCTGCTTGTAAGGACATAGGGTAGAGCTTGCCATTTTCCTGACAGGTGACGATTCCTAGGCGATGAAAAAATTCAAGGGTTTCATCAAGCCCAAAGGATGACAGCACAGAGGAAATAAACGGAGAACTGCCGTGATAGTTTTCAAGGGCGGCAGCGTTTTGGTTGGTAAGGTTGCATCTTCCGTTACCAGTGGCAAGGAGCTTTTTCCCCACCCTTGGCAGTTTTTCTATGAGAGCGACACTCAGGGTTGGGGCTTGCGCTTTTGCAGACAGTGATGCAAAAAGACCTGATGCGCCTCCGCCGACAATTGCTATGTCAAAATTCATAGGCATTCTCCTTAGAATCGTTGCGATTTTGAAAAGAATATGATAAGATGATTGATATGAAAATATCGAGAGGCGGGTTACATGAAACTAAGGATTGTTGCGGTTGTTTTGGCTGCAATGCTGATTATATCAGTTTTTTCAGTGGCGTATATGGCACCGCTGGACCCATCGCGGCTGTATTATCTGGCAATCAACGGCGAGTATGTATATGACATAAACTCAAAATATTCGCCCATAATGTACAATCGTGAGGCCTATGTTTCTCACCTGGTGCTGACAAATTCGGATTTGAAGTGTACCTTGAGTTACATTGCTTCAAAGAAGTATTTGGAAATTTCCTGCAACGACAAAACTATAACCTTTGAGCTAGCAACAAAGGATGCCCATGACAGTACCACGCTTTATGAGGATGTTGGGAGCTTTTACTATGAGTCAGGGGGAGATTTGCAGTTTTTTCTGCCTATAAAATTTTTGTGTGAGTACTTCGACTGGGAGTACTCACAGCTCAGCACTGATTACGGTACTATTTTACGAGTTAAAACCCCGGAATATATGAACTCCAAACTTTATTTGTCAGACAAAATTTACAGAACCGCCAGTAATGTTCTGGAGGCATACAACAAATACGTCAAAGCCTTTGAATCGCCATCGCCAGCGGTTGTGCAGCCATCCCAATCGGCGAATCCTGAGCCTTCTGTTGAAGTGGAGCCGTTGATTGTGTTCCTAACCTTTGAGGGAGAGCCAAATGAGTACACTGGCATGATTGCGGATATGCTGGAAAAGGAAGCGATGCCTGCTGCATTTTTCGTTCAAGGTGAGGGCATGTACGGTTATTCCGAGGAGTTAAGGCGGCTGTCTGCCAATTTTGTGCTTGGAGTATGCCCATTCAACCGATACACGAGTAATTTGTACGAAAGCGTAGACTCTTTGCTGTCCTCAATTGAGGAAACTAACTCGACATTGGACGAGCTAACCTTTAAAAAATCCCTCTTCATTCGGCTACCTGAGGAAAATCGGGAGAGCGTAACCCCCGAAATGCGTGACGCATTGGTAGCATCAGGTTACAGAATGTGGGATTGGACTATAGACGCCGTAAGTGAGACAAAGCTTAACGCGATTTTATCAAACCTGCCAGAGCCAAGCAAGGGTCCCGCAGTAATTCGATTGGGAATGAACGAGGACACCTACAAGCTGCTGCCAAGTCTGCTTTCTACGCTAAAAAATGGCGTACAGGGCGCAAAGTTCACAGTCCATAAGTTAGACATGGTTGACAGACCAATAAATATGTTTAATGATGTTAGGTGAAATAGTAGGGTCACGGCAAACCCATTTTTCATATTTCATCAAAAAACACATCACCCAGTGCACCACCCTCCAAAGAGGGAGAAACTACAACCCTCACACCCTAATTCCCCTCTGTGGAGGGGTGCCAACCGCAGTTGGCGGGGTGGTCTCTACCCACGACTCACAGAAAAACAACAGCCCCACCAACCAAATAAAAGCAGGAGTATACCCACCGCCTGAATAATGGGCATGAGCCTTTCAGGATAGGGACTACTCCTGCTATTATTTAGCCTTTACGCAGTTTAATACGCAGACCTACGCATTCTCCGCCTTGAGCTTGGCGACAATTTCGTCAATTACCTTGTTTGCTTTGTCAGCCGTGACTTGGCATGTGCCTACCTGCTTATGTCCGCCGCCGCCGTGGCTATAACAGATTTCGCCGATATTACTCTTACAGGTGCGGTTGAGGACGCTGTAGCCTATAGCAATCGGAACATTCATCTTTCCGCGACCGTCAACAATCCAAATTGATACATTGGCTTCGGGGAACAGACTGTAGATTAAGAAGCGATTGCCCGCATTGATTATCTCAACATTTCTAAGGTCAGTAATAAGGACATTTCCATCAACACGAGATTTTTCTTTAAGCATTTTGGTAAACAAAACAGTTTGCTCGTTGTATACCTGAATGCGCTCCTGAACATCAGGAAGCTGAAGAATTTCATGAACTGATTTTGTCGAGCAAAAATCCAAAAGCTTCGCCATTAAGTCATAGTTTGAAACTGTGAATTCTCTGAATCGACCAAGCCCTGTCCGCGGGTCCATGATAAAGCCGAGAAGAACGCCGTCCTTCGGGTTCTTAATGTCGTCAATATCGAGGTTGCCTGAGTCAACCTTATCACAGGACTTAACAAGCTCTTCAAAATGGGATAAAGAGCCGTCAATGTTAAAGTATTCGTAAATAACTCTGGCAGCAGAAGGCGCGAGACGGCATTCTCCGGGAACGTCCAAATCCTTGCCCACACGTGTAATTTCTGTGATGTGGTGGTCAAACCACATTCCGCAGCCTTCAACATAGGGGATGTTAGCCAGAACGTCGTTATCGGAGACAATTACTTTGCCGTCCTGCACATCCTTAGGATGCACAAAAAGCCATTGGTCAATAATCCCAAGATGCTTTAATAGGGCACCGCAAACTAATCCATCGTAATCGCTTCTGGTTAATAACCTCATAATATATCTCTCTTTCCGATATCAAGTCTATATTGCTTATCTGTGAACTTAATAAAACACACTTCATTGTAAACCGCATCTAGTGCTTCTTTAAGGGTTTTTCTTCTGGCGGTAACACCCATAACACGACCGCCACTAGTAATTAATTCGCCGCCCTTGCGGGCAGTGCCTGCGTGAAAAATCAGAATTGACGGGTCAACCTCGCCAAGCCCTGTAATAGTATACCCGCGCTGAATCTCTCCAGGGTATCCGCCGCTTGCAAGGACAACCACTGCTGCGGCATCATCCGAAAAATGAACGTCAATGGAGTTTAATCTTTTGTCAAGGACTGCTTCAACAATATCCAGTAAGTCGGTTTCCAGCAAAAGCATTAGAGGCTGACACTCAGGGTCGCCAAATCTTGCGTTGTACTCGATAACCTTTGGTCCGTCCTTCGTGAGCATAAGCTCAAAATACAAAACTCCTGAAAACGGACAGCCTTCATTTTTCATGGCCTGCAAGGTTCGCTCAATGATATCGGTTTTAACTATCTCATGAATTTCCGGCGTATAATCTGGTATCGGGCACACTGCACCCATGCCGCCTGTGTTTGGACCAGTGTCGCAGTCGCCTGCTCGCTTATGGTCGCGACAAGGAGGCATTGTAACATAATTTTCGCCATCTGTAAAGCATAAAACGGTGGCTTCGCGACCTTCAAGGAATTCTTCTATAACGACACTCTTTCCAGCCTCGGAAAAACGACCTTTTTCCATCATATCACGGATGGCGGTTTTAGCTTCGTCCTTACCGTTTACGATAATGACGCCTTTTCCAAGGGCAAGTCCGTCAGCCTTAATGACGGCTGTTCCTTCCAAGGTTTCTGCGTATTCTAGGGCGGAGGTTACCTCTGTAAAGCATTGATATTCAGCAGTGGGTACTCCATATGCACGCATAAGTGTTTTGCTGAAAATTTTTGAGGACTCAATTCGCGCCGCCGCCTTCGTAGGACCAAAGGCTCGAATTCCCGCTTCGTTACACGCATCAACAAGACCGGCGGCAAGAGGGTCGTCTGAGGCGACAAGCACAATGTCAACGCCTTCCGAGATGGCGCAAGCGGTAATAGAGGCGCAATCGGTTGCGCTGATTGGGATGCAGTGGGCAAGAGCGGCTATACCACCGTTGCCGGGAACACATATAAGTCTGCCGATTCTGGGACTTTGGGACAGCTTCCAAATGATAGAATGCTCTCGCCCCCCTGAGCCGACAACCATTACATTCACTTTTTCGGCATTAGGTGAGCCAACATCTGACGGCATCATAGAAATTCTCCAAATCTATTCATTTAATCCCAGAGCGGGTCGAAAAAAGAGTGTGTCTGAAACAAATTTGTCAGACTTTACCAAACTCATCAATGGTGATTTCGGTAAGGTTTTGCGGTTTGTCTAGCCGAAATCACTAAT
>JAVBKA010000034.1:0-4628 GCA_031546715.1 Oscillospiraceae bacterium | reverse complement strand
GTTATACAGCTTGGTATAGAAACCATTTTTGCTCAAAAGCTCCTCATGGTTGCCCATTTCAACTATGTCACCATCGTCTAAAACAAGGATTACATCGGAATTCTTGATGGTAGAAAGTCGGTGAGCGATAACGAAGCTGGTTCTGTTTTGCATAAGATTTTCCATTGCCTGCTGAATTTGAATCTCAGTACGTGTATCAACAGAGCTGGTAGCTTCATCAAGAATAAGGATTTTTGGGTTTGCAAGAATTGCTCTTGCAATTGTGAGGAGCTGTTTTTGTCCTTGAGAAACATTGCTTGATTCTTCGTTTAGCTCCATATTATAGCTTTCAGGCAGGGTTTGAACGAAGTGGTGAACATGCGCCGCCTTTGCCGCTTCGATTACCTCGGCATCTGTGGCGTTTTCTCTGCCGTAACGAATATTTTCCATGATTGTACCGTTAAACAGCCATGTCTCCTGCAAAACCATGCCGAATTGACGTCTTATTTCTCCCCTGTCAAACTCCTTGATGTTTGTACCGCTGACAAAAATTCCGCCGGAGTTTACATCATAAAAACGCATCAATAGCTTAACGAGGGTAGTTTTTCCTGCTCCTGTCGGTCCGACAATTGCAACCTTTTGACCATCAAAAAAGCTTGCGGAGAAATCTTTGATAATAATTTTCTCTGGATTATAGCCGAACTTAACATTTCTAAATTCAACATTTCCGTTAATGCCTTTGACTGGCTTCGGTTTAGCGATTGTTGCAGGTTCTTCCTTTTCGGAAAGGAACTCAAATACACGTTCAGCCGCTGCCGCCATTGACTGCATCATGTTTGCAACCTGCGCAATTTGTCCCACAGGCTGAGTAAACTGCCGTGAATACTGAATAAAGCTCTGGATTTCACCGACATTGATTCTACCCTGAATTGCAATCCATCCACCCATTATGGCGACTATAACATAGCTGATATTTCCAATAAAGGACATAATCGGCATCATCATTGTGGACAAAAACTGTGACTTCCACGCAGTATTGTACAGCGCAGTGTTTTCCTTGTCGAACTCTTCGACAGCGTTCTTTTCGCCGTTAAACGCTTTAACAATTGAGAGTCCACCGTAGATTTCCTCAACCTGACCATTTACCTTTGCTAAATGCTCCTGCTGTTCCTTAAAGAAATGCTGAGATTTCTTCATAACTCCGCCTAAAAGCATAAATGATAACGGCAAAACGATAAGCGTTGCAATTGTCATTTCCCAGCTAATTGAGAACATCATTATGGCTACACCGATTATTGTACATACCGAAGTAATAATTGAAGTGACGCTTTGATTAAGGTTTTGGCTGAGTGTGTCAACATCATTTGTGATATGGCTTAGCACTTCGCCATGTGATCTGGTATCAAAGTAATTCATGGGCATACGGCTGATTTTCTCAGAAATCTCTTTTCTGAACCGATAAGTTATTTTCTGCGAAACATGTGTCATAATAAAGCCTTGAACATAACTGCATATCGCGCTTATAACATACAAAATCAGCATCAAAACTAAGATTTTTTTAACAGCCTCAAAATCTATACCACTACCGCCAGAAAACTTGCTAACAATTCCCTCGAAAATTTCTTGAGTGGCAAGACCCATTTTTTTAGGACCGATAATTGAAAACACCGTGCTTGAAACCGCAAATATGAAAACAAACACCAACGCTATGTGATACTTGGACAAGTATCCAAGGAGCATTTTTACTGCACCTTTAAAGTTTTTGGGCTTTTCTCCGCCCCTCATGCCGGGAGGTCCACCCATTGGACCATGTTGACGTGGTTTCGCGCTTTGTTGATTTGTACTCATAATCCTAACTCCTCCTTGCTGAATTGGCTGGAAGCAATCTCTCGGTATACCTCGCAGCTCTTAAGGAGCTCTTCATGCCTTCCCTTACCCACTATTTTTCCTTCCTCTAAGACGATTATCTGCTCGGCGTGAATTATGGTGCTTATGCGCTGAGCAATTATGATAACGGTGCTATTAGCCGTTTTGCTCTTAAGCGCAGACCTTAACGCTACGTCAGTTTGATAGTCAAGTGCCGAAAAGCTGTCGTCAAACAAGAACACGTCTGGCTTCTTAGCGATGGCTCTGGCAATGGACAATCTTTGTTTTTGCCCTCCAGAAACGTTAGTGCCGCCCTGTGAAATCTCATCTGCATATTTCTTTTCTTTTTCGGCGATAAAATCTGCCGCTTGAGCCACAGTCGCGGCGTCAGCTATCTCAGCGTCAGACAAATCGTTAAGCCCAAACTTAATATTGCTTTCGATTGTGCCTGTAAATAAAACACCCTTCTGCGGAACGAGACCCAGTTTTTCTCTCAGGTCATGCTGCTTTACTTCCCTTATGTCCGTGCCATCAAGCAGAATTTCGCCCTTGGTCACGTCGTAAAAACGGGGAATCAAATTCAGCAGGGTTGACTTTCCGCTTCCTGTTCCTCCGATGATTGCCGTGGTTTCGCCGGGTTTGGCTGTAAAGTTAATTTCATGAAGGACATCCTCTTCAGCATTAGGATACCTAAAGGTAACATTTCGGAACTCAAGAACGCCTTTGCGGCTTCCTGAGAATGACTTCGGTGATGCAGGGTCATGAATAAATGTCTTTGTATCAAGCACTTCAAAAATACGCTTAACAGATACAAGTGCTCTTGGAAGCATAATTGAAACCATTGATAGCATAAGGAATGACATAATGATTTGCATTGCATACGTCATAAACGCCATCATATCGCCGACTTGTAGATTTCCCATGTCAATATGTCCCGCTCCGACCCAAATTATAAGGATGGTTATAGCGTTCATAATCAGCATCATTGTTGGAAACATAAGCGTCATTGCACGGTTTACGAACATGTTATTCTTCATTAAATCAGTGTTTGCGCCATCAAAACGTTTTTCTTCAAAACGGTCCTTATTAAAGGCTCTGATTACAGGCAGACCTGTCAAAATTTCTCTGGATACTAAGTTTAGACGGTCAATAAGCTTTTGCATAACCTTAAACTTAGGCATAACAACAGCAAAAAGTGTGCCAACCAGTAACAAAAGCGCGCCGACGCCGACGGCAATGACCCAACTCATGCTGCTTTTCATTGCAGAAACCTTCAAAACGCCGCCGATAGCCATAATCGGAGCATAGACGACAATTCTAAACAGCATAATCATCATCATTTGAACCTGAGTTATGTCGTTTGTACTTCTGGTAATCAGCGAAGCAGTGGAAAACTTATCAAACTCTTGGTTTGAGAAGCCAATAACCTTTTTAAACACTTTACCGCGAAGCGTCCAGCCAAGTTTTGCTGCAATACGTGCCGACAGCAAGGTAACTAAAACCGATGCAATCATACCCAGCAGAGCAAGAGCCAGCATTTGCAGACCAGCGAGGACGATAAACTCTATTTGCAAATCTCCGGTGTCAATTTTAAGATTTTCATATTCAGCTTTAGAAAAAGCCGTTGCTGCTTGAACCATCATGGATTCTGACAATGTGCTAACGTCCAGCGACTCTTCATCCGGATTCTGAGCAGCGGCCTGTTCTTGCATAGCATCAATCATTTTCATTCTGTCATCATAGCCAACCATTGCGAGCTGACCAAAAATGGCAGAGGTATCTATTCCTTGCGCTTGCCCCATTGTTTGAATGCCGTAGAGCATCAAAAGCGGCTTGGCAATAATTAAATCAAGCGCATCTCTGTCAGCCTTTGAAATATCCTTAATCACATACACATTTTCAATAGTCACATCACTGTCTTTTTGAAAAAAGAACGCCTTAGGCGGGGTAAATGACGACTCTAAGATGTAGTTGTCCAGAATTTTGCTGTGCTCGTCATCAGATACAAACAGTAAAGCATTGTCCAGAGATGCCTTACTGATGTATTTAGGCGAAGCATAGTCAAATCCGTTTTGCTGAATACCAACGTTGACAATTCGAGCTGTGTATTCCGGCAAAGCTAAGTCGCAATAAGCCTGCCCAAATAGTAGCGCAATAACTGCAATTAAGGAGATTACAGAACCTTTTAGATACCTAAAAACTTTTAACAAAAAAAACTCCCCTTTGCGGTATTTCCTGACCATACTCCACGCTTATTAAGTACTCTCAAGGTTCAACCCGATGCTTGAAAGAATAATCAATATCCGAATTATGGCTTCAATACCCCATCCATCTATATTTCACCAATGCATAATACAACTTTTTAAGATAAACGTCAAATACTTTTTTGAATGTTCATATAAATTTCATCTTATTTTGCCTGAAATTAGCAGAGAAAACTCGATTTCAGCAGAATATAGTTACAAACAAAAAAAAGACTGTAACACCATTAAAGTGCTACAGTCATACAGGCAAACCAGATTATTTGAAAAAAACTATAGACCGAGGCGGAAGTGTGACAAAATCGCCTTCTTTTAGCACGTCTGACCCGTCAACGGTCAGATATCCCACAATGTCCAAACCTTCGGTAGTTCCAATTTTTTCGGCAGTCTCACCAACATTGTAAACGATTACAATTGAGCTGTCTTTATACGTTTTTGTAACAGCGTACACATTTTCCGGTGTCGCACCTTGTGTCAACTCAGTGTCTCCCCTTGCGATTTCTGGATTCTCGTTTCGTATTC
>JAVBKA010000229.1:0-6467 GCA_031546715.1 Oscillospiraceae bacterium | reverse complement strand
CGGAGCGACAGGGTTAAGGGAGCATGATATGGCAAAGTTGTAATCAGCGGGCTATATTCCCAGACCTGACAGGATTTCCCGCAGGTCACTCTCAACCTCAGGGTACTGAATTAGCCCGTTTGCAAAGCCCAAACGCTGAGCCAGTAGAATTTTTTGTGTAAAGCTGTATGCATCATCATATATTATGAAGTGGTGGGATGCGCCGTCCTCACCGGTTTCCCGATAGGTAAAATACCGTGCAAACAGCTCCTGAGAGTAAAAGGTCTGCTTCCCCTTTGTCTCAAGCAGCGCAGCAAGCTCCTCCTTGCTCATTACCTTGCCTACACTTTGAGGCGACGGCAGCAATATATCACGGCGCAACAGCTCAAAATCCAAGACGACCCGCCTTGGGTTACCGTAGCGTTCGGCAGTATCCCGCAAAAAAGCTTGAAGTGAGCCAGCTTGAACGGCAGTTGATACCAGCAGACGTGCATCGGGACATATTGCGGAAAAGCGTTCCGGTACAATAACATCAAAGCTTCTGCGGCGCAATATGGGGACAGCCTCTGTTA
Source organism: Oscillospiraceae bacterium (assembly GCA_031546715.1). Taxonomy (GTDB): domain Bacteria; phylum Bacillota; class Clostridia; order Oscillospirales; family UBA929; genus JAVBKA01. The sequence continues at coordinate 5,916 of JAVBKA010000229.1, read as the reverse complement.
AAAGCACCTCTAAATTTTTGTTTGCATACTGTTCAAAGTCAAAAATTATACCGCTAAAGCTATGCTGTGCACATACGCGTGTCAGTTCTGACACTGTTTGAGAGGCGTCGCCTGTACTACCGTCATAATATGCATCTCCAAGCATCATATATCCACCTTGCATTGATGCGCCCACACTTTGAGATACTAATCGCAAGGCTGGTCCTATTTGCCACGCCATATGTCCGATTGGCAGATTATAAACTTGTGCCGAACGGGTTTGACCCGGCATTGCACACAGGATTAAGGACAGCTTTTCCATTAAATATCATATCCACCTTTATTTTTGATTTCCTATATGCTATTATGTATATGATAGCAAGGTATTTATAAAGACTTGAATTGAGGAAGAAAAAATGGCGAATAAATTTATAGAAAAGCTCGTTCCTGATTATCTTTTTCGTTCCGCCGCACAGGCAACGCCTAAGTGGCTGAAAGAGAGAGGTTTCAAGGCAGTGGCCTCGGACTTGGATAACACGCTTACGGCAATTGACAAAAATGATATAGACGAAAACATACTTAAATGGATTATTTCCCTTGATGAACACGGCATTCCGCTGATTATCTACTCAAATAATGACGAAAAGCGGGTAGAATCCTTTGTAAGCGCTTTGCCTGTGAAGATAAAGTATGTTTCCAAGGCGAAAAAGCCTGACACTAGAGGGTTTTTAAAGTTGGTTATGGATTTAGGGATACGGCTGGACGAGGTTTTGTTTATCGGCGATAAGTTGCACACTGATATTTATGGTGCAAATAGTGCGGGGATTCCGTCTGCATTGGTTCCACCGTATAAGATGGGGCCGATTGTGTTTGCGAGGCATTTGTTGGAGAGACCGTTTATTGCAATTGCTCGTGAGCGAAGTGGAATGAAACGTAAATAGTTTTATGAATGTTTTAGGCGTCCAATGTCAAAAGTTTTGCATGAGCTTTTTCAAAAGCTCATGGTTTTAAAAGGCAACGCCTTTTATCGAGCCTCGCAAGGCTCGAAACCCAACTCTGAGCCGCGCGAACCAAAAAATCGCAAGAAAAAACGCAACACAGCGCAGCGGCGTTGCGCATGGCACTTGGGCGATACGCTGCGTGGGTTAGAACGGCGGTGCGTGGACAAGAACGGCGGTGCGCCGAGGACGTCGCACCCTACGAACGGTGGTTGCTGCACCTTGGGTGAATCGGCGTAGGGGCGAACTTTGTTCGCCCGAGGTTGCGGCTATCTAGACGCTGTCGCTGTCGCGTTCGTCACCGCGGCAGTGTTCTACGACCGCTGCTCCGCACTACGTGATGGTTGTTTGTGGTTGCTAGCTTTTTGGTGTAGTGTCCCGTAATCTCTCGTCTTGTAGGGCAAGGGCTCTGCTCTTGCCGTCCTCTTGGGGTTGCTACATTTTGGGTCGGCGTATGGGCGAACTTTGTTCGCTCGGAATTATTGTTTTGTATTTTTATAACACTCAATTTTAATTGCCGCATGTTGCGGCGGAATGGATGGATTTATGGCTAGGATACCTGAATTGCAAAAGATTCTTGTTGAAAAAAACCTTGATGGGATGTTGTTGTTGTCGCCTGTGTCGCGATTTTATGCTACCGGGTTGCATTCGTCGGCGGGTGCGCTGCTGATAACTAAAAATGAGAGCTATTTCGTTACGGATTTTCGTTATATTGAAGCTGCAAGGGCGGTTGTCAAGGATGCAGAGGTGGTAATGAGTACTAAAGACCTTACGCCGAAGCTTTTTGTGCATGAAAAGGTTAAGCAGCATAAGTTGAAAAATTTGGGCTTTGAGGCAAGTGCAATGACTGTTACAGACCATGAGAGTTGGTCGAAGGCACTGGAAAAGGTGACTTTTACCCCTGTTCAGGACGCTGTTATGGCTCTGCGCGGAAGTAAGGACGAGGCTGAAAAAGCTAAAATAATTGCCGCTCAGCGCATAGCGGAAAAAGCACTCCAAGAAGTGCTTGACGGTGTTATTAAGGTCGGCATGACTGAGCGCGAGGTCGCCGCTGAAATCGTCTACCGTATTCTAAAATACGGCGGGGACGGCGTGTCCTTTGCCCCAATTGTCGTCTCTGGTCCTAACAGTTCCCTGCCCCACGGCGAGCCTAGCGACCGCAAGCTCCAAATCGGAGATTTTGTCACCATTGACATAGGTGCGTTGAAAGACGGTTATTGCTCGGATATGACCCGTACTGTCGCCATGGGAGAGACAACTGAGGAGATGACGCGGGTTTACAGCATCGTGCTGAAGGCTCAGCTTGCAGGTATTGAGGCGGCGCGTGCAGGGGTTTTAGGCAAGGAAATTGACGGCACAGCCCGCGCAATTATTGACGCAGAGGGTTATAAGGAGTACTTTGGTCACGGCTTTGGTCACGGCGTCGGTCTTGAGGTGCATGAGGCGCAATCCGTTGGTATGCTTGGGGAAACGCCTATTCCGGAGGGAGCGGTAATCACTGCCGAGCCGGGGATTTATCTTCCAGCCCGTTTTGGCGTCCGAATTGAGGATATGCTGTATGTAACCAAGGACGGCTGCGAAAATCTGACATCTATGCCGAAAGAATTGCTTATAATTAAGTAATAATCTAATTTTTTACGGATTATATAGGAGGCAAATATGGTATACGTATGCGGGCATCAGAACCCTGACACAGACTCTATTGTTGCGGCAATTGCATATGCTCAGCTCCGAGGCGAAGGGACTCAGGCAGTCAGGCTTGGGGAGCTTTCTCCCGAAACACGGTTTGTTTTGGATAGATTCTCCTTTGAATACCCCTTGCTAATGATGTCCGCCCGTACTCAAATGAGCGATATCGACATTGACCAACCCATGACGGTAACTGAAAACACCACCATCACTGAGGCTTGGGAGTTTATGAAGCAGCGGCAAATTATCACACTGTTTGTTGTTGATGAGAACATGCAGCTCATCGGAATAATCTCTCCCGGCGATATCGCAGATTCTGTGCTGAGAACGGTGTATACTCCCAACTTGGGCGATATGTCATTGTCTCAGCTTTGTGAAAAGCTTCAAAATGGCGAGCATTGCGTCAGAGAATTGATGACAAAGGATAAGCTTGTAACCTTTAATATTAATGAAACTCTTGACGATGTGCGCTCAAAAATGCTGATGACGCGCTTTCGTTCCTACCCTGTTACCGACGACCAGAAGCGTGTAATCGGCTCAGTCAGCCGTTTTCACCTGATTAAGCACAAGCGCAAGCAGTTTGTTTTAGTTGACCACAACGAGAAATCTCAAAGTGTGCCCAGCATTGAGCAGGCGGATATTATCGAGATTATTGACCATCACCGCCTTGGGGACATTCAAACAGGCAGCCCTGTTTTCTTCCGCAACGAGCCTGTAGGCTCCACAACCACAATCATTGCGGGAATGTTTCAGGAGGTTAGCAAAACACCGTCTAAAAGCCTTGCAGGACTTATGCTTGCGGGAATATTGTCCGATACTGTGCTGTACAAATCCCCCACCTGTACCGAAAAAGACAAGCGCATGGCGGCTTGGCTGTCAGAAATTGCAGGAGTTGAGGATCAAAAGCTTGGACGAGAACTATTTGCAGCCTTTGACGCCGAGCTGCTATCCCATACTCCGCGGCAGATTTTCTTCCACGACTTTAAAGAGTATTTGCTGGGCGGCAAAAAAGTCGGCATAGGACAAATTACGGTGTGGAGCTCCCAGTCCATTCCAACGGCTGAAATTCAAGCGTTTATACATAAGCTGAGAGCCTCGGAACGTTTTGACCTACTAATATTTATGCAAACCGAAATCGTTAAAGAGGGCACGCTTTTTGTCTACTCCTGCGATGACTACGATTTGCTTCGACGCACCTTCGGAATCGAGCCTGACAAAAAGCCGTTCTTTATTACGGGCATGATGTCACGGAAAAAGCAAGTCGTCCCCGCAATCCGCGCTGTGCTGGCGTAAGATTATTTTCTAATCGTTTTCTAATTCAATATTAACCGTTCTTAACTATCATAAAAGGCTCTGCCACGCTATTATATGTGTGTAAGGTTCTTTTAGGTGGTGAAAAAATGAGGGTATTTGGATTTTTAGCATCCTTAGTATTCGGAATCATCGGTTTCGCGCTACTTTCTGCGTTTTTGTCGTTAATATTTGGGTTTAGTATCGTCGGACTTGTGTTTCACGCTTTGTTTGGGGTGTTTTGGTGGATATTTTAGTGGGTGGGTGCTCGCCGCCCGTAGTCAGAAAAAATGCTTTATCGTAGCGTTTGACAGGACGGCTAATGGTGCGCAGCAACATTTTCCGTCTGTCATAAGCGGAGATGAAGATTTTTTCTGCGCACGGAGGGTGAAGCGAGCCTAACAAGTGTATGACCGGTAAACTTACATAAGGCAGATATGTGTTTAATCTATATTTCATGTTCATTTAAGGACATGAGGAGGAGGGGTTATCAATGGTAAATATCAAAAAGAAACAATCAATAATAAATGCTGCAATCTCGCTGTTACTGATTCTGCTATTTTCTGTGACATTGTCTGGTTGCAATTCGATTTCGCCGAGTACTGATATGCCCGAGGCGTCATCAAGTCTATCTCCAAGCGAAACAGTGCCTGCTTCACCTGTGACTGAAGCAACGCCCACTGAATTACCGTCTCCTACAAATTCACCCGAGCCAACAAGCAGTGAGACCACATTGCCCATCACAGATTTTGACTTCCCTTATCTTGATGAAATTGGAAAAACCTACAATTTAATTAAACAAGAAAATCCGAATCTGGAATTTCAAGAATTTCGTATTCCAGATGCTGGTGCAGATTGTATGGGTTCATTGGATGGCAAGTTTTCTTACTATTTCTTTGGTAGAGTAGAGCGCCCTTATTTGGAAGACCTTTGTGACGAGTTCGGTAATGAACTTGTATGTTCTGGAATTGTATCAACCGTTGGTGAAATGTTTCCAGAGACAACGGAACAGATTCCTTTGGAGCTTTTTTTTAATGATAATAGAATTTCAGAATACACCTTTACTGATGAAATTCAATCCGATACGGGGTGGATTTCATTTAGATTAGATGATTTTATTGTATTTATAGATACAATTGGTAATATGAATGTTGATGAATATAAGAAGATAATTACCATGAAACGCAGTTATACTATTATCATCGTTAATGAAAAAATTGAGAGAGGTAACATAGATCTACGTTACGCAAATATGTTTCCTGAATGGGATAAGTAATAAGCGGATAAATATCAAAAGGAGCACCTTGATGCTCTATTTAATCGGTCTAAATGGCATAAAGCCAGAACAATCAGCCTTATCGACTGATTGTTCTGGCTTTAAATTTTACAACAGGGCTGAATCAACGCATTTAAAATTTTGGTCGTGCCACACCATAAATATAAAAATAATCGCTGGCGTTGATAGTAAATACTTTAGTGGTGGATAATACATTTTTACTAGTTGAGTACTGTTCTGCAAATGTTACATTCTCTCCTGAGATAGAAATTACTAAAGCAGCGTGTCCCGCAGTACTTGAGCTTCCGTTCATCGAAACAATATCACCAGGTTGTAAAGTCGCTTTTCCATTATCAGTTTCGATTTTGGTGAATAATTGTGGGAAAGTATTCAATACTCCACTGTACATTACTCCTCCATTCCCTAATGCACCAAATTTCGTCTGATTGAAGCATTCTTTCAAATAATACTTTACAAGATCCACGCACTCCGATGAGCCACCTTCGGTCGGATAGGAAATCGCTTTGCTGCCAACTTTACTATTAATCCACGCTACGCAATCGTCTTGAGTTGGAATAACATTAATCTCCCAAGTGCCAATAAGTGCTTGATTTGTTGGGTTTTTTATGACGATTGTCGTTTTTCCTGGTGATACGCCGGTTATTACCGCGCTTGCTCCGTCTC
>JAVBKA010000221.1:0-5861 GCA_031546715.1 Oscillospiraceae bacterium | reverse complement strand
GGCACTTGAGCGACGAAAAGGGCGCTTTGCTTCCTTTGCCGCCCCGGGAAAAGGAAGTGCCCCCGCGGCATGAGCGGGACTTTGGAAAACATGCGATTACACCAAAGGTGCAGCAATTCTAGGGAGACGACGGCAAGAGCAGAGCCCTTGCCCTACAAAGAAACCGCCGAACGCTTTTGCAACCCTCGGGCGAACAAAGTTCGCCCCTACGCCGATTCACCCAAGGTGCAGTAACCCACCGTTCGTAGGGTGCGACGTCCTGGTTGCACCGCCGTTCTAACCCACGCACCGAATCGCCTTAGTGCCCTGCGCAACGCCGCTACGCTATGTTGCGTTTTTTCTTACGACTTTTTGGTTCGCGCGGCTCAAGGATAGATTTCGAGCCTTGCGAGGCTCGATAAAAGGCGTTGCCTTTTAAAACCATGAGCTTTTGAAAAAGCTCAATCAAAACTTTTTGCATAGTCAATCACAAATCATTATACATGACTGATATGTAATTATTATGAAGATTTCATCATATTAATCAACTATTTTAATATTGCTCTGAATCATCCCCATCCAACAGCTATACCCCACCGTCCCAGTACTAGTCGGCGTAAACTCAACCACATTATCCCCCGGCAACAGCGGCACAGTCAAATTAAAATCAGGAATTGTAAACTCATTATTACAGCCGTTAATATTCTCCTCCTCCGCCTTAATCGTCCACTTCACCGGCACACCAACCTTTACAGTTATCGCCTCATAGCTGTTTGGCTGTAAAACCGTGGTAACCTCTTGAATGCCATCCTTAATCTGCGCTACCGAGGAATCGCCCCCAAGCATAGCCGTCACATCTACGCCCGACAGTGCCAAGCCCCGACCAAACATCACGACCCCCAGCACCAACACCAGCAATGCGCTGATTTTCATCATATTTTTAGTAAACTTCGAAGTTAAAAACGAGCTGAGCGCACCAAGTCCAAACATCAGCGGCACCGTGCCAAGACTAAAGACCAGCATGGACAGCGCACCGCCCAAAAAGCTGCCTGTACCAAATGCGTAAATCTGCATAGTTTGCAACGGTCCGCAAGGCATAAGCCCGTTGAGCAGACCCACGATTAATGGTCCCTTGCCCCGCTTGCCGTTGTTAATCAGCTTACCCAAGCTCTTTGGCAACCGAGGTTGCAGTCTGCGCAGCCATGGGAAAACGTTCAGCATATTCAGCCCCATAATGACCATAAACCCGCCCGCAATAAAAGACACAACCGCCTTTCCGCTACCCGAGAGACTAAACGCCGACCCAATAGCCCCCACAATTCCACCGATAACGGTATACGAAATCACACGCCCCAAATTATAAAGCAAGCTTGGAAAAAGCTTATCCTTGACGGTTTTTGGCGCATCGCCCTTGACAACAGTTTGAGAAATGTTAATCCCGCCACACATTGCAATACAGTGCAGCGAGGTCAAAAGCCCCACAATAAACAGCAGTCCATAACCCATACTCGCGTCAACCTCTGGAATTATGTCAAGACCAATAGTGTTTTGAACGATGAGATATACTCCAAGCAAAATAACCCCGATAACTGCTAGGAGCTTTAAGGACATGCCCTCATTGGGCTTTTTCTCCGTAACAAATTCGCCTTTAACATGGTAATCCATTTTTTCAATAACCTGAGTAATAGCGTCAAGGGAAACGCGCTTTTCATCAAAGGCGACCTTTAATACGCCCTTGGCATAGCTTGCATTAGCCGACTGTACGCCGTCAAGCTTTTGCAGTTTATTTTCAATTCTTGTTTCACATGCAGAGCAGGACATGCCTTCAATCTGCAAGTTTTTGCTTACCATTTGGTACTCCTCATTTTCGGTTAGGTTAGGTTAAGTTCTGGCTGTTTTAGTTTACTTTGGGCTATTTAGATTTTTATGCAACTTTTGGCTACAGTAAGACTGCTTTAGGCGGCCTTACAAGAGCTTGCCGATAGTCACAATCAGCTCGTCCACAATTTCATCATCGCCCTCTTTAATTTTCTCCACAAGACAGCCTCTAATATGGCTTTCTAGCACCATTTTACTCACGGAATCCAGTGCCGCCTGCGCCGAAGCGATTTGATGTAGCACATCATCGCAGTACGAATTTTTCTCAATCATGCCCTTAATACCCCGAACCTGCCCTTCCACACGGTTCAGCCGTGTCAACAGGTTGGTTTGCAGCTTTGCCGTCCGCTCGGTGTGCCGACAATTTTCCTCGCAGTGGGGGCAGCTCGTTTCTTCATTTATAATCTCATCCACAGTCCCATTCATAATTTCACCTACCACATTATCCTATATCAAAAGGCTTCAAAAGCTTATCCACTTGGATTGACTTTCCACTTGCGTCCTTGGTGTCAACCTTGGCAAAAACCCAGCCTTCCACCTTGGTGGCGTCAACTCCTGCGTCTGTAAACGCCTTCGGGTCTAGGACAAAAACAATGTCCTTGTCGTTTTTGCTCATGTCCTTCGCCCATTCAAACATATTCCCGCCGCCGAGGCTCGCGCCGAAATGGTCTAACTCGTGATGATAGCCGATTCTGCTGCGCTGTGCCTCTTTAAACGCCTCAAACGCCTGCTGTGCCTCGTATTGCTCGGGCATTGAGCTGAGATACATTTCAGGGTCTATATAAATTTTGTCATCCATATAAAGATAATCAGGGGTCGGGAGCTTTGACGTATCCAGCCCTGCGTTTATAAACGGCTTTGCGTCAAACACAATACCCATATTGCGATTGCTGAAGTTAAAAGCCGCCGAATCATCAGGAGCGGTAATCGTCCATGCGCCGTCGCCACCGCTGACCTTTGCTATTTTGAGCACCTCGCCAAAGGACGCCGCCGATTTTTCTCCCACAATATCTATACTGCTGCACGCGCTCAGTGCCCCGAGGCACACAATCAGAACCGTTAAAATTAAAAATCTTTTCATGATTTTCCCCTTACTTGTACGGCTTAAAGCCTCTGAGCCTCAAGGCATTTGTTAAAACTGACACTGAGGACATGGACATTGCCGCCGCCGCATAAATAGGGTTAAGGGTAGGTCCGCCAAAGAGGTACAGCACTCCCGCTGCGATTGGTATGCCGATTATATTGTAAGCAAACGCCCAGAACAGGTTTTGCTTAATATTCCGAATTGTGCTTTTACTGAGCTTAATCGCCGTAGGAACTTCCATTAAATCACTGCGCATAAGCACAATGTCCGCTGATTCCATCGCAACATCAGTACCTGAACCGATTGCAATGCCAATATCTGCCTGAGCAAGTGCGGGAGCGTCGTTGATTCCGTCACCCACCATGGCGACTTTGCGCCCCGCTTCTTGAAGTTTTTTGACCTCGCCGGACTTGTCCTGAGGGAGCACCTCCGCCAAAACTCTGTCTATGCCCACTTGCTTGGCGATGGCTTCGGCGGTTTTGCGGTTGTCGCCTGTAATCATTGCAACCTCGATACCCATTTCGCGAAGCTTGGCTATGGCCCTTGCACTGCTTTCCTTTACAACGTCCGCTACTGCAATTACCCCTGCCAAAACGCCGTCAGCGGCGATATACATCGGTGTTTTTCCTTCCCCCGCCAGCCGTTCCCATTGAGATTCTAGGGCTGAAATGTCAACACTGCGCTGATTCATCAGCTTTCGGTTGCCTAATAATACTGCTTGACCGCCAATACTGACCTCAATTCCGTGACCGGGTATTGCTTGAAAGTTGTCAACCGTAAGAAGCGGTACGCTGTCTTTTTCCGCTCCACGTACAATCGCCTCGCCTAAGGGATGCTCCGAGCCTTTTTCAGCAGAGGCGGCGAGCTGTAAAAGTCGCTCCTTGGTGTAATCTTTGGAGGTAATAACATCTGTAATTTCGGGTTTTCCTGCGGTAATTGTGCCTGTTTTGTCAAAAATAATGGTGTTAATTTTGTGAGCGGTTTCCAACGCCTCGCCGCCCTTAATAAGCACACCATATTCTGCGCCTTTGCCGGTGCCTACCATAATTGCCGTAGGCGTAGCCAGACCCAAGGCGCAAGGACATGCAATTACTAAAACGGATATAAAAATTTTAAGTGAAAACGTAACATCCGCACCACTTATAAGCCAAGCCACTGCGGAAAAAAGCGCAATTCCGAACACTATTGGCACAAAATACCCTGAAACGATGTCCGCCATTTGTGCGATGGGAGCTTTAGAGCCTTGAGCGTCCTCAACCAGCTTAATAATATGCGCCAAGGCAGTGTCCGCCCCAACCTTTGTGGCTCGAAACTGAATTGAGCCGTTACCGTTAATACTTGCGGCATAAACAGAACTGCCCGCATTTTTTTCAACAGGAATACTTTCACCAGTCAGCATAGATTCATCAATGGCGGTGTGTCCTTGAACGACTTCACCGTCAACAGGAATTTTTTCACCGGGCTTAACGATAAGAATATCGCCTACCTCGACTTCGTCTACAGAGATTACAATTTCTTGTCCATCCTGAATCACCAATGCAGTTTTCGGCGCAAGCCCCATGAGCTTTTTAATGGCTTCTGATGTTTTGCCCTTTGAGCCTGCTTCTAAGGATTTGCCCAGTAAAATAAGAGTAATGATAACACCGGCGGTTTCAAAATACAAGTGGTCTACCGCCATAAAATCAAACTGTGTAATCCTGTAAACTGAATACAAGCTGTAGCCGATGGCGGCAGTAGTGCCCATGGCAATCAGTGAATCCATATTGGGGCTTCTGTGCCACAACGCTTTAAAGCCCACCGTATAAAAACGGCGACCTGCAATGACGATTGGGAGAGTAAGTAATATTTGCACTATTGAGTACACCAGCGGGTACTGCATGGGAGCTAAAAACGCAGGAATTGGGAAATGCAGCCACCATATCATGGAGCCCATTGCGATGTATAGAAGGGGAATACAAAAGACAGCAGATATCCAAAATTTTGTCCATAGCGTTTTAATTGCCTTTTGCTTGCGAATAGCGTCCTCGTCAACTTGGGTGGCGGTTTGGGTTTCCAGAGGTGTGTAGCCCGCCTTTGTGATTGCCGCTTTAATCTGGGAAATGCGCACTACGTCAGGATTATATGTAATAACAGCCTTTTCTGTTGCAAGGTTGACAGTGGCAGAGCTGACGCCATCAAGCTTGTTTAGTACCTTTTCAACTCGTGTGGAACAGGACGCGCAGGTCATGCCGCCCACAGGAATTGTGATATCTTTTGACTTGACTTCTGGCAAGACTTGAAAGCCGGCCTTTGTGACGGCGGCTGTAATTTGTTCTAGTGTAACCTGAGCTTCGTCATAGGCAATAGTGAGCTTTTCAGCCGCTAGATTTACGCTGGAGCTTGTCACGCCCACCAGCCTCGATGTAATTTTTTCAATTCTTGCTGAGCAGGATGCACATGTCATACCGCTGATTTTCAAAATTTGTTGCATGTAGGATACCCCCCTAGTGTATATTTGCAAGAATTATAATACCACCTTCAATAAGAAATTACAAGCATTAATTTTTAGCAAAATGCAAAAAGTTTTAGTCAAGCTTTTTCAAAAGCTTGCGGATTTTTATGGCAGAGCCTTAAATCGAGCCTCTCAAGGCTCGAAAGCTGTCCTTGAGCCGCGCGAACCAAAAAGTCGCAAGGAGAAACGCAACACAGCGCAGCGGCGGTGCGCATGGCACTAAGGCGATACGGTGCGTGGGTTAAAACGGCGGTGCGCCGAGGACGTCGCACCCTACGAACGGTGGGGTGTTGCACCTTGGGTAAATCGGTGTAGGGGCGAACATTGTTCGCCCGAGGTTTGCAATACGTTTGGCGGTTCTTGTAGGGCACGGGCTCTGCACGTGCCGTCCTCTGAGGGGTTGCTACATTTTGGGTGAATCGGCGTAGG
>JAVBKA010000076.1:0-4784 GCA_031546715.1 Oscillospiraceae bacterium | reverse complement strand
CGCGTAATGGTACGACGGAGAGTGTAAGCAATTGGGTGGAAAATAGTTGTCCATAACGTTTTGGAGTGTTGCGCAAGGTTTTCACATTACATAAGAAGGAGTATTTACATGAAGAAATTATTTGTACTCGTCCTTGCAATGGCGGTAGTCCTTGGCTCTATATCAAGCTCTATAGCAGCGTCAGACACAGAACTGATTCCAAGAGCTGTCGCAAAAAATGAAACTGAACCAAACAATACGCTATCGACCGCAAATTCTATAAATCAAGATGACCAGATTTACGCAACAATCGGTCAAAATGGCGATAATGACTTCTACAAAATTACCGCAAGAACTGCCGGCACCATTAATTTCTGGCTGGGCGACATTCCTGCTGGTAAGGATTTTGAGCTTTATGTTTATAATTCGGCTGGCGTCGAACTTGGTAAATCAACAGGGACAGGGGCTCAGAGCTTGTCACCCTTACCGTGACGAGCGGCACTGCATATTATGTCAAGGTTTGCGGATATGGCAGCTCGTTCGATATTACAAATAAATATCGTTTCAGAGCGAAGCTGTATCTGCAAACATATCACTACTTTTCGCAAAAGAGTTCAGCTCAAACGTACAATACGACTAATCTTGACATTTTGTACAATAGTACTAGCATGATCTCATGGAAGAGTTACATCAATGATTCTGGCTGTGTAATGGCTTCTTATGCAATTGTACTAAAAAACCTTGGAGCGACTACCTCACAAAAGAGATACGATATACGTAATGGCATAACAGACTACTTGCAACCCGATCCATTTACAGTTACATATGCAAATATGGACTTTCCAGAAATAACATTTTCAAACGGCAAATATACTACAAATAGAAGTGGTAGCCCTGTTGCTGCACAAGGTTCAACACCGATAACAGGATTTGGCAAAGCATATAGTAAAGTCGACATATCAGGTACAGATGCTGATAAAGCAAATGAAATAGCATATCAGTTATCGTTGCATCCTGAGGGTGTGGCGGTATCATTCGCTACAGGAAAAAGTACGCATACATTAGTTTTTACTCAAACGACACACGAAGTTCCAGTAGGATTTACACCAACACCTGCCTCAAAAATGATAAATTTAGAAGATGAATTTATCACCTCTCTCCTAGATCATGATGCTGTTGCAGAGTGGCAGGAATCTTTTGAAAACAAAATAGCGATGCCCGGTGCGGCGGCTACGTCTTCATATGACTCATCTTTTACTGTCTATGATCCAGCCATGAGTAGTGGCGGAGCTGGAATACTTTTTGCAAATTTCTGGACAAAGTCCGCACATGGTTTTGGCGCAGCCTATAGGATTCGCATCATTGACTAGTTCCAAGCAGATGCAGAGTGGGGTGGCAAAGATAACGTCACCCCACTCTTAATTACAAAACCATCATGTAAATAAAAACTGCACCCCGTCAAAGTTTACAAACACCCATTTGTCGTTTATGTACTCTAAATAGAAATCGTATGTGTGTAATTCTATAACAAATTTAGTCTCATTGTCGTCATATTTTTCTTTATCCACACGATAAATGGTTCGGTACTCATTAAGTCTGATAATTGTATGCGTTTCTTCACCTGCATTTATATTGGAGGTAAGATCGAAAAAATTACAATGAAGAACACCGTTTACGTCTGGATATTTTGTAACAGTATGTTCTGGTCCTAGCATTTTAGCAACAAATTCTTCTGAAAAAATCGTTTTAAGATATTTCTCAAAATCAACGAGACTTTTATATTCCCATGCATTTATTTCATAGTACTCGATACCGTCAATTTCGACACCTGGTTTACTTAAATCAACATTACTAGGCGGAATATTGTAAAACCAGAAAAACGCATCGCTCGCTTTTTCGTACAATGCCTTAATTTCTGCATCTGTCAGTTCGGTTGGTGCAGTGGAATTTGACGTAGGTGTCGTCCAAGGAGGCGAAATAGAGTGTGAGAACGACGGTGCTGGTGAAGCATAAAAAGAAGGTAATTCTATCGACGGCGATGGAGATTCCGAAGGTGAGGACGACGGTGATATTGTTGCCCCTTCCGATGGCGAAGGCGACAGCGTTGTCTCTGGGGATTGTGTACACGAGCTTGCCAACAGCAATGCAATAATCAGCATTGCCAGTCTATACGCTTTTTTCATTTCAACCGCCCTTTCTTTAGTAGAATTTTGTGACAAACGGTGATCATCGTGATACAATTATGCTACGCCGATTAGTATGGATTGTTTGCATTAACATTATATCACTGCGGCTTGAACTATTCAATTATTGTATTCAAAATTTACGCTTAGAAATATATCTTTTTAGGGGTGATAAAATGTCTGGCAACCGTGTTCTTTTGTTGAAAGTAACGGCTTTAACTATAGCGATTATTCTCTTGTTTTTCGCTTTCTGCGATGAAAAAAAGGAGATTTCCCAAGAAGAAAAACTTGCACAGCTGGAAAGCATCTTTTCTTGGACTAATGTCAATACATTTAATTACTGTTTCTATGTAAAAAATTCAACTAAAATATTGACATTAAATTTTGGCGCAGATGTCTCTTTGTTTGATATTAATAATGCAAAACTGTATTCCGATGAGAATATTGTGTGTGGCGACGTGGATATAGTGTCAAAGAAATTGAATAAAATTGAAATAACTATTAGCGAATTCATTGAAAAATTTGACACTATTAGACTATACGACAATAATCAAGAGTTCATAAGCGTGTACGTAGGTCAACACTATTTCGAGCTTTTGTCTCCAGACATCGCCTCAAGCAGTACTTTGCCAGATTTTACAGTAACTGAGCGAGGAAAAACCTTGGATATCGATTTATCAGTGAAGCAATTTGGGAATATCACTTATGAATTTATTGTTCCTAAATTAATGAATAATCTCTCTTTTAGCGAAAGCACCTTTGATAATGATAACAAAAACGCTTATAATTTGAAACAAGTGATTACATTAACGGACGAAATAGATACTATGTCAGGGCTGAGCTTTGAGTTTGCGTTAGTTGAAAAATCTGTGAATGATAATAAGTGTGTTTTAGGAATTGCTCAAATACCAATTATTATTAATGAATAGTGTTAGAATACGTCAACAATTGCGTTCTGAAATTTGATGAAATTAGGCTCTTAGAGACTAAGGGCGATTCTTACAGATACGCATCAGTTTTTGAGACGGAGGCAATATCAAATGGAAGCTGCGATAGCACTTATGTCAAACGCTATAATGTTTGCACACTGTTTAGTCATCATTTTTGCGTATATAAGCATGTTTATTTTACGAAAACCGCTGCTTAATATTTTGTTTCCGATTGTCTCCATGGCATATTTGCTTACGCTAATACTATTTCGTCAAGATTACGATGTAGAGGGCGGACAAATATCATTACTCGCTTTTGTTTGTGCTATAGTTGCCTTTTGTGCGTTTAAAACACGTATATACGTTACACGGAACGGCTTTTCTTTTGATGCACTAATGCAACTTGGGTTGAACGAGGTTTCATATGATAAGGAATCAAAAACGGTATCTATAAAAAGCAATTACAAAGAGAATATACAAGCCATAAATCGGGTATATAGAGAAACCAAACAATCATCGGTATCGTTAGGTAAGATAGTCAAAGAGATGTTCAATTACATATGGTTCATATGTTTAATATTTCATTTATACTATCACGGCAGGGAGATTTACAATTTATTGGCGGTGACTTAGCCGATGTTCCCCAAGATAAACCCTCCGAAAATTAGGACTTGACAAAGCCAGAATTGTCGTTATAATTAGTACTTATATATTCGCTATGACGGAGAACATTTTATACGGGATTCGCTACAGAGAACCATTTGTTGCTGAGAGATGGTGCGAACAGAGATAGAATTACTCGCTCCTGAGTGAAATTTCTGGTCTCGGAGAATAGCCTTCTCCAGTCCGTAAGCTCTGCTTGGATGACAAACAGAGGAACAAGGGTGGTACCGCGTGATCTTCACGCCCCTTGAGGTCAATGACCTCAAGGGGCGTTATTGTATTTTTTTAATTTCAAAGGAGGTTATTTCAATGCCTGATTTCATTAACTCGACTATCGGAGATTGGATGGACACTATTGCAGCACGTTTTCCTGACAGCGACGCCCTCGTCTATAACGACAGAGGATTGCGTCTTAGTTATGCCGAGCTTAATGCTCTAAGCCGTGATGCTGCAAAGGGTTTACTGGCTTTGGGAATTAAAAAAGGTGACCATGTGGCTGTTTGGGCACCAAATGTTCCCGAATGGGTTTTGACGGCTTACGGAGCTGCAAAGATAGGCGCAGTCTTGGTTACAGTCAATACCAACTATAAAATTTTCGAACTTGAATACCTCCTGCGTCAGAGCGACAGTAAGATTTTGCTGTTTTCTGACGGCATAAAGGGTTCAAACTACCATGACATAATAGCTGAATTACTGTGCGACTGCAGTCGTGTTCCCGTTTTAGAGAATATTGTTCACTACCCAAAACACGACGGCTCATCCCCTCAAATTGCTGACGGTATCCTTCCGTGGAAAGCTCTGCTAGACGCAGGAAAAGACATAACCGACGAAGAGCTTGACGCCGTCCAGCGGAGCTGTGACATGCATGAGGTCATCAACATGCAGTACACCTCTGGAACAACTGGTTTTCCAAAAGGCGTGTGCCTAACCCATTACAACGTCCTTAACAACGGTTATTTCATCGGCGAAAACATGCGGCTTACGGAAAAAGACCGCCTTTGTATTCCTGTACCGTTTTTTCATTGCTTTG
>JAVBKA010000104.1:0-17617 GCA_031546715.1 Oscillospiraceae bacterium | reverse complement strand
TGCATATAATCTGTTTTGGTGGCCACATTTCGGGTTGTTGCAGGCGTTGGTGGTTGTTGTTTTGTAATAGTGCAAGGTGCACGAACTTGAGGCACTGTACAGTAGCATTTATCAATCCATGTAAAAGATAATTTAAGTATCTAGCCAAGAGCAAAACACATCAAAAAAACAAGCAACAAGAACCTGGAAAGATAACCTGAGAGCGGTAGCCCAAAAAAGAGCACAACAAAGCAGACCTAGCGGACGAAAGCGGGGAATATTCAGTTGCGTAATCTCAAGCAATTCTTTTAGCAGATTTTAAGCAGCGGTAAGAAGATTTTGACTGAGTGACAATTGCGGCTAAAGCGATAGTCAGCAGCGAAATATGAGCAATAGAGTTGAGGTTTTCGGCTGATTTGCCGTTTTTTACCCAAAGACGCTCCTGTCCTGTGGACTTAAAGCGTGAATTATATCGTTCACACTCTGTGCGAAGGGAATAAATCGACTTAAAATTGATTGCTTCACGGTTAATTGAAAGTCGGTAATCATCAGGAATCGTTATATATTTGGTGCATCCAGTGTTTTTACCCTTATGAAAACACTTGTGATTGCACGGGCAATCGTGAATATGGCTGGTGCGCTTGAACGGACAGCAAAACTTCTGCCTTGAACGACCGTTATCCCTGCAAATACCGTCTCTGTGCATTGCAAGTCCAGCCTCACAGATGGGATTGCCAATTGGCAGTTTCTTAGGGTTTTTAGTATTTCTCCGATTGAGTGGAATGAAGCATTCACCGTTATAAGCATCCTTTACTGTGTTGTAAATGTTCTTGCAGTCATATGCCTTGTCGGCAAGGAAATAGCATTCGCTAATAGACAGAAACTCATTGGTTCGGCTTAGAATATCCAGAGCGACAGTACTGTCATAGACATCGGCAGTAGTGGTTAACTCAAAGATCGGTAAGCCGGTAATGCAGTCAACCAGAACATGGTTTTTGTAGCCCCAATAATACTCGAACTTCTTCTCCGAGTGCTGATTTGAAGCTGTATGAACACCTAATTTGCAGTCTTTATCTGATTTGGGTTGATGATCCTTGCTGAACCTTTTCTTCAAGAAGCTTTTAGGATTGTTATGGCATGTATTTGCTGAAACAGGCGTTGCATCCAGAGCGATAAACGAGGTGTCTATAATTCCGAGTGAACAGAGCTTTAGCACTTGGTTCTGCATAATATCCTTGAGGATTCGGTTTTCGAGATTACGGATAAATCGGTCAAACGTCCAGTAGGACGGCAATTTTTTCAAAATATCAAAGCCGCAGTAATGCGCGATAATTAAGTTGTTTGAAAGATAATCATGTAAATCCGAGATTTGGCTGAATCCTTCGCATTTCATTACGATAAAAGCGCACAACAATGCTTCTTTCTGCGATTTTCTGCCAGTTTTAGCATGTGAGGATTCCATGCAGCTTAAGTCCAAATGCAAAAACAGCTCATCATAAAATCTTGCTTTGGGCTGTGATGTAAACAGGCTGATGTCCTGTAAAATTTCCTGTCGATAGATAAAAACCACTCCTATTTTGTGTTGTTTTCTGCAACTAAATTATACCAAATTTGAGTGGTTTTTTCTATATATTTTGGAGTGATATTTCGAGTTTGCCATGCTCGCAAATCCGCTTTAATACTAGGTTTTCAGAGTTTTGCTCATGGCTATGGTGGAGCTTCAATGGAGGTGATGCTTATGATTGTGATTTAGTTAGTCCGCCCTATATAATGCTTTTATGACTATCGAACGGCTGCATCTGTTTTTGGAATAATAATAAGCGTATTTAATTTAACAGATTTTATCAGGAAGACTTTTTGTCAGTTGTGTATACAAAGCTCTCTATCAAGACAGGTTTGTAAATTTATTTGGTGTAACAATTTAAAAGGAGGATTTATATGAAAGGCAAAAAACTATTAGTTAATTTCTTAGTGGTGGCATTAATTCTCGCGACTAATTCAATCCCTGCATTTGCCACAGAATCTATGCAAGAAGACAATACCACTGTTTTATTTACAATTCCAGAAATTAGGGACTTTGATGCACTTGTAGCTCGTGCTGAAGCAGGCGTTGATGATCTGAAAAAAGCCACAGGTGTAACTGTTGAAACAGATGCTATGTATGTAAACAGTGTCCAATCAAGATTTGCAGATACAAATATTGCAACGGCTGAACTTGAAACGTTGCAAACATCGCAATTAATTGGTGCATACGAGCATAATGGTGTTGTTTTTAATCAATACGCAGTAACTGCTACCGTTTATGAGCAGACTGTAAGCGGCGAAAAAAGTGGAATGACAGTTACAATTTATTTTGATACGGCAGAATCATATTTCGTTATGATTCGTAGCTCGGTTTCTTTGAATGTTTTTTCCGGCAAGAATTTACAAATCATGAACACAGTTGCACCGGACGACACTACATATGCGCGTTCAACAAATTATAAGAACTATTCATACCCATCCAAAGGTTCTACGTATAGTTCAGTTTCGCCATCATCAGAAGGACTACATCCTCTTTTAGGGGGAATGACATGTCAAGCAACTTTGTCGCTTGATTCAGGTGCTGATATTTTTGTGGGAATGGATGTATCAGGTGATGGAAGAACAAGTTTTATATACACAACGCCCTAACTTTCGCCGTGATTGGAGGTTCACATGAATCTTAACAAACTAGTCAGCTTAGTGGTCTTAAGCACGCTTATACTATCGTCCTGCGCTGGCAATTCACAAATGAAGAGTAATGCAGAGCGAACGCTCTTTACCGAAGCCCGTTACACAAAAGCTTGCGAGGATATAAAAGCTGGTGCAAAACCTATTGGAGCAGCACCTACTGACCCTTTGAAAAATGAATTTGCAATAATTCCTCTCGATGAATCCAAATACGGAGTAAAATCTTTTGTGTTTTATCCAAGCAGCGACATGCTTTCTGACAATGAAGTTTTGCAAGTTGCAAAAACAATTGGAGATGTGTCGTATACCGATCTCTTTGATAGAATCAGGGCTTACAAAATGTATTCGAACAACGCGCAAAGTAATAGGGACCGCAGCGATAAAGAGCAACTGAACTTATTAGCGGCTTACGGATTGTACTTAGGCAAAAACGAAAGACCACAGGATAAACTTTCAGATAAATCCAAAGATGGCGAGTCTATATGTGTAAAAATTGGAAGTGGCGACGGTTTAGTCAACCAATTTTGGATTTATCCGACTGCGCAATTAACTCGAGATGACATGCTAAAGGTAGTGGAAAGAGAGCTTAGGCACTCAAGTAATGAGAATCTAAGTCATCTCCAGCCACTAGAGAGCGAAATTCAATACGACCAAGCCAATGAGACTGCAATCGAGTTACTTGATGACTTTGTACCGACCGATCTAAATCCAGCCACGTCAGATAATATCGTACTGATGTATAAGGTTCCCATAAGCTCGCACGATACCAGAAAAGGTGACTATTGGAGTCGGCGTTTTGTATCTGAGGTCGGGTATGATGTAGAGATAAGCATATCAGCAGCAGATGGTTCTTTACTTAACTGGCAGAGTTTTCAACATGGCAAGTTCGGGCATCTCGACGAAGTCAAAGATGGTGCAAAAAGTTATACAAACGAAGACGCACAACGTATCGCAGAAGAATACTTAAAAGCGATAACTCTTATTCTGCCTAAGTATGGCCTAAAAGAAGCACGGGTCATTAATGAAGTATCTTTATCCAAATTTGCCCCTGATGCTTTCTCTGTTGACATTTACTTAGATGCCATAGAGGGTGACGATATGCTAGGTGCTTTGGAAGTCAGAAAAAGTGATTTGACCATATTGGGCTTTTTTATAGGCGGCAATCGAAGCAGTATGGCTTGATAGGCAAGCTATTCTAGTGTATACGAAGCCTAATTCACAGAAATGCTAAGTTGTGTCGTAATGGAACAAATTGGTTCATTACAACACAACTTATGCTAGTTTCAGCTCAATATATCTTTTGTTCTCTTCTACCGCTTATAACTGTGAGCACTGTGAAAATGTTCGAGAGGGTTCTTATTACTGAAAACATGCAAATCACGCCAAATATTAGTATAGGTGTTACGTATTTACTATTTATCAGGACTGTTAATATACGCAGGAAGTGCGGGGATAAGGTATGCTTCTTGATTAGCATGGGAATATTTGATTTTTATAAATGGTCTGAACATTAATTTTTCACTTGCTGCTGAGTTCAATAATTCACCAGATCCGCTGGTAAGTACAAAATGCGTTCAGCTTTTTGTACTTCGTCGTGAAGTGAACTAAGAAGGGTGATTCCCCGCTTTTTTTAGTCCCTTTGTCAACTATATTTAGTTGGAAGCCGCCGAAACAGATGCAACTAACAAACAAATCCCACCTATAATCTCAATTTGATAAAAGTATAACCAAGAAACCAACAAAAAGTGATTTGTCAATAGTCCGTGAGTCCTGCTTCTTGTCTTTTTCAGAAGAATGTGCTAAAATCACTTTTGGAATCTTGGGACTATGTACCGCCGATAATTTTGAATGTAGGTATTGTTTATGAAAAAAGTTTTAGCTGTCCTCCTCGCTGTTCTGCTGACTGCCTCCTTGTCTGCTTGCACATCTTCGTCGCCATCACCCTCGGGTTCACAAGTCGGACTTGTTTCCCCTTCGCCTGACATTGTGGAAAGCCTCAGCAAGCCCATTCAAGGATACGCTCCTGACGAAGAAACGGTCGGCTATCTGACCAAAGAATTGGAAAGTAGCTTCAAATACTTCTGGGAGACAGCTAACTCCGATGAGTCCAGCAAGGGTTACGGCTTAATACCTGACCGTTTGTCTGCGGAAACCACTGCAAGCATAGCCGCTGTTGGTTATAGCTTAGTCGCACTTTGCGTTGGTGCGCAGCGCGGTTACGTCACATATGAGGAGGCTGAGCAACGTGCAAAGGGCACTCTCGCCACCCTTCGAGATTACGCCGAAAGCTCCCACGGCTTTTTTTATCAATACTTAAATATTTCTGACGGCACGCGCGCCCAAAACAGCACCCTTTCATCTGTTGACACTGCTATATGTATCAACGGAGTATTAGCAGCGGGCATGTTTTTTGGCGGGGACTGTGACATCATTGCGCAGTCAATTTACAATAGCGTGGAATGGTCATGGTTTGTAAATTCGGAAACCAAGCAGTTTTACAAGGAAAACGACCCAGTAAACGGCTTTTCTGGTGCTTGGGACATGGCTTCTGGACAGTACATGCTGTACTTCCTAGGCGCAGGCTCAACCACATTTCCAACTGACGGCGAGCTTTTTTATAACTTTACCAGAAATACCGAGAGATATGGCTCAACTCCACCAGTTATTTACAGCCCAAGCGGCTCATTGCACACCTATCAACTTTCACATATGTGGTATGATTTGCGCGGTAGTCTTGACAAAAACGATGTGGACTGGTTTCAAAACTCAGTAAACGCCGCATTGTCCGCCCGTCAATACGCAATTGACAATGCCGCCCTATATAATACCAGTGCCCTTGACTGGGGCTTTGCCCAGAGTTATGGCACAACAGGCGTAGTCGGGAACTACGGTGCGCCGCCGTCAAAGGAATTCAGCAATGACGGCACAGTTTCGACCTATGGTGTCATCGCTTCCCTGCCCTTTACTCCAAAATATTCCTGCGAAGCTATAATAGCTCAATACAGCCTAGACGCCCTTGTGGGCGAATACGGCTTAAAGGAAGCTTATAAGAGGACAGGCGATGGGCGAATAGTTTCCGAAGAATATGTGGGCATTCACAAGGGCGCAAGCTTGATTATGATTGAAAACTACCTATCTGGCTTTATTTGGGACATAATGCGCCAGATTCCACAACTTTCAGACGGACTTGGCAAGTGCAACATTCGTCAGGGCGCGGATGTTGAAAACCTCAAAAATGTAATTATAACCGGTGGCAGCAAGGTCGGCGATACACTGGAGATTTTTTGGGATACCTACCCACGATACGACTTATTTGTCAACGCTGTTGAGTGGCTTGTCTGCGACAATCCAGAGGGTGCAAACGCCACTGTTATTGACGGTTCGGGTAGCTTGACTTATACAATTACCGAGCAGGATGTAGACCGCTACTTGTTCTGCCGTATTACAGGCGTTCAAATTGAGAACAATGTTTTAACAGCTTTAACCCCTGTCAGCAGCAATATCTCTGCTAAAATTCCCAATAAGTAAACAATTCAGACATATACTTGCTATGAAGTACACATTAATAAGGTCTGCCAGAAAAACTATTGCAATCCAGATAACGCCTGAGGGAGAGGTGCTTGTAAAAGCACCTCTCCGCGCTGAGCTTCGTCAAATCGAAGGCTTTTTAGCCTCAAAACAGAGCTGGATTGACAAAAATGCAGCCATATGTAAGGATAAAACGGCAAAAAAGGCTGACTTTTCAATAAATTACAACTCTTCCTTGAGAATTTTCGGCAAAACGCTGCCAATTATGACTGACCACGCCGATAAATGTTATCTTGATGAACTGGGCTTTCACCTTCCCCCAAGGCTTGACGAACAGAGAATTAAATCTCAGGTGAAACAGCTCTATGGGGACGCTTTGAAGAAGCATTTGGAAATTCGTGTGCCTGAATTAAGCCGCGCTATGAAATTATTCCCCACAGTTATAAGAATAAATAACGCGCGGTCCCAATGGGGCTCATGCTCTAGCAACCGCTCCATCAGCTTTTCTTGGCTGCTTGTTATGGCGTCCCCCGAGGTAGTTGATTATGTGATAATTCACGAGCTAGCGCATCTTAGTCAGCATAACCACTCCGCGAAATTTTGGAGCTTGGTAGAAGCCTACTGTCCTGACTACAAAGCTAATCGTGAGAGCCTCCGAGCCTTGCAGTTGTTACTTTCGACAGAAACTTGGTAACATGAAATAATATATTTGTGCAATATTGATTGTCCAGCGATTGACTTTTCCTCCATACCTATGTATACTGATAACTATGCAAATAAAAGCATGGAGGTAAGTATGTCACTATTCAAAGTTAGACAGTCCACCTTTTCATCTATTTTGAGCATTTCCTCCATACTTCTGGTCATATTACTTCTGATTTTCACCTTTTTACGGCAAAAGTCATTTGATGAAACAAACCGTCTTTATAATGAGTGCAGTGAGCTTGTCCTCAATGCAAACGGCTATCGTGACACCTCTGCGTACCTAACCTCCGAAGCCAGAGCCTATGCCGTGACAGGCAATAAAACCCATGTTGACAATTATAATAACGAAATCGATATCGGTAAAAACCGTCAGCATTTTATGGAAAAGCTCCGTGCGTTTGAACTAAGCACCGAAGAGCTTATGGCACTTGAACTAATGCAAACGCTTTCAGAAAACTTAGTAACCCATGAACGCGACGCCATAACTAACGCCTCAATTGGAGACAACGAAAGTGCAATCGCCGCATTATACAGCGAGTTCTATCAAAGTGCCATTGATAAAATCGCTTCTCTTCATCGTCAGTTTTTATCCTTGGCAGATACCCGTCTAATGCTTTCCATTAAAGACTCATTAAACAGCTCCAGCCGCTGCCTCACTGTATGCATTATTCTGCTTGCCTTATTGGTTAGCGTGGTTACAGTCACGATTTTATATTATCGGATATACATAATAAAGCCGCTGGTTATTATCAGCAAAGAAATGTCGGATATTTCATCTGGAAATCTTTTAAGCGAAGCCAATCTTACCCCTAATGATACCGAAATTGGGACACTTATTAAAGCAGTTCAAGGCACTAGGGCTGATATTGCGGCGTGCACCAGTCGCCTCAACGAGCTTGCTTTTAAGGACACTTTCACGGGTCTTTACAACATGCAGTATGTAATAGACAATCTTAAATCTGAGTTAAGCACCGATTTATCTCGAAATAAAAATATCGGCGTAATCGCTATGGATATCAAGGGCTTTAAAAATCTTAACAATTCCTTCGGCATGAAATTTGGAAACGAAGTTATTTTCTATGTAATTGACCAAATAAAGTCTATGTTTGATAACAGAACAATAATCAGAGCTTCTGTTGACAAGTTCTTCATAATTTACGCTGACGCTAAAAACATTGAGATGCTAGAGGAAGAAGCGGCAAGAATCAAGGAGCGATTTGACCATCCGCATTATATTGCTAACAAGCAGGTATATATTTCCTTTTGTTTTGGAGTTGCCTATGAATCCATTGAGGACGGCGACCTTGGCTCACTGCTTCAAGCAAGTGAGTTTGCACTCAAGCATTCTAAACACTGCAACGATGGCGGCATAGCTATTCTTAATGACGGTCTTCGTGAAAAAGTTTTTAAAGAACTACAAATTGAGTTTGATTTAAAGGGAGCTATTACGAACAACGAGCTGATGCTTTATTATCAGCCCATAATTAATGGCCACACCGCAGAGGTTTCTGGCGCAGAGGTTTTATTGCGCTGGAATCACATGACAAGAGGCTTTATCTCTCCTAATGTGTTCATTCCTTTGGCAGAATAGCATGATATGATAAACCTACTGGGCGAATTTATAATTGACGAGTTTTTAAAGCAAATGAACGCATGGCAGCGTGTCGGTATCGACATTACATTGGCATTTAACGTCTCCCCAAAGCAATTCCTTGACCCAAACTTTGAATACTATTTACTAAAAAAAATACGTGAATACAACGCCGACCCCGCAAAAATCACCCTTGAATTTACAGAAACTGCATTTGTAACTGATTTTCTCAACATTGCCCAAAGACTTCAACTTCTAAGAGAAGCGGGCATCCGAATTGCCCTTGACGATTTCGGAACAGGATACTCCTCCCTCAGCCGCCTAGCTGAGCTTCCCATTGACATACTAAAGATTGACAAATCCTTTATTGATAAGATTCATATAAATTCAACTTCCAGCGCAGTCGTTCAAAGCATTATTGCTCTGGCAAGAGCCTTTAACTTAGTCATTGTCGCCGAAGGCGTTGAAACCATCGGTCAAGTCAACGTCCTAAAAGAGTTTGGTTGCGACAAACTCCAAGGATTTTACTACTCCGCCCCTATTCCCGCAAAAGATTTTGAACGTTTTTACGTAAAAACCGGTCAAACCATCAACAAGCAAGATTTATGCATACGCACCCCTGCTATTATTTGATACTTTTTACCTAAAAAGTTGCTTTATACTAATCACTTCTCCTACAGTATGACATGCACGGACTGAAAATTTCAGAATATCTAAAAGCCGCCCTTACTACTAAAGGCGGCTTTTTTATGCTATCAATCAAGCTCATTGGGTACAGCAACTATTCCTTTGTGAAATCCATCTCCGCTTCAAATTCAGACTCAAGGGCATTCTTTTTAATTGCCTCACTTTTATACTTTGCAACAATCGCCGTAGTTTTCTTCGACGGAGCAAGCGTTCCCGTTCCGGCAACACAACCTCCCGGGCATGCCATGCCTTCCAGCAAGTAGCCGTCATACTTCCCCTTGCTCGCCATTTCAAGAAGAACTCTACAATTTTTCAGACCCTCAGCCGTAACGGTATCGACGTGCTTATCAGGCTCTAGTCTATTAATAACCTCAACAACTGCGCTTGCAACGCCTCCGCTAACTGCAAAACCTCTGCCTGCTGCGGTTGCATCCTCTAATTCCTCACCGCCGTCGATATCTTTCAGAGATATGTTTTTCGCATCAAACATGGCCATTAGTTCCTCAAACGTAATTACGAAATCCACATCACTGCGCACACTCTTGCGGCTGGCTTCCAGTTTTTTTGCTGTACACGGTCCGACAAATACTATTTTGCTGTCAGGGTACTTCTTCTTTGTCAATCGGGCAGTGAGCACCATCGGTGTCAACGCAAGTGATATATTCTCCCTTAACTCCGGAAATTGCTTTTTAGCCATCATTATCCAAGATGGACAGCATGAAGTCGCCATAAATGCCTGTTTTTCAGGAACTAATGCAATGAAATCCTTTGCCTCCTCAATGGCACACAAATCGGCGCCCACCGCCACCTCGACAACATCACTAAATCCTAACTGCTTCAAGGCTAATACAAATTTTGCGGGAGTAACCGTCGCACCGAATTGTCCAACAAATGACGGTGCAACAATTGCGATTACATTGTCATGCTTATTTAGGGCATGTGCTAACTGAAAAATCTGTCCCTTGTCCGAAATAGCACCGAACGGGCAGCTTACAATACACATTCCACAAGCAACACACTTGCCGTAATCAATTACCGCACGGCGATTTTCATCGCTGTCAATTGCATCAACTCCGCATGCAGCAGAACAAGGGCGTTTCATATGGATAATTGCACTGTAAGGGCAAACCTCCTTGCAACGCCCACATTTCACACACTTCGCCTCATCAATAACAGATTTTCCATCCCGCATTGAAACTGCACCTTTATGACACACATCTAAGCAAGGATGGCTAAGACATCCCTGACAGCAATCAGATACAACAAACTTATCAGGGCATGCGTTGCATGCAAATTTAATGATATTAATGAGCGGCGGATCATAGAATTTTTCATCGATTGCGCTCTCAGAGATTCCTGTTGCCAAAGGCGCATGTGCATCAAAAGCCCTCAAGGGAAGCCCGATAGCCAAACGAATACGCTCACCGACTATTGCACGTTCTAAAAAGATTGAGCTCCTATGCTGTGCTTCCACACCAGGCAAAATTCGATAAGGTAACTCACCCACTTTGGTGTAATCCCCATCAAAAGCAAGTTTAGCAACTTCATAAAAGACTTTTCTACGTATCTCACGAATTGTTTTATCTACTATTCTCATTAAGTCCACCTCTCCTACGAATACTCTTTAGTTTCACCAAATTACAATTTTACATCCAGTATACCATCGTCACCGTTTTTGGTCAATTAATGATACACGATTTCTGCCACGGCAAGAGCAAAGCCCTTGCCCTACGAGAAACCTCCGAACATATTACCTCGGGCGAACAATGTTCGCCCCTACATAAGATTAAACCTCAAAACTCAGATAACCTAGGCGAATACAATTCACCTAGGTTATCTTGCAAAGACAAGACTATCAATCACGCTTATTTCTTCTTCAATGTCGGATTAACAATATTTCTCCAGTCCATATCTCCCCGCGCAAGCCCGAGAATCAAGACCTCCGCCGTTGCAGAGTTCGTCGCAATGGGAATATTGTGCATATCGCAGAGACGCATCAGAGAAAGCTCCGACTCGTGGGGTTGTGTAGACAAAGGGTCCCGAAACATGAGAACCAAATCTATTTCATTGTAGGCAATTCTTGCGCCGATTTGTTGGTCACCGCCCTGTACCCCCGAAAGAAACCTTTGAATAGTAAGTCCGGTAGCCTCGGAAACCAGCTTTCCCGTGGTTGCGGTAGCGCAGATGTTATGAGATGATAAAATTCCGCAGTAGGCCGTGCAAAACTGAACCATCAGCTCTTTCTTAGAATCGTGTGCTATAATCGCAATATTCATAAGCTACCTCTTTATCCATTTATTTTCCATTGCCTTAAGCGTTTTAAGGGCACATATTCACCTGTTAATCTTCGTGCTATTCTTAGATATGCAACTGCCGCTCCTGTTTTTACCGCTAAAATAACCGGAATGCCTTGATGTGCCGCCGCGGAAACTACTTCATCTTCCGGTACTAAGCCGATTAAGGGCAGCGCGACTGTGTCGATAATGTAATCTACATCGGTGTTGTGTCCAAGCTTTATAAGCTTGGGTTTAACTCTGTTTACTACCAGCCAGCCTTGCTTTTTCGGCGGCAGCTTCTGAGATGCAATTGCGGCGGAACGTACCGCCGTCACCTCGGTCATGGTAACAATAATAATTTTACTACAGCTTTGTGCCACCATTTCAAAGTTATACTCAATGCCAGCTCCGCCGTCCACAATAACATAGTCATACTTATCTGACACAAGGCGGATAAGCTCACAAAATTTGTCCTTAGGGATATCCTCAGGGCGGATATTCATAGGGGCGGCGAGTAGGAACAGTCCCTCGATGGCATCATGCTTAATTGCCGCCTTGTCAAGGGTCGCACGACCAAAAATCACATCGGAAAAATCCAATGAATTGCGGTCGGTAAGCCCTAAACAGAGGTCAAGGCTGCGAAGACCCACATCAGCGTCCACACAAAGGACAGTCTTTCCCAAAGCTGCCAGACATGATGCAATGCCCGCAGCAGTTGATGACTTTCCAACGCCACCTTTACCAGATAAAACTCCAATAGAATAACCCGTGAAAATCACCACCAAGCGCCATATATCTCTATGTTGATATAATATATCAAGAAATCACTATTTTTGCAACACATTTTCTTTTTGAATACTATTCATATCGTTCTTGATATCAAAATATGCTCCCAGCACGTCTCTGGAAATGGTTGCAAGCCTTGAACCCGCTCCGCCTTTTTCAATAACCACCGTTATCGCTATTTCAGGCTTGTCAAAGGGTGCGTAGGCGACAAACACTGCGTTACTGGGTTTTGTACCCACCTGTACCGAGCCTGTTTTCGCCGCTACCTTAACAGGAAATCCGGCAAATGCCGTCCGTGCCGAGCCGAGTGGCTCATTGGCGACTGCGTACATTCCCTTTTGGATAGCGTTTAGGGTGCTTTCCTTCATGGTTGGTGAAGCCAAAACCTCTTTTGCGCTGCTTGAAAAGGTTTGCGTAAAATCGTAACGCTTTGTTTCGTGGAGCAAATGCGCTGCGTACCGTGTGCCTCCGTTTGCAATGGTGGCAATGTATGACGCTATCTGCAACGGTGTAAACAGGTTGTCACTCTGTCCGATAGCGGCAGAGAGGACGTTACCGGGGTACCAGATTGCACCAAACTTGGCAGAGGTTTCGGTTCCCGCCACATAACCAAGGTTTTCTCCCTCTATCTCTATGCCTGTAGGCTGTCCAAGCCCGTAATACGCCGCCCATTTGCCTATTTCTTGGATGCCGGTGAGCCTACCTGTTTCGTAAAAGAAATAGTTACAGCTAACCTTAATCGCTTCTACAATATTAACCGAGCCGTGATTTGATGGGTAGACATGGCATTTAGGCTGATAATCCTTGTAGTAGGTATATACGCCTTTATCAACAATTCTGGTGCTTGGGCTGATTATGCCGCTTTCAAGGGCGGCGGTAGCCGTAACCATTTTAAAGGTAGAGCCGGGGGAATATGTTCCTAGAATTGAACGATTGTACAGCGGCTTCATGGGGTCTTCTAAAAGCTGGGCAAGGTCTTGCTGATAGTTTTTAAGGGAGAATGTGGGGTACGACGCCATTGCGAGGATTTCTCCTGTGTTGACGTCTGTGACTACAATCGAGCCTGCTTCCGCTTCCTTACCCTTTAGCTCCTCGCCGAGTTGCAATGCTGCAATACCCTCTGCCAGAATGCGTTCAACCCGCTCCTGTAGCCGTATGTCGATGGTCAGATACACGTTCTGCCCAGGAGTTGGGTCTTTGGTGTATATTACATTTTGTACCTTACCTGCGGAATTTTGCTGTTCTGTCCTTACGCCGGGAGTTCCGTGCAGGTACTTTTCAAAGGCTTTTTCCGCACCGTCTCTGCCAACAATGTCGTTCATGGCATACCCTGCTTCAAGATAGGCATCCATGTCACGGGCGGTAATTGAGCCAACCGTGCCGATTATATGGGCGGCGAAATCGGTATTGTAAAATCTGACAGGCACGTCGATAACGTTTACCGCAGGAAAATCCTGCTCCTTGATGTAGCTGACAAGCTCAATGGGGATATCCGACGCAAACACGTAAGACGGTATGTTGGTAAACAGGTTTCTTAGCTCCAGCTCATACATTATGCCGCAGATTTTGCGAATTTCCGGCTCGCTGTATTTATCGCTGACATGAAACTCAATTCGCAGCAGTTCCACAAGCTCATATGCGCTGCTGTCCTCTGCGTAGCCCTTTTCCTTCATGTAACGCTCTAAATTATCCTTTTGAGCCTTTGTCGGCTCTTCGAGATAGTCAAGCAATGACATAGATATGGGCAGCGTATCGTTGACGGTGTACCCCGCCGCTTCTACTGCTTCAATCAGCGAAAGCAGAACCGTACCGGGATCGGACATGTTTTTCAGCCGCAGATAATCAAGGGTGACGTCATGGCTCAGGCGATTCATCACCAACTGACGACCGTAACGGTCAAGTATTTGTCCACGGTAGGCAGGAATTGAGTAAACACGGGTAATACTCTTCTCCGCCTTTTCCTGCATTTCTGCGCCGTTGACTATTTGCATGCTGTACAGCCTGCCTCCAACGAGAAAAACCATGGAGACAACAAGCAAAACCATAATTACAATGCGAATGTTTAAGCGAACGCCTTCCATTAATTTAAAGCCACCATTTCTCCCCGGTACAAATATTGCGAAGAAAATTTACTTACCTATGCCGCAGCACTTTTTGTACTTTTTGCCGCTTCCGCATGGACATGGGTCATTTCTGCCCACCTTTTCTGCACTGGTTTTTCTGACAGGCACTTTCTTAACAGAAGTATCTCCTCCCAGATTTTCAGTGATACCCTTTGCAACTGCTTCACGCTTAGGTGCGGTTTCTCCCCGAACCTTTGCGGTAAACACCATTCTAACAGTATCATTTCTAATACTTTGAATCATTTCCTCAAACATTGCAAAGCCCTCGCGGCGGTACTCTACAATGGGGTCAGTCTGAGCAAATGCTCTAAGCCCAATGCCTTGGCGCAGCTCGTGCATAGCGTCAATATGGTCAGTCCATTTTGCGTCAACACAGCGAAGCATCATAACCCGCTCGATTTCACGCATAAGCTCGTCGCCAAACTCTTGCTCACGCCTTGCATAGCGGACATCAGCGGCGTTGCGTATCCATTCAACTAAGCCTGTGGAGGAGTAAAAGTCACCTGCGTCAGGTCTTTCAAGCCGTGAGCCTGGGTCTATGAGTACACCGTCAATCATGGCAAGAACTTCGCTGACCTGACTAATCGTCAAGTCATTTTCTTCCCCTGCCACACGCTTAACAGTGTCCTCGCAGACGGCGTCCACCATGCCGTTGATATGGGTGCGTAGATTTTCACCGTCCAGAACCTTCTTTCGCTGACCGTATATGATTTCACGCTGGCGGTTCATAACATCGTCATACTCTAAGACGTGCTTACGGGACTGGAAGTTCCGTGACTCCACACGTTTTTGAGCGTTTTCAATTGCGCCTGAAAGTATTTTCTGGTCAATTGGGGTGTCTTCATCCA
Source organism: Oscillospiraceae bacterium (assembly GCA_031546715.1). Lineage (GTDB taxonomy): Bacteria > Bacillota > Clostridia > Oscillospirales > UBA929 > JAVBKA01. The sequence continues at coordinate 2,382 of JAVBKA010000104.1, read as the reverse complement.
AGCCCAGCCTGTCAAGCATACCCGAAAGGCGTTCCAGTCTGTCTCCTGCGAAGAGCCGCATTAGGTCGTCCTCAAGGGAAATGTAAAACTTTGATGCGCCGGGGTCGCCCTGACGACCTGAGCGTCCTCTAAGCTGATTGTCAATACGGCGGGATTCATGGCGTTCAGTACCGATAATGTACAAACCGCCCGCTTTCTTTACCCGCTCGGCTTCTTCGGCAATAGAAAGCTTATATTTCTTCAAAAGCTCACTGAATTTCGCTCTGGCGGTAAGGATTTCTTCATTGTCAGTTTCCACATAACCTGTGGCTTCGTTAATAATCTCCTCAGGCACACCTGACTTTCTAAGCTCAGCCTTTGCCAAAAACTCGGCGTTACCGCCCAGCATAATATCAGTTCCACGTCCTGCCATGTTGGTGGCAATGGTGACAGCGGCAAAATGTCCTGCCTGAGCGACTATATCGGCTTCCTTTTCATGGTGCTTCGCATTCAAGACAGTGTGCTTAATACCGTCTTTTTTCAGCATGGCAGACAGCATTTCGCTTCGCTCTATGGAAATCGTACCCACTAGTACAGGCTGCCCCTTGGCGTTGCATTCCTTAACCTGATTTATAATTGCGCGGTACTTCCCTGCTACCGTGCGGTATACAGAGTCAGGGTAATCGGCGCGGACAACAGGCTTATTAGTAGGAATTTCGATGATATCCAGTTTGTATATCTGGTTAAATTCCTCCTCCTCGGTGAGGGCCGTTCCTGTCATACCTGAAAGCTTTTTGTATAACCTAAAATAGTTTTGGAAGGTAATGGTTGCAAGGGTTTTAGACTCTCTTTCAACCTTAACCTTCTCTTTTGCTTCAATAGCCTGATGCAGTCCTTCAGAGTACCGTCTGCCTATCATGAGACGTCCTGTGAACTCATCAACGATAATAACCTCGCCGTCCTTAACTACGTAGTCAACGTCCTTTTGCATGACGCCTCTTGCTCGGATAGCTTGGTTCATGTGGTGGGAAATAGTGGTATTTTCGGGGTCGGACAGATTTTCAATGCCAAACGCCGCCTCAACCTTTTTAACACCTTGGGGTGTCAGAGTGGCGTTGCGGGCTTTTTCGTCAACAATATAGTCAGCCTCAACATCGTCATACTCAGCCTTGGAGTCCATTTCGGCAATGCGGTGTACCTTTAGGCGAATGGCGACAGCGTCAGCCCGCATGTACAAATCCGTAGATTTATCGCCTTGACCTGAAATAATAAGGGGAGTTCTGGCTTCGTCAATGAGAATGGAGTCAACTTCGTCAACGATTGCAAAGGCATGACCCCGCTGAACCATGTCCTCCTTATAAAGTGCCATATTGTCACGGAGATAGTCAAATCCGTACTCATTGTTAGTTCCATAGGTAATGTCGGCTTTGTATGCCGCCTTGCGTTCCTCCTGAGTAATACCGTGGACAATCAGACCCACTGTAAGACCTAAGAAGCGGTAGACCTTGCCCATCCACTCAGACTGATACTTTGCAAGGTAGTCGTTAACCGTTACGACGTGAACGCCGTTACCTGTCAAGGCATTGACATAACAAGGAAAGGTAGCGGTAAGGGTTTTCCCTTCACCTGTTTTCATTTCCGCAATGCGCCCCTGATGGAGCACCAATCCGCCGATTAGCTGAACCCTAAACGCCGTTTGCCCCAGTACACGGACTGCCGCTTCTCGCACTGTCGCAAAGGCTTCCGGCAAAATATCCTCAGTGGTTTCGCCTTTTTCAAGGCGGTCACGGAATATCTTGGTTTTTTCACGGAGCTGAGCGTCAGACAACGCCTTGTACTCCGCCTCCATTGCAATAATTTTGTCAACAATTGGGACGATGGTCTTTAATTGTCTTGTTGAGTGTGTTCCGAAAATTGATGATAAAAATGCCATAATTAACGTCCATTCTGCCGCGCGCATCGGCATAAAAATAAGAATCTACTTTTGCTCTGAATAATACCACATTTCGCGGCTGTCTTTCGTAATAAACTGTTAATTTTTGCGGAATTTTTCAAAAACTATCCGCAGTCCTTGAAGTGTTAAGTTAGGGTCTACCTTGTGAATATAGCTGGTGTAATGGGCAAAGAGATTTCCCAGACCTCCCGTTGATATGACCTTTACGCTGTCGTCGCCCATTTCTGCCCGAATATTTGTCACAATGCCCTCCAATGCGCCCACATAACCAAAGACCGCGCCTGACTGCATTTGCTCAACTGTGTTAATTCCGATAACGCTTCGGGGCTTCTTAATTTCTATTCTGGGCAGCTTTGCCGCCCTTTCAAATAATGCGTCCATAGAGATTTTTATTCCGGGGCTTATCACACCGCCTAGATACTCGCCCTTTACGTTAAACGCATCAATTT
>JAVBKA010000030.1:0-31320 GCA_031546715.1 Oscillospiraceae bacterium | reverse complement strand
CGGATATCGGTTCCTCAAAAACGTTAAAAAGCCGTCGGGCGACATTGGCAAGAGAGCCGCTTTCAAGTGCCTCATGCATCCCCTTAAGGTCTGGACGGTGCTTAAGCCTTGACGCTTCAATCATTCCGAAGGCTTCCTTTGTCGATACAGAAACAGGCGGTTTACACAGCACAATCCAACAATCAGGCAATGGCGGAAGGTCGCTTAACATCTCACCTCTGCCTTCGGCAAGCTTTGTTCCTCCAGCCAAGCAGTAGGGGACGTCCGAGCCAAGTTCTAGCGACCATTCTAGCATGGATGAAAGGGGAACATCTAGGTTTAGCAGTTTGTTCAGTCCATGAAAAACAGCGGCGGCATCGGAAGAACCGCCGCCCAAACCTGCGCAAACAGGTATAGATTTTTGAAGCTCTATTGCAAAACGAGCACCAGAATAGCCCGTTTTCTCACAAAAACGGTTTGCAGCAGCCAGAGCTAAGTTGCGTCCGTCTGAGGGTAAATATTTCAAGGAGGATACAATTCGGTTATCCTTGGCATTGGTTTTTGTTATGGTAATTTTGTCGCAAACGTCAACGCTTTGCATGACCATTCGCAGGTCATGGTATCCGTCAGGGCGTTTATTTAGAACGTCAAGGGTCAAATTAATTTTCGCAGGAGCATAAACGGTAATTTGATTCATTGCTTTTTACCAAAATCAATGGCTTTTGCAGGACAAAATTCATGGCAGCAATAGCAACGAATGCAGTCATCATATTTAATTACGGCACGTTTATTTTTCATTTCAATGGTGGTTTTAGGGCAAATTCTGGCACATTCGCCGCAGCCAATACAACGTTCCGATATAATCGGATACTTTGCCTTAGCGTTCCGAAGCGCGGCTCGTAGCTTTTTGGGAAGGAGGTGTTTGACCATAAAATTCTCTTTATTCTCGCTGTCTACCGGTTGAAAAGCTGTGCGGAAGGGCGACGGAGCATCCCCGATTTGGTTAAGCTCACTTGAAGACGGCACAACCAAACCGCGCTGAACAGCTTCAAGATGAATTGGAATATGGTCGGCTCTGAGACCCATTAGGTCAGAAACCGCAAGGTCAACGGCGTAGGGGTTATAGCCGCCTGCGATTATGCCGAGAAATTTCGGTGTTCCTCCAGTCGGGCCTGGGCCTTCCATGCCCATTACGCCGTCAACAAAGGAAAAGGTCGGGCGGACACATTCGCATAGGTCAACCATCATGGAGAAAAAATCGCCTCTACGGACATATTTTTGATGAAACAAAGGCTTAATAACTCCGGGAATGCAGCCAAATAGGTTTTTTACACAGCCAGTATAGTGGCTAAGTCCATGAGTTTTTGCCTTTCCAATTGAAATTACAATTTCAGCGTTGACTACTGGGGCTAAAAGCTCAAACTCGCTGACAACCTTGGAATTTGCGCCGCTTTTTTTTAAAGAACCAGTGTCGAAGGACAGCTCCGCACCCGCCGCGAGAACAGCAGGCTCAATTTCTGTTCCCTTGTATATTTTTGAAAGCTGCATAACAGTGTGGGGCAGAATCATGGAGTCAATAACCTGAACCTCCGCACCCGCCTCAACAAATACGCGACAAACTGCCTCCAAAACAGCAGGGTGAGTAGTTGCAGCGTTGTCAGGTTTGATGCCCATAACAAGATTAGGCTTAACTAAAACACGTTTTTTATCGCCAATAATAGCTTTAGCTCCCCCAAAAGCGTCAACAATTCGGCGAACCTGAGCTTCGGCTAAAGAATACTCCTTGCAACCTGCAACAAAGACCCTTGAATCCAAAAAATCACATCACAATCTTTTTAAAAAGTGTTCAATCCTGACAAGTGCTTCCCTTAAGCTATCAGCCGAAACGGCGTAACACATTCTTACGAAGCCTTCCCCGCCGACACCAAAGGCATTACCGGGGATTACGGCAAGATTTTCCTCGTTAATAAGCCGCATACAGAAATCCTCAGAGCTAAGCTCAGTTGAGCGAATGCATGGGAACAGGTAAAACGCACCTCTGGCATCAAAGCATTGAAGCCCAAGCCTTGCAAGACCGTCTATGAGAAGCCGTCTGCGCCTGTCGTACTCGTCGTGCATGCGTAGAATATCCTCGTCACCGTCACGCAGAGCGTCAATTGCGGCGTATTGGCTGGTGGTCGGGGCGGACATTATGGCATACTGATGAATTTTAGTCATCTGTGAAATAAGTTCCGAAGGACCGTACGCAAAGCCAATGCGCCAGCCAGTCATAGCATGGGATTTTGAAAGCCCGCCTACAATTAGCGTACGTTCTTTAAGTGACGGTATATTTGCAGGAGAAAAATGCTTTTGTCCGTAGGTCAGCTCCGCATAAATTTCGTCAGACAACAAGACTATATTAGTATCCTTGAGAATTTTCTCAAGCTCAATATAATCTTCTTGTTCCATAATTCCGCCAGTTGGGTTGCAGGGAAATGGCAGCACTAAGATTTTTGTCTTTGGAGTAATAACGTTCCGAAGCTGTTCGGGCGTTAGCTTAAATAAGTCCTCGGATTTTGTTTCAATTGGAACAGGAATACCGCCCGCAAGCTCAACGGCGGGAGCATAGGCAACAAATGAGGGCTGTGGAATTATAACCTCGTCACCAGGATTGACTATGGCTCTGACGCATAAATCAAGAGCTTCGCTACCGCCCACCGTGACCAAAACCTCGGTTTTTGGATTGTAGGTAAGGTTAAAGCGACGCTCCATATAGGCAGTAGCCTCGTTACGCAGTGCAGTAAGACCAGCGTTTGGAGTGTACTTTGTGTAGCCTTTTTCTAAGGAATAAATTCCTGCATCCCTAGTGTGCCATGCTGTCAGGAAGTCAGGTTCGCCGATTCCAAGACTAATTACTGGCTTGCCAGTGTTTGGAGTGTTCTTTTGTTCTTCTAGTAGGTCAAAAAAACGTCTGATGCCAGATGGTTGAAGGTTTTTTGATTTATCGGAAATGGGAATTATAAAATTGCTCATTAAAGTACCCCCCTTTTCAAGTCGTGATTACATGCGTTCTGGAAATTTTTAGAGGTATATGGATTTTACAGAAACGTCAGTCGCTCCTGCTCATCATAGTTGGGTTTATAGATTACGCCGCCCTCTTTGTACTTTTTAAGTAAAAAATGGGTTGCAGTACCTGTAACTTGGTCAAGAGCGGACAGTTTTTCAGAAACAAACAGGGCAACTTCCTTTAGAGTTTTTCCTGTAATCACGACTTGTAGGTCATAACCGCCAGACATGAGATACAGCGACTGCACCTCTTCAAATTGGTAAATTCTTTCAGCAACACGGTCAAAGCCCTCGCCGCGCTGTGGTGTTACACGAACCTCAATCATCGCCGTGACGTATTCGCTGCCTGCTTTGTCCCAGTCGATAATAGTTTTGCAGCCGAGGATAGTACCGTCTTTCTTAGCGGATTCAATAACAGATGAAACCTCAAGCTCGTACATGTTAAGCATAGCGGCTACTTCCGGAATGGTGAGACTTGGGTTATTCTCAATGAGCTTTAGAACTTTTTTCATAATTAAGCCAGCCTTTCTCCTGATTTGGAGCTACCGTCATCGTTTCTATTGCTTCATAGATAATGCAATTCGCTTCTTTTGTACGTCAACACTCAGAACTGTGACATTAACTATATCGCCAACGCTGCACACCTCGGAAGGGTGGCGTATGAAGCGGTTTGTTATTTCCGAGATATGAACCAGCCCGTCCTGATGAACACCGATATCCACGAAAACTCCAAAATCTATAACATTACGCACAGTGCCTACCAGCTTCATGCCTTGGCTCAAATCCTCCATGCTCAGTACATCACTGCGCAAAAGTGGCGGCGGCAGCTCGTCACGTGGGTCGCGTCCTGGCTTCATAAGCTCGTTTACCATATCCACAAGAGTTGGAACGCCTATGCCAAGTTGCTTTGCAACATCTGATTCGCCTAACTGGCTGACACGCAGCTTTAAGTCGCCCAGATTGCCTTTTTTAACATCGTTCATGGTATAATCACAAAGCTCTATGAGCTTTTGCGCCGCGTCGTAGCTTTCGGGGTGGACTGAAGTATTATCAAAAATGTTGGTACTTTCTGGAACCCTTAAGAAGCCCGCCGCTTGTTCAAATGCGCGGGGACCAAGCTTGGGAACTTTCTTTAAGTCTCGTCTGGCACGAAAATGACCGTTTTGCTCGCGGTAAGCGACGATGTTTTTCGCCAATGCAGTACCAATACCAGATACGCGGGTCAGCAGGGGAGCGGACGCTGTGTTTAAATCAACACCTACGGCGTTTACACAGTCCTCGACAACGCCGTTAAGGCTTTCCGATAGTCTCGCCGTTGGCATGTCGTGCTGATATTGACCGACGCCGATTGATTGAGGGTCGATTTTCACAAGCTCCGCCAATGGGTCTTGAAGTCTGCGAGCGATGGAAACAGCACTGCGCAGTGTCAGGTCAAATTCTGGAAACTCCTCGGCGGCAAGCTTAGACGCAGAATATACTGACGCTCCTGCTTCATTTACCACCATGTAGTTGCAATCAAGCTTAGAATCCTTGGAACGTAAGGACTTGAGTAGGTTTGCGGTAAAAATTTCGGTTTCCTTGGAGGCTGTACCGTTGCCAATGGCAATTGCGGTGACGCTGTGTTTTTTTATCAGCTTGCTTATCATTTCCGCTGAATCCGCTTCGCCCTTTGCGCCGTGGGTGATATAGGCAATGCCTGTATCAAGCACCTTTCCCGTGGCATCAACAACGGCGACCTTGCAACCTGTTCTAAAGCCAGGGTCTAAGCCTATGGTTACCTTGCCCTTTACAGGAGGAATCATTAACAAGGGTTTTAGGTTCTGGGCAAACATTTTAATTGCCTGCTCGGATGCATCGTCTGTAAGTGCGTTTCGAACGTCACGTTCCATGGAAGGAGCTAAAAGCCGTTTCCAAGCATCCTCGCAAGTTGCAATCATTAACTGACTGGTCACAGAGCCGGGGATTGCAAAATGATTGAACAAAAGATTTAGAGCGTCGCCTTCTGGCACTAAAATTGAAACTGTTAAAAAGCTTTCTCGCTCGCCTCTGTTCATGGCGAGTAATCTGTGGCTTTGTAAGCGTTTTATTGGTTCTGAGAAATCGTAATATAGCCTGTATACAGTGTCGTCGGTGGTTGTTGATTTGCTGGCTATAACGCCTACACGGAATATCATTTCTCTAAGAAGTTTTCTAACGCCAGAGTTGTCAGATATATCCTCAGCAATAATGTCGCATGCGCCTTGAATGGCATCTTCGGCAGTTTCAACGCTTTTTTCGGCGTCGATAAACGGTTCTGCAAGCTCAAACGCTGTTCCTGTGTATACGTCTTGCGCTCGTATTATCTCCGCTAACGGTTCAAGACCTTTTTCGCGGGCAATTGTAGCTCTGGTGCGGCGTTTTGGTTTATAAGGACGGTATATGTCCTCGACCTCTGTTAAAGTTACAGCAGCGTTAATCTGAGCTGCAAGTTCCTCGGTCATTTTACCTTGGGCTTCTATGGCAGAAAAAACTTCCAGTCTGCGCTTTTCAAGGTTGCGAAGCTGAGTTAATCTGTCAGAGAGGAGGCGAATTTGCTGGTCGTCCATCGAGCCGTGGACTTCCTTGCGGTATCGGGCTATAAAGGGGATAGTGTTTCCCTCGTCAAGAAGATTTACTACATTTGTTACATGCTGTAGTGAAAGACCTAATTCCTTGGCTACTTGTTGTACGACATCAATCATTAGAAACTCCTTTGTATGCTAGTGCGTCTGCACCTTAATTTGATTTACCATTTAAGAGATTTATCGCATATTCAAGCTGAGTATCCACCGTTAGCTTGATATCGAACAGCTTATTAACTTCTGTCTCCATGACCGAAAGTGCTTTTTTGCTTGCAAAGGCAGTCTTGGGCAGGCCGATTGAGGCTTGGAAGCAGTTGAGGGCATGAAGTGTGTACGCATCAAAAACTATATCGGGAGTGCTGCGGAAATAACCGAGAGCGGAAAGACGTTGCTCAAGAGCTAAAATTTTAGCACCGCCGGCAGTTGAGTACAATGTGGTACTTGTTGAAAGCGGGAGCATTTTCGGTACTTCATAGGGTACTGTTTTTTGTTCAACATTGTGCTTTGGTACAATACCAGTTTCAGTGTATTCACCGGAAACAGGTAGTTCAATAGCATAAACGGTTACAACCATATAATTACCACTGCTTAGCGGCACATGACGTTGAGCGCGCGCCTTGCCGACTGTAGGAACGCCTACAATTTCAGCGATACCTAAATCCTGCATTGAGCCTGCCATAACCTCTGACGCAGAAGCGGAGTTCTCATTTACCAGAATTACTAAACTCTTTGGCTTCCAAAGAAAATACTCTGGGTCTGAGTTAATAATTAAGTCTTCGTCATAGGTTCTAAATCTAAATAGCTCAGTTTCCTTATCAACGAAAGTTAGGAGCATTTGCCACAAAACCTCAACGTCGCCGCCTGGGTTATTTCTAATATCGATGATTACTTTTTCGACGCCTTCATTTTTGAAGCTTTCCATCGCATTGTAAAAGTCCACATAGTCGCCGTATACGCCGAAGTGGGCAATGCTTATGTATCCGATTCCGTCGGCTACCTTGGAAACCACATTGGGAATTGAGATTTGAGACCTAAGAATCATAAAATACTCAGTTTTAAACGAACCGGGGCGGCGAATGCCGATTTTAACATGAGTGAAAATCTCGCCACGTATCAAGGGAACGGCATCGACATAACTCATTGTGCTGACGTCAATATCGCTTACGCTGACGATTTGGTCGCCCACCTGTATTCCTGCTTCCAAAGCAGGACTTTTCTCAAAAACATGCTCAACGTATATGCCGTGGGTCATCCTTGGGTCAATTCTGACACCGATTCCCACCATAGAGTCCGATTTAGGGTAGGCGATTGAGTATTCATCAGCAATCATGTAATGCGAATACTTATCAAGCCCTTTAACTAACTCAGTGGCTAACTTGTCAAACAGCTTGGGGTCATTTTCCAGTGTCTCTGGGGTTAAGCCTTCGGGTAGGTGAGAATTTTTGTCCGAGTCAATCCACATGTTTCGGATGACATTGTCGATTTCAATCAGCTCTAAAAGCTGCGCTTGCCCTGTGGTAAGAGATGCGGCATGGGCGGGAACAAAAAATGCGATAATTATTGCAAAAGCAATAGAAAGGCTAAGAAACTTCTTCATAACATACTCATTTCTTCAGCAAATTCTTGAGACATACCATTTTTTTCGGAGAATGGCGATTCTTTGACTACATTTTTACAGGAGCCGTGATTCCTAACAGGCGGCAGCCGTTTTGCAGAGTTTGGCGGGTTGCAACGGCAAGCATTGTCCGTGCTTGGCGAAGGGCAGGCTCAGCGTCTTTAACGCGGCATTTGTCATAAAATCGATGATATCTGGTAGCAAGCTCCACAAGATAACGATTAATTCGTGAGGTATCGTAATCCTTAGCGGCAAGCAAGATTTCTTCTGGCAGCATGGCAATATGACGAATAAGGTCAACCTCGGTTTCGTGAGTAAGCAAGGAATAGTCGCCCTCGGTGTCTATAGAAACGCCCATTTCCTCAAGCACTGCAATCATTGTGCAGATTCTGGCGTGTGCGTACTGCACGTAGTACACAGGGTTATCTGAGGATGCCTTGACGGCAAGTCCTAGGTCGAATTCCAGATGCACGTCTGGATTGCGCATTCCGAAGAAGAAGCGCGCAGCGTCAAGGGGAATTTCATCCAGTAGGTCAGACAAGGTTATGGATTTACCTGTGCGCTTTGACATACGAACAACTTCGCCGTCACGAACAAGTCGGACGAGTTGAAACAGCAGAAATTGCAGACGATTTGGATTAAGTCCCAACGCCTCAACACCTGCACGGAAGCGTACAGTGTGACCGTGATGGTCTGCACCTAAGGCGTCTATAACAAGGTCGAAGCCTCTTTTTTCCAGCTTATCACGATGATAAGCGATGTCTGTTGCGTAATAGGTGTAAAAGCCGTTGGATTTCCGCATGACTTCGTCTTTTTCCAAGCCAAACTTGGTTGACTCTAGCCAAAGAGCGTCATCTTTTTCGTAGGTGTAGCCGTTTTTTGTCAGTAAAGCAATTGTTTCATCGACATACCCTGAGTTATGAAGCTCGCTTTCGGCATACCAACGGTCAAATCTAACGCCGTAACGAGCTAAATCGTTTTCCATAGCGGCGACATTTTTAGGTAAAACGTAACTTGCAAGAGCTTTTTGACGCTCCTCGGTTGAAAGGGTAAGTAAATTATCGCCAAAATCGGCAATATAGGAGGCTGCAAAGTCCTTAATATAGTCGCCGTGATAGCCATCCTCTGGAAATTCGATGTCTTGCCCAAGTGCTTGCAAAAATCGGGCTTCAAGGCTCTTTCCAAGGACAGAAATCTGATTTCCGGCATCGTTTAGGTAAAATTCACGCCAAACGTCATAACCTGCCGCTTCAAGAATCGACGCCAAGGTGTCCCCCAGAACTCCGCCTCTAGCGTTGCCGATGGTCATTGGGCCAGTGGGGTTTGCGGAAACAAACTCAACCATTACACGCTCTGGCCTTTCCCTGACGGTTTTGCCAAAATTATCGCCCTCGGCGGCTATCGCTCGTAGAACGCCTTCATACCAGTTTTGGGCATACCGAAAGTTAATATAACCTGCGCCTGCCACCTCTGCGGAGACAAAAAGGCTGTTTTCAAGGTCAATATGGGAGTGCAAAAGTGTGGCGATGTTCCGAGGGGGCATCTTGAACGCTCCTGCATTGGCAAGCCCAAAGGTTGAGGATAAATCTCCGTTGGCAACGTCCTTTGAAAGGGCGGGGGGAGGAATAACAGCACCCTCTGGAAGCTCTCCCGCGCTGACAGCTATGCCGTAAGCGTCAGCTAAAAGCTTGTTTAACTGGTTTTTTGCGATATCAAGGTAATTCAAAATGATTCTCCTTAGTAAAGGTAGGTTTGGGGGGGGGGTTAAAGTACTTCCCTAGTGCAAAAATTTATCATTAGGGTCAGATTTATAAACATTATTATAGGAGGTTTGGCTGCTTATGTCACTAGGATTTAGGTCGTCAGACACATGGATGCTAATCTTGTTAAGCCCTGTAAGAGAGTGCTCAACCTCGATGTTGTAGTCCATTTCAATGTCGCCGCCCATATCTGTAAGGGTGTTTGTGATTTTATTTGTGTTGACGCCGAGAGTTAGCGAGCCTTCATCGGTATCAAGCATCGACAGATGTCGCCGTCCTTGCTCGAAAACCATTTGAGAGTATACATCGCCGCGTCGTGCCAGCGTAATACGGTTATCCTCAACGGTAAGAGTAGTTTGAGTGTTGCCCATGCCTGTGAGCTCGCCTTCGGCATAGGTGATTATTTTTTTGTCGCCCTCTGAAACCATATTTCCTCGTGTGACAAACTGAATAGTTTCGTAGTCAGTTTCTCCCGGCTCACACTGACTGCCGCATATTGATATTAAAACGTTCTTTAACATATCGATCTCCTTCGTTCTATAGCTTATAAAATCGAGTCCATATCTACCAGTCCAACGCTTTTTCCTACAGACTCTTGAAGAAATAACGAAGATATACGGGTAAAGCCCTCCACATTGTCGCTGACGAAATATGAGGTTGTACCCCGCGTGTCGGAGGAGGTGCGCTGCCAGTCACGGGCGTAGGTAACAAAGTTAGCGGCCTCGGCACCGGGATTGATAAGCGTGATGTCGTTTCGCCCGATAACGCTTTTGATTGCGTCTGTCAGCAGGGGATAGTGGGTGCAACCGAGAATTAAGGTGTCAATTCCCTGAGAAACCATTGGGTAGAGATATTCCTCAAGGACTGTTCTGGTGACTACATCGTCAGGAGAAATTCTGCCAACCTCAACCAAGGGCACCAGAAGGGGACATGCCTCAGAAATGACCTGAATGCTTGGGTTGATAGAGTGCATCGCCTGTACATACGCGCGGGAACGGACAGAAGCCTGCGTTGCAATCAGCCCTATTTTACCGTTTTTTGTTGCACTTGCGGCTCGCCGAACCGCAGGGTACACCACGCCTACAAGCGGCACATGGTATTCATCTGCAATAAGCGGCAGGGCAACAGTGGAAACTGTTCCACATGCCACAACAATAACTTTAACGTCTTGTGTAAGAAGAAAGCGGATGTCCTGACGGGTATATTTAAGTATCGTATCACGTGAACGGTTGCCGTAGGGTACACGTGCGGTATCTCCAAAGTAAATAATGTTTTCATTGGGGAGAACTCTCCGAAGCTCCTTTACAGCGGTTAAGCCGCCTAATCCAGAATCGAAAACTCCGATTGCTCTTGAATCCACCTCATCACCACCTCTTGCATATCTAATCTATTATATGATAACTGAGGAGGATTTACAAGGGGAAAATTGTTGCTTCGGGCGCGGTGACTATCGTACAGCCGAAAGTAGTTCTAGTCTGTTATCTGTATGCGCTCCACTGCCGTGCACCGATTCGCCCGTTCATCGATTGTGAATACTGCACCTTGAAGAATTGCCGTCCCCTGACTGGGGGCTTCATATCTTGAAGGCAGCTTACCAAGAAAGTGTGCAAGACTTTGCTCAATTTTTACGCCTAGAATGGACTGCTCCGCTCCTGTGAAGCCGATATCGGATATAAAGCCCGTACCCTTTGGTAGAATTCGATTGTCGGCGGTTTGTACATGTGTATGTGTGCCGAAAATAGCGGCAACACGACCATCTAGATAGTACCCAAGAGCGGTCTTTTCGCTGGTTGCCTCGGCGTGGAAATCAATAATATAGGCGTCCGCTTCTTTTTTAGCGATAAGTCTGTCCAGTGCTGTGAAGGGATTGTCCGCATTCCACTCACAAAGACAGCGACCGATTGCGTTTACAACGCAAAGCTTGTAGCCTGATGACAGTGTTAAAATCGTAAAGCCATCGCCCGGAAGCTCTGGGGAGAAATTTATTGGGCGGATTATGAAACGGTTTGACTCTAGGGCTGTCGTAATTTGCAGCCTGTTCCATGTGTGATTTCCCAAGGTGATTACGTCAGCTCCAGCTTCAAAAAGACGGTCGGCTTGGTCGGGCTTAATGCCCAAAACGTCGGCATTTTCGCCGTTTACAATGCAAATTTCGGACGATGAGGTTTTTTTCAGCGTGCGTATATGTTTTGCGGCACATTTAAGACCGATTTCTCCGCAAATGTCGCCAATAGTTAAAATATTCATTTGTTTTGACCATAATAAGCACCTTTACCATGCTTGCGCAGATAATGCTTGTCAAGAAGCGCAAGTTGCATGTTCGGCAAGTGGGGGTCTATTGACAGATTGTGCCATGCCATAAATGCAAGCTCCTCTAGTACAACCGCGTTATGCACAGCATCTAATGGGCACTTACCCCAAGCAAACGGACCATGGCTATGCACCAAAACGCCGGGGATATGGTCTGCATTTGGGCAGCCTTCAATAATAACCCGACCTGTTTCAAGCTCGTATTCGCCTTGAATTTCTGCGTCTGTCATCAGACGGGTGCAGGGGATATCGCCATAAAAATAGTCAGCATGGGTAGTGCCCAACGCGCTTATGCAACGCCCCGACTGAGCCATTGTAGTCGCCCAGCGGCTGTGCGTATGCACAACGCCGCCAATGCCCGCAAAGGCTTTGTACAGCTCTAAATGCGTTGGTGTGTCAGACGACGGATTAAGCGTGCCCTCAACAGTTTTGCCTGTTTCGAGGTCAAGCACCACCATGTCCGACGGCTGCATTTCGTCATATTCAACGCCTGACGGCTTGATTACCACCAGACCCTTTTCTCTGTCAATTCCGCTTACATTTCCCCATGTAAATGTTACTAAACCGTGCTTCGGCAGTAACAGGTTTGCCTTACATACTATTTGCTTTAACTCTTCCAGCACAGGTTATCCCTCCCCCAAATATCTGATTGCGGTACGATAATTATCTCTGAACCCTTGCGCCTGCGCCTTTTAGCAGAGCTTCTACTTCTTTAAGGCTTGCCATAGACGTGTCGCCGGGAGTTGTCATTGCCAGTGCGCCGTGGCATATGCCGTAGTTAAGTGCTTTTTGAGGGTCGGACTGTGTTAAAAAGCCGTAAATCAGACCAGAAGCAAAGCTGTCTCCACCGCCCACACGGTCTAAAATCTCGAGACCGTCGAAGCTCATGCCGCTGTATACCTTACCGCGCTCGTCGCCGTTATTTTCGCCCTCAGCCCAGCAAATTGCCGACCAATCGTTGATTGTGGCAGATTTTACGGTGCGCAGTGTGGAAGCTATAACCTTAAAATTAGGGTACGCCTTGGAGACTGTGCTAATCATTTTTTGGTAGCCCGCAATGTCCAGCTCGGACAAATTTTCACTGTTGCCTTCAATTTCAAAGCCTAAGCAAGCCGTAAAGTCTTCCTCGTTGCCAATCATTACGTCTACATATTCTGCGATTTGACGATTGACTTCTTGAGCCTTTGCCTTGCCGCCGATATCCTTCCAAAGTGAGGGTCTGTAATTTAAGTCGTAGCTGACGATGGTGCCGTATTTATGGGCGCATTTTACAGCTTCAAGGGCGACTTGAGCAGTGGTTTCAGAAAGAGCGGCAAAAATGCCACCAGTGTGAAACCAGCGAACGCCGCATTCGCCAAAAATATACTCCCAGTCAATATCACCGGGTTTTAAATGAGAGGTTGCGGTGTTTGCTCTGTCGCTTACTCCCACAGCACCTCGGATGCCGTAACCCCGCTCGGTGAAGTTTAAGCCGTTGCGGACAGTGCGTCCAATGCCGTCATAAGGCATCCATTTTATAAACTGTGTATCAACGCCGCCTTGAAGAATAAAATCCTCAACCAAATAGCCGACTTCATTGTCGGCAAAGGCTGTGACTACGGCGGTTTTCAGCTTAAAGCATTTACGAAGTCCCCGCGCTACATTGTATTCGCCGCCGCCTTCCCATGCGGTAAAGCTTCTGGCAGTGCGGACGCGTCCTTCGCCTGGGTCGAGTCGAAGCATTACCTCACCCAAAGATATTTGGTCGTATTGGCAGGTTTCCTTTTGTTTTAGCGTAATCATTATTCATTTCCTTTCAAGAGAAAAGTTTTAAAATTGTTATAAAATAATCTGAAGGATTTTACCAGCGTTCAAGGTTCTTGGAGTCGTTTTGATTCCCGCCCAGTTTCAGGGATGATTGGATAATTTGCGGTGAAAATTATAATGTTGAACAGCATTATAATATAAATTTCCCAGAACATCAAGTGTTGATATAATTTTGGTGAAATATAAAAATTAATAAATCCGCGGGTTTTTCTGTACATTTGCAAATTTATAGTGTAAAATTAGATAAAAATTAATATGGAGGTAGAAAGTGGTGCAAATAAAAAGATATAGTTGCATAGGGTGGCGAAAAAAATGAATTTTATAATGATTATCTGCGCAATCGTCTTGCTTACCTGCGTTACGACGGGAAAGCTACTGTACAAATTCGGCGTACCGTTGCTAATAGTATTTATTATTCTCGGTATGCTAATGGGGTCTGATGGAATTGGCGGCATATATTTTAGTGATTATGAATTTGCAAAAAATGTTTGTTCTTTTGCTCTTGTAATAATAATGTTCTATGGCGGGTTTGGTACTAGATGGGAAACTGCAAAGCCTGTTGCTGTACCTACATTGTTGTTAGCATCTGTCGGTACATTTTTGACAGCGGCTGTTACAGGATTGTTTTGTCATTTCGTATTGAAAATTTCTGTGCTTGAAGGTTTGTTATTTGGTTCTGTTATTGCGTCAACTGATGCGGCGTCGGTTTTTTCGGTACTGCGTTCACGAAAGCTCAACTTAAAAGGCGGTCTTGCACCATTGCTTGAGATGGAAAGCGGCAGCAATGACCCGTTTTCATACATGATGACCATTACTATCTTGACTATTATGTCGGGCAAAGGCGAAACATCGATTTTAAAATTAATCGTTATGCAACTAGGTCTTGGTGTAATTTTGGGGGTAGCCTTGGCAATTGCATTGGTTTTCGTTCTAAGACGAGTTATTTTTGAAATTGAAGGTTTGTATCCAATATTTTTGACCGCAGTTGTTATTTTAGGATTTGCATTATGTGAGATTTTTGGCGGAAATAGCTTCTTATGTGTATACATAATTGGACTTATAGCGGGAAACAGCAAGATATTTCATAAAAAAATGTTGGTTCACTTTTTTGACGGCATATCTTGGTTTATGCAAATAATGCTGTTCTTTGTTGTAGGACTGTTATCATTCCCGTCGCAGTTGCCTGCGATTTTAGTTTCGGGAATTTGCATATCCGTTTTTATTATTGTAGTTGCAAGACCACTTGCTGTTTTTGGAGTGCTGAGTTGGTTCAAGCTTCCAATAAAACATATGCTTTTTATCTCTTGGGTAGGGTACAGAGGTGCAGCTTCAATCGTTTTTTCAATAATTGCAATTACCTACGATGTTGCCATAAGCAACGATATTTATCATATTGTTTTCTTCGTTGCTCTTTTCTCGGTTCTGGTTCAAGGGTCGCTTACGCCACTTATTGCTAGAAAACTTGATGTTATTGACCCTGAATCAACAGAACTAAAAACCTTTACGGACTATACGGATACCACACATACAAAACTGATGGAGTTTAAGGTTACAAAATCTTGTGCATGGGTTGATAAAACGATAATGGAGGCAAATATCCCAGAAGAAATTTTAGTGGTTTTACTAAAACGCGCAGGAACAGTTATTGTTCCCAAAGGTTCTACGAAAATAGAACAAGACGATATCCTTGTTCTCAACGGTGATGATTTCAGCAGTATCCGCGCGATTGTTGGAAATACATAGTTTGTAAAAAGTGAACATGAAGCAGAGCTGGTTCACCTGAAAGGGTTGAAATAGCTCTGTTTTTTCATATAAATTTTCGAAGCGTCTGCTAATACACGGTTACAGTTACCAGAACTCACATCAATTACCATGTAAGTTTGCAGTGATTTGTGATATTATTTGAGGGTAAACGCGATTATTATCGCAATAAATATACAATAACTGTTACTATTTCAAAATAAAAACATTGGAGTGAAAATCTATAGTACATATTAATAGGAGATTTATGTCAGCACTATTGGCAGTCATTTTGATTTTTACAATTCTACCGTTCAAAGCTTTTGCTATTGATGCGCGTTATTCAGACGTATCAGGTCATTGGGCTTCAAATATGATTAGCAAATGGAGTGCAGCGGGTGTAATTTCAGGTTATAATGGTAAATTTCGACCAAACGACCCTATCTCCCGCGGAGAGTTTGCCTCAGTCATTGACCGAGTGATGGGCTATCGTGCGAGGTCAGCAACGGTTTTTAACGATGTATCATCCAACGATTGGTATGCGGAATGTATCTCGCATTTGAATGCGGCGGGGGTAATGAGTGGCGTGGGCGGCGGCAATGTGAACCCTAAGGGGAATATTAATCGAGAACAAGCCACACTTATGCTAGCAAGGGCGTTTAGTGTTTCTGAGAATCGAGAAGTTCACAACTCTTTTAGTGATGAAGGCAGCATTTCGAGCTGGGCGAAGGCACACGTGAATGGAATGAAGGTAGAGGGTTACATACACGGTAAGCCTGGGAATATATTTGATCCCAAAGGAAATCTTACTCGTGCAGAAACCGTCGCCATGCTTGACAACATAATTAGTAATTACTATTATTCATCAGGAACATACACAACCGCCACAGAGGGCAACACCCTCATCAGAGCTGACGGAGTAACCCTTTCCGGCGAAGTGTCTGGAAATCTTTACGTTGCTTCGGGTGTGGGCGATGGCAATGCTGTGCTTTCGGGTATTACGGTAACGGGAACAACATTCATAACTGGGGGAAGGCGTGTTATTTTCTCTGGTAGCTTTAACAAAATTGTAGTCGGTAGCGGTGCAAATGTCGAAGAAATTGAGCTAACTCCAGTAGCAACGGTGAGTGAGGTTGAGGTGAACGCTCCAATAGAACTTGCTGGCTCTGGAAAAATAGGGAAAATAATGGTTTATACAGATTATGCAAGAATCGGCGCAGATGTGGAAGTCGCTGACGGAAATATTGTAGCTGATAATGATGTAACGTTTAACATCGGCAATGAATTTTACATAGGGTTAGGGGAAGAAATCACTCTCGTAACTGAGACTATTCTGAAAGAAGCACTTGATAGAGTTTTGGAAAGCAAGAGCTTTGGGGAACATGCAAACAATAACCTTAGGCAGACATTTTGGGATATTTATAGCAATTATCAATTCTTTGAACAATTACACGGGATTTCTGGTTTTCCCTTGCGAAATGAATATATATTTAAGAATTATATACACCTAATAAGAAATAACCTGGACGTTGTTCAGTTCTTCACAAGGGAACAATGGATTGCGTTTTTAAACGAGAGAAACATTAGCGGCTATATGATTGAAGGACTGTATGTAAAAGAAGAACGTGCCTTTTACGCCGATGATATCGATAGCAGTCCTCTAATATTACACGAAGTTTTTCACAGTAGTCAGCAAAATATTATCTATAATTACGATGACATGCTGGTATATTATGCCTTTGTAGAAGGTGCTGCGGCAGCACGTTCAGCAGCTGCAAACCCTGACATCTATAATGGGTCTGACTTATATCTGAAAGATCCCATAAAAAGCAGATATGCGTTAAGCCATCCCTCATACGGATACTATTTCCTAGGCAATTTTTTTGAGAAAATTGAACTATTAGTTGGCTATAACGCTGTTGAACGATACAAAATAGACGGAAACTTGAGCCGCATTAAAGCAATTATTGACAACAAGCTTGGCGCAGGCACAGGCGCACGGCTTTTCGCTGATATGCTGGCAGTATATCGTAGTATTAATAACGAAAGCCAACCAGCGCAGGAAGCATTTTTGTCGGATATAAGAGTTGAAACCACTGTGCTTGACTACTTTTTGCTGCAGGCAAAAAGTGTTACTAATCAGTTGCAGGCAAAAAAACTTCTAAACGTATACCACCACTACAGAAACTGCCTGATGACTGCATATGTATCTGACGAGTCTGGCAATGGAGCGACCAGAATTTTTGACCACACCGCTGAGATACCTGAGATACATAGCCGTATACAACAAATTGATGAAACTCTTGCAAGCAAGCTTATCGGCTTAAATGCCCTGCCGATTTTCTTTAGTGACCCCGCTTTGAATCTGTCGGCAGTTAAGGCACTCATGCATTCTGACAGGAGTACGGAATTTTACTATGAGAACATACCAATAAACTTATATCAGTCAAGCTACTATGCACGAATCGAAGCTGGCACAGCGAAATTTTCAATTATGAAAAATGGGAATGGCTACAAAACGAGCTTTACTTTTTTGTTAGATGAAAGCGGTATACTGTCGGTTGAAAGCGAATTTCTCGGTATGCCCAATAATACAGCACAATATAAGCCAATAATGTAGTGGTAGGAATCCTAGAAAAAATACAAGTTTTTTCAATCATCATATTGTAATAATTATTATTTGGTTGTATACTTATCCCATTCTAAAGATGAGGTGTAAAGATGAAAAAAATAGTTGTTCTACTACTCTCGCTTCTCCTTCTCGCAAGTTGCCAAAAAAACAGTGAGCCTATGACCCTAAAAATTGGCGTTATGCCCGCCGTTGATGCTGCCCCGATTTACTATGCTTTGGAGAAAGGTTATTTTACAGACAAAAATCTCACAGTAGAGATTTCGCTATTTACAAATGGAATTGACCGCCAGAGTGCACTGCAAAGCAACGAAGTTGACGGCACAATTACTGACTTAATTGCTGTTATGAGCAATGTTTCAAACGGTTTTCCCATAAAAGCTACATCAATTACTAACGGAAGTTTTCCGATTATCACCAGAGCAGACTTTGACCCATCACAGAAGGAAATTAAAGTCGCCATGATGGAGGTTAGCATCACTAACTATCTAGCAGATGAGATGCTGTCTGATTATACCGTAAATAAAGTGTTTATCAACGAAATCCCTGCCCGTATAGAGATGCTAAAGTCCGGAGACGTGGATATGGCCGTTTTACCAGAGCCTGTGGCTTCGCAAGCTGAGTCTGCCGGATTGAAGCGGTTAGACGTTGGTAGCACTCTCAGCCCTGATTGTATCGCGTTTACTCAAACTGCCCTTGACAATAAGGACAAAGAAATCAAAATCTTCTACGAAGCATACAATAAAGCCGTTGACGAAATTGCAAAATCACAGGACGATGCAAAAGCACTGCTAATAACAAACCTTAAAACTCCAGAAGGCGTAGCCAAGCTGATGGTTTTGCCTACATACGATAAAGCTGCATTGCCTTCAGTGGACCAAGTCAGCAAGATTTCTGAATGGGTTAAAAATAATCTTCCGCCAATGAGTGAAGTTTCATACGACCAATTAATAGAGAAAAAATACGCAAAATGATTGAGATATCTCATGTTACAATTAAGTATGGGGATGTTTTAGCACTAAATGATTTCAGTTATTGTTTTGAAGACGGTGTTTCCTATAGCTTAATAGGCGCATCGGGCTGCGGGAAAAGTACTCTTTTATATGTGTTGGCAGGACTGATTAATTCAAAACATGCGCCGAAAAAGGACGTAAGTCTTTTATTGCAGGATTATGGCTTGCTACCATGGAAAACGGTATGGGAGAACTCCGCTTTTTTGCTTAAAGACAGAAATATCACAGAAGCAGAGATTTCAGAACGGTTAGAAACCTTGCTAAAGGAACTTGACATTACAGAGCTTCGCGATAGATATCCGCAATCACTTAGCGGAGGTCAAAAACAAAGGGCGGCATTAGTGCGCGCCCTCTGTACTCGTCCTCAACTTCTACTCTTAGATGAACCCGGCGCAGCACTGGACGCTTTTACAAGAGAGTCAATGCAAATGGTTATTCTTGCATTGATTAAGAAGTACCCAATTACATTAATAAGTGTTACTCATGACTTGGAAGAGGCATGTATTCTTGGAAAAAAGATAATAGTTATGAAAAAAGCGGGGGTTTTCCAGATAATAGAAAACCCTTTTTTTGGGCTACACGCTCTTAGAGAAAATCATGATTTTTTTCTCTTTTGCACAGAAGTCAGGAGGTGCGTAGCTCTTGCTATATCACATGGGGGCTAGTCTCTTAAGAGTTTTAGCGGCGCAAGGTATAAGTTTTTTAGTCGGGTCAATTTTGGGATTACTCTGCGGCTCGTTCCGTATTTTTGACAAAGTATTCAAGCCGATTCTATATGTCCTTTACCCGATACCAAAAATTGCATTTCTTCCGTTTTTGATGGTGTTGCTTGGACTTGGAAATGCTTCTAAAATACTGTTAATTTGTATTATTATAGTGTTTCAGTTTATTCTGTCAGTGCGTCAAGCAGTTTTGGATATCCCGCCAAACTTATTATTGTCTATTAAATCTCTTGCGCTTAGCAAAAAAGCATATATTTGGCATTTCCTTATACCGGCAGTTTTGCCAGCAGTTTTCACGTCCTTTAGAATGAATTTCGGCATTAGTTTTTCTGTACTATTTTTCGCAGAAAGCTTTGCAACCAAGCATGGAATCGGGTACTACATCATGAACAACTGGGTGATGGCAAATTATCCCGCGATGATTTCGGGAATAGCGGCACTTAGTATTTGTGGCGTTGTTATGTTTATTATTGTTGATTTAGTTGAAAAAAAGTTGCTAAAACGATAGGTAGGTCTTTTGATAAAGAGCCTTGTTGTCTTAAAAAGTGCCAGTGAAAATAACATCAGTTGAGCTGATTTGGTGCGCTTCAAGTAACATTAACCTTAATAATGTCAGCATGGAGCGGTGACGATAGCACGAAGCTTCAAAATAGTAAAATGAACTTTATTATTTTGAAACTTCGTGCTATAATAATTGTATGAAGTAGTGATTATACTGACAAAAGATTAGGAAGGGACGAAATGACAGACTATTATAAAAAGGAATTAAGCACCATCACCAAGGCTATGATAGATACTGGGCTAGTCTCAAAAATAATTCTCTTTGGTTCTTTAGCACGTGGAGAAGAGCATGAGGATAGTGATATTGACTTGTGCGCATTAACGCCTGTTCTTGATCGTAGAGCGATTGATGTGGGGTTAGACTTAAGACTTAGTTTTTCACGTTTTATGACTATTCCGGTAGATTTACTCACCTATAATCAAGCTAAGTTTGCGGAGTTTGCTTCCGATAAGTTTTCGTTGGCTCATAAAATTCAAACGGAAGGAATTGTGATTTATGAATCTTAGTAACTCTATCACAGAATGGATAAGGTTTTCTGATATGGACTATGACGTCGCTAGACGAATGGCAAAAGAATTCTATCCTGTTCCGTTGGAAGTTATTTGCTATCATTGCCAGCAGAGTGCTGAGAAAATATTAAAGGCGTATGCTCTTGAAAAAGAAGAACCATTAATAAAAACGCATAACCTTGATGTTCTCTTAAATCAATGTTTAAACAGCGTATCACATTCTAAATGGAGATGTAAATACCATATTATGCCTCTTCAAACTCGCCAGCATTCTCTCGCTCGAAAGCTTCAAGATTTTTCGCTTTTTTGATTTTTGCAATTAATGTAGCGGTTCCAATTTGCATATTATCAGTCCTTAAAATGATTTACACGATATTAGCGTTATGTTACAATCTATATGCAGATGTATAGACTTAATATTGTGGAGTAAAAAATGGATATAGAAACACGTTTGATACTTAGCAAATACGAAAAAGTGCGGCAAATTTCAGATAACGGTAAAAGCAGCGTCTATATGGTTGCAGATAATAGTACTGGCCATATTTGTGTTATGAAAGAGCTGCCTATAAGTGCCGACTTATCCGTGTATCATCGTCTTAAGGTTACCCCTATCAATAATATACCAAAAATTATTGAAATTTTCAAGTTAGAAAATTGTCAGGTAGTTATAGAAGAATACATAAAAGGCGAAAACCTGGATACAAAACTTGAGACAAGTGGCAAATTGGCAGAACAACAAGTCATCAAGTGGACGATGAACCTTTGTGATATATTGACTAATTTACATGAGGCAAATCCACCAATTATTCACCGTGACATAAAGCCTGGCAACATTATTATTACTGATGATGGAATAGTAAAGTTAATAGACTTTGATATTTCGAGAAGCTATAAAGAAACGGTGTTATTCGTATCTTTTTTGTTATCTGAGGTATACTAAAACAAATCTAAATTAGAAAGGAAGGTGATGCCCATGAACACAACTACAAGTGTACCCAATAGGTTGATCAATGAAAAATCTCCATACTTGCTACAACATGCTTACAATCCAGTGGATTGGTATGCGTGGGGTGACGAGGCTTTTGCGAAAGCAAAGGCAGAAGATAAACCCATTTTTCTCTCCATTGGGTACTCATAGGTTGGTTCCACAAATCGACATGTCATTGGTGACGTGTTTTCAAAATCACATTAATAATGGACTTAATACATAATTACATATTCCCGAAGGCGTTCAAAGGAGCGTCTTCTTTTTTTGCCCATTTTTTAATATGAGGAGGATGCAAAGTGGCATTTTATAGAGTAGAGAAAAGCAGCGATTTTACAGTGGTGTCAAACCACTATTTGCGCAATGAAGAGTTATCAACAAAAGCCGTAGGGTTATTTACAAGAATCCTCGCACTGCCTGATTCATGGGATTTCAGCATCAAAGGGCTTGCCACCAAATTCAACGATGGCGTGGATTTTATTCGCTCTGCCGTCAAGGAACTGGAACAGCACGGGTACATAGTTCGTAGACAAGTTAGGCGTGAAAACGGCCAAATAAGCGATACAGTGTACGATATTTATGAAAGTCCTGTTGATATGAGTAGCGATATGAACAACATAAAAAAGCCAGTTATGGGAAAGCCGATACTGGTTGAGCCTGTTCTGGAAAATCCTGCAACGGAGAATCCAATACAATTAAGTACTTATAAACCAAGTAGTAAAGAATTAAATACTCATCCAATAAATATCCATCCATCAATCTATCCGCATTCTACGGGTGAACAACTCTCGAAGAATGCGGATATTTGCATTTCAAAACAAGATAGGATTGATGAGATTGAGAGCTACAGAGAACTTATTCAAGAAAATATTGATTACGATATACTGGCTGACAGATATGGCTCAGAATCTGTTGGTGAGCTTGTTGATCTTATGGTAGATACAATTTGCTCAAAACGTAGTTACATTCGTGTTGGCGGCGATGATAAGCCCAAGGAGGTTGTGAAAAGTTGTTTGCTTAAAATCAATTCAAGCCACATCGAATATGTCCTCGATTGTAAAAAGAAGAATACAACCAAAGTATTCAACATAAAGAACTACCTGATTACCAGCTTGTACAACTCCACCATGACCATAGACAGTTATTATCAGGCTGAAGTAAATCATGACATGTACGGAGGGAGGGGCACGTGTTAAAGCCTTTTAACTATTGGTAGTGTTATCCACAAACTCAATGTTGTCGAGCGCGAATTTAATTGCCATGTTAATTAGTTCGTTGCGTGAACGGCCGCTTTTTAGTGCTACTTCTTCGAGTTTTTGATTATATTCTGTGTCGATGCGTATTGTCATGGTGACGGAACGCTCAGTTTTTGATGTTACTACAAATTTCTTCTCCAAAATTATCACCTCTGAATACAATTATAGTTGCAATTGCACTCATAATAAAGAACACTAATTGCAAACGATAATGTTTGCAATTATGCGCAAGATGATGTAGAATTATGTTGGGTGATAATTATGAGGAAAATTACGTGTGCGTTTACAGGGCACCGTCCATCAAAATTAAGTTTCGGATTTGATGAAGAACACGAAAAGTGTGTTAAGTTGAAACAAGTATTACGAGAACAAATTGTTACTCTCATACAGAGTGGTGTTAGCACTTTCCTTAGCGGGATGGACTTGGGGACAGACCTGTGGTGCTCTGAGATAGTACTAGAGTTAAAGAGGCATTATCCCAATATCCGACTAACTGCTGTTAAACCTTGCGAGAATCAAGCGGATAAGTGGTCTATTGAGCTGCGAGAACGATACTTCAATGCGTTGGCAGTATGTGACAACGAGATATTAATCAGCACACGCTATACTGACAGATGTATGCTAGAACGTGATCATTACTTGGTGGACAATGCCGATTGTTTACTAGCCGTCTATGATGGTCACAGAGTTGGCGGTAAGGCTTATACTGTCAAATATGCTAGGGCGAAAGAAAAGCCAATCTTTGTAATTCGCCCTGACACATTGCAAATTGTTAGTCCAGATGAATGGGACTTTTTAGTGCGACGGAGTCAGCTGCGGTTAATCAAATGATTGTAAAGAAGCATTGATAAATCTAGCAAATTTCGATATACTTTTGAAAAGAGGTGATCACGATGAGCTTTATCTACACGATTCAAGAATTACAAAACAAGTTAAAGCCTATTTTTGAAGTCGAACCAATATATACGGCTTTCTTGTTTGGCTCCTACGCTAAAGGTGAAGCGACGGAAAACAGCGACATTGACATCGTCATCGACAGCCATCGTGAGTTACTTAATATTCGATTCTATGGTGTCTTGGAGGATATTACTCAAACACTTGGCAAAAAGATCGATTTATTTGAACTCGTTGAAATTCGCCCCAATTCACCGATTTATAGCGAGATTTTTGAAACAGGTATCGTAATTTATGAGAAGTCAGTTACGAAATCTATAGTCACAGGCTAACGAAATTAGACAACATAAATGAAGCAATCGCTCAAGTAGCGGTTGCTTTTTTGCGTTCAAATCAGAAGGGAGTTTTTTATATGCCGGAGAGTATTTTGAAACAACTAGATCAGAGCAACAAAGAAAATCAGCTGCAAAAATTCAAATCACTCATGCACAGAAACACGTAGAACAGCTCACGCATCAAAGCGATACACTCCTTAACCGTGAAAAAGAGAAAGAACGAAAAGCTAGAACGCGCAGGCTTATTGAGCATGGAGCTGTTTTAGAGAATGTTTTCCCAGAAACCGTTGCGCTTTCGTGCGAAGATGTCAAGATATTTCTAACAGCAAAATCGCAGAACACTTCGACGTAATTGAATCCCGAACGTAGTAAGTGCGTGTTGAACGTATCAGTTCAACATTGGGAGCTGTCCCCCAAAAAAATCCCTAGCATAAATAGCGGTAGTGTGTGTTAGAAACTTGAATGCGATTTGTCGCTAGTTATATTGCAAACGCAAATCTGAGGGGGAGTTAAAACTTGGCAATGTTTTATTTGAACATTTAAATTGTCAGCAGTGGAAAAGGTAAGAATAAATTAGCACCCGAATGGGGCGTAGCAGACGTGAAACGGCTTAAAAAATTGTAAGTAAAGCG
Organism: Oscillospiraceae bacterium; assembly: GCA_031546715.1. GTDB lineage: Bacteria > Bacillota > Clostridia > Oscillospirales > UBA929 > JAVBKA01. The sequence continues at coordinate 6,928 of JAVBKA010000030.1, read as the reverse complement.
AAACAATTTTATCGGGGCTTGGGGTCGCCCCCAACAAGCGAAATTTTCTCAACTTGGCGAAAGCCAGGTTTGGAAAAATTGCATGTGTCGTGACACATGCCCTGCTTGCCATTTCTGTTTTTAGCATTTTTCATTTGCCAAAAAGTGTTGATAAAAATAAAATCTCACTACTAACGCGTGAGATCGAAAATGCCCAACCGATAGAATTATCGTCTGGGCAATATTTTACTTGTCCGTGAGTATGCAAAACCACTTTGTTTCAGCTAGTATGTTGATGATATTTGTTTTCACGATAAAAAAGACGGCATTTCTCATGCTCATATTATGCTAACAATACGACCAATTAAAGCAGATGGCACTTGGGTCAAAATCAAAAAGAATATCTATAGTGTTTCGATGATGATGGAACTCTCATTTGCTTGCGTATTGACAGCAATAAAGAAACAAATCAAACACCGCAGTTTGAAAGAACTTGAAAACTGTTATAACATATGCTATACTCATTGCTAGAGGTGATTCGGATGAACTTGCCGTTGGTTTTGAAAACTGTACGAGGAAAAATGGACATGAGCCAAGAAGATTTAGCGCGAGCGTTAAATGTTAGTTTTGCAACAATCAACCGATGGGAAAATGGAAAAACCAAGCCCAATAAAATGGCCTTAGACGTGTTTTCATCTTTTTGTGAGAAGAATGGAATTTCAATACATGACTTAGATAATAAATAGTATTTGGGGGAGGAGGTAAGCCATGAAATTACAAGATATAAAACAAGGTGTTCTTATAACAGGCATAATACCAAATGAGATGGTTCAAGTGTTGTCAGTGTTGCCATTTAGCGACGATGCACTTGAGCTTGTATATCGTAAAAATGACGGTTTATTAGGACAGCAGGTCATTTACGCCAATGATACCAATAATATATCAATTGCATCAAATCAACTCCAATGGCGCTTTGATGCAAACGCTAAAAAAATGCGTCTTGCTTCCGAAGCGTACAGGATTAAGTTAGCTCATCTTTTTGATCCACATCTGGCGGTGCATACATCCAGAATACAAGCGTTACCTCACCAGATAACTGCGGTTTATGGCGAGATGCTACCAAGACAACCGTTACGTTTTTTATTAGCAGATGATCCTGGCGCCGGAAAAACGATCATGACTGGTTTACTTATAAAAGAGTTGAAAGTGCGTGGCGATTTGAATCGCTGCTTGATTGTTTGCCCTGGAAATCTTGTTGAACAATGGCAAGATGAGTTGTATTCCCGGTTCCAACTAGAGTTTGATATTCTTACAAATGACCGCATAGAAGGATCGGCGCGTGGAAACGCTTTTGCAGAGATGCCGTTTTGTATAGCAAGATTAGACAAACTTTCTCGCAACGAAGAAGTCCAGCAAAAGCTCAAAGCAACTGATTGGGATTTGATAGTATGCGATGAGGCACACAAGATGTCTGCTTCTGTTTATGGAAACGAAGAAAAGCGCACAAAGAGATATAATCTTGGGGTGCTCTTGTCGGGTATCACACGCCATTTCGTTTTGCTCACAGCTACTCCGCATAATGGTAAAGATGATGATTTTCATTTATTCATGCGGTTACTCGATAACGATCGTTTTGAGGGTCGAAATCGTGGTCGAGAGAAAATTGATGCAACTGACCTTATGCGTCGTTTGGTTAAAGAACAGCTTCTAACATTTGAAGGTAAGCCACTATTCCCCGAACGCATTGCATATACGCTGAGCTATGAATTGTCGCCTCTTGAAAAACAACTATATGACGAAGTTACAGAATATGTTCGTGACGGATTTGATAAAGCACTTGAAGTTCTAGATCCTAATCGTGCCCATGCAGTTGGTTTTGCATTAACTATTTTGCAACGTCGACTTGCGTCATCACCTGAAGCTATATACCAGTCATTACGTCGGCGTCGGGAGCGATTGGAAAGACGCTTAGAAGAAATTCAAAAAATGGATTCATTTAGACCAACGCAACCAACCTTTACTGATGATGATTGGGATGATCTTGACGATGCGCCAGAAGATGAAGTCAACGAGGTTGAAGAACAATTTTTGGATGAAGCAACGGCAGCAAGAAGTGTTGCCGAATTAGCAAATGAAATAAATTGGCTAAAAGAACTCGAAGCACTGGCACTAAAGTTGAGACATAGTGGTGTTGATCGAAAGTGGGAGCAAGTTTCTAAGACGCTCCAGGATAACACTCTAATGTTTGAAAAAGGTGGGCAACGCGAAAAAATCATTATTTTCACAGAACACCGTGATACTCTGAATTACCTTGCAGGTAAAATCCGTACAATGATTGGGAACGAGGAATCGGTTGTTACAATACAGGGTGGTATGCACCGTGAAGATCGTAAACTCGTTGAGGAAAGTTTCAAAAATGATGCCACAGTCTCGGTGTTAGTCGCAACAGATGCTGCCGGCGAAGGCATTAACTTGCAACGCGCGCATTTGATGATTAATTATGATTTGCCGTGGAATCCAAACCGTATCGAACAGCGTTTTGGACGTATCCATAGAATCGGACAGCGCGAAGTTTGCCATCTATGGAATCTTGTAGCAATGGAGACCCGCGAAGGTGAAGTATTCAATCGATTATTCGAAAAGCTAGAACGTGAGCGCCAAGCATTAGGTGGTCGTGTTTTTGACGTTCTCGGAAAAGTGAAATTCGGGGATAAGCCTTTGCGTGACTTGTTAATTGAGGCAATAGTTTACGGTAATAAGCCTGAGATTCGAGACAAGCTAAATCAAGTTATCGAAGGAGCTCTTGACAAGGATCATCTTGAAAAGCTTCTTGAAGAACGCTCTCTTGCAGGTCAAGCGTTAGGACGTCAAAAAGTAAAGGAGATTCGAGATGATATGGAACGCATAGAGGCTCGACGTCTGCAACCCCATTATATAGAGAGTTTCTTTGTCGGTGCGTATGAAAATATGAAAGGGCAAATTCGTAAGCGTGGAGATTTGCGATTCAGTCTGCCACATGTACCTAATGCACTGCGCGACCGCCGTTCTCCACTTGGTGTTTCTTACCCTGTTGCACGGAATTATGATGTCATCACATTTGACAAGAAATCGATTTACATCGATGGAAAGCCCGAAGCAACATTGATTTGCCCTGGGCATCCTCTTTTAACCGCTTTGATTGATGAGGTGCTTAGTGACGGTCAGGAGTTACTGAAGCAAGGCACTGTTTTCATTGATAACACAGGCAATAGCAACAAAGACAGGCTTTTGTTTTATATCGAAGATATTCTTGAGGATGGGCGAAAGGATAGCGTTGGTCGTCCTGTAAAGGCATCTCATCGCCTTCATTTCGTAGAGATGATCAAAGATGGTAGTGTGCAGTCTGCTGGATATGCTCCTTATCTTGACTATGACATTCCGACAGAAGCGGAGAATCCGTACATTGAGAAGCTATTGACGACTAACGCATGGTGGGCTGGTGATGCTGAAAAACTGGCTCGCGATTATGCTGTGCGTCAACTGATGCCTGGGCATTTGAAAGAAGTTCGCGACAGGCGTATTGAGTATGTTGAAAAAGTTTCGAAGGAAGTTACGCTGAGATTGAACGCAGAGATAGCTTATTGGGACGCACAGTCCGGTAAAATGTACGACCAGATTTCAACTGGCAAGCCAAACGCTCAACTTAATGCTGAGAAATTCAAAGAACGTGTACATGAACTTGAACGCAGGCTTCATCGCCGCTTAGAAGAACTGTCCCAAGAAAAAAATATTGTTTCTAAGCCTCCAACCGTACTTGGTGGGGCTTGGGTGATTCCACGTTATATGCTTGATGAAGCGATGTCAAAAGGTGTAACCAGTAACTTCTCTGCAGAAGGTCGCGCACTTGTTGAGCGTATAGCGATGGATACTGTCATGTCTATCGAAATTGAGTTAGGGAATACGCCAGTTGATGTTGGTTCGTTGAACCTAGGTTACGATGTTGAATCTCGAACAAAAGACGATACGTTACGTTTTATCGAGGTCAAAGGACGCCAGGCTGGTAAAGGTACAGTTACTGTGACACACAATGAGATGCAAGTTGCAGTAAACAAACCAGAACAGACAATATTAGCCGTTGTCGAGGTAGACGGAGCGCAACGCAATGCAGTATACTATATGAATTGGATTGGACAGGCTCCAGGGTTTGCGGATATTAACCATACCCTTGAAATAAATAAATTGAGAATGGTTGCAACCATTGTTTTTGAGGCACAATATTGAAGGAGGGATGCAATATGCTTAAAAAGCTAAGCATTTATAATTTTAAAGCGATTGAGAAAATTGATATTGAGTTCACACCTTTTACAGTCTTGATTGGAGGAAACGGATGCGGTAAGAGCACGGTCTTACAGGCTATTGATTTTATGCGTTCGACAGCATTTAGGGATATACCAGAATACCTTGATGAACGCGACTGGCAATTTACAGATTTGAAATCAAAAATTAACGATGGTGCATGCCAACCTATTCGTTTTGTTTCAACATACGCGCTTGATTTTGATGATTCAACTTATGACGTCGAATGGGATGTTGAGATTGACTACAAAGATAAGCATAAGGAAAAAACTTGGGAAATAAATGAGAAAGTCACAAACCTTATTACGGGTGAAATGTTGTTAACCTATAATACCGGTGGCTCAAACAACAACGTCTCAACAGCGGATTTCTCACAGTTCAGCATACAGTCTTCAGCTCTAAAATTGGTGCCATCATATCCACGCAAAGACGCTATGGGATTATTTGCACTAAAGAGTTTTTTAGGGAAATCTGAAAGTTTTGAGTTGTTGTCGCCAGAAAAAATGAGAGAAAAAGGCAATCGTGGTACTGTTAGTTCGATCGGAATGGGTGGAGAGAAATTAGTTTCTTTCATACACGGACTCGGTCAAAAAGATGAATTGAACAGGCTTGTATCTGAGCTCGTTGGTGAAGAGCTTAATATTGTTACGCAAACAAAAGGACAGCCAGGCTGGATAGATATGTCTCTTGAAGAACAGTTTGAATTAAATAACATAAGCATTAAGCCAAGACATATTAGTGATGGGTTAATGCGGCTTATTGCTCTGGCATCTATTGTTGTTGATAGAAATTCGTATCAGCAGCAATTGTTGTTCAATGATTCGGAAAGCTCTAAAGGCGGTCTTGTGTTGCTTGATGAGATTGAAGATGGAATAAGTCAATACCTGGCAAAAAAAGTGGTTGATATACTATCGGGTTTGTCAAAAAACCATGGTGCTCAAATCATTATTACTACTCACAGCACTGATTTTGTAAGTTTTATCGAACCGGAGCATTTGGTGTATCTGTGGAAAGATAAAAAAGACGGTAGTGTCCATTGTAAGCCTTTGTTTTCAACTGAGCAAATGAAAAAAACCTTGGATTTTCTGAATCCGGGAGAAGTATGGATAAATTACAGTGAAAAAGAAATTCTTGAAAGACTCAATCAGCCTCAGCGGGAGGTAGAATAATATGCGCGTACTTTTATGCTGTGAGGGAGTAACCGACTACGGTCGGCAAGTCTATCAAGGTGATGAGTATAGCTTCCAAGATGGCGTTATACAAATCCTAATAAAAAAGGTTTCGAAAGTTCAAAATATTGAATTTGCGACAAAGAGTCGTCAAGATATAGCCGCAGTTAGAGTCAAAAATGTTGATAGCAAGAATAACAAAATTGCAAAGGCCCTTTCAACATTAGCCGACAAAGAGAACTGCACTTTTATCGCATTCCATCGGGATGAAGATAATAATGGCTTTGAGGAAATGTACAACCAGGTTGAGGCATTTCTCAGAATATTACGTGAAAATCCCAATTACAAGTGCATATCCATTGTCCCAATGCACATGACTGAAAGTTGGTTGTTGGCTGACGAGCGTGCTTTTGACTCAGTGCCAAAAAAACCAAAGTTACCGAAAGATCCTGAAGACACCTGGGGTAACAAAGGCACAGCGAATCATCCTAAAAAGTATCTTGAACGAGTACTGGCACAATTTCAGAAATCTCCATCTTCAGATACGTATGCTGAAATCGCAAGAAAATGTGAAGTTGAAGTATTAAAAGAAAAATGCAGTATCAGTTTCGGCAGATTTTATAATGACATGCAGGCATTTTTGCCAGCGGAAGCAGGTACTCAATGAAAAAGAAACTGATCGAAGTAGCTTTGCCATTGGAGGCCATTAATAAAGAGGCGGCACGAGAAAAATCAATACGCCACGGTCATCCTTCCACATTGCATCTGTGGTGGGCGCGTCGTCCGTTGGCGGCTTGTCGAGCTGTGCTGTTTTCGTCACTTGTAGACGATCCTTCTAGCCATCCAGAGCAATTTCCGACCGAAGAAGATCAGGAAAAAGAGCGGCAGCGATTATTCCGACTAATTGAACGCCTTGTAAAATGGGAAAACATCGGTGATGAAGCCTTATACAAAGAGGCATATGAAGAAATACTTAAATCCACTGACGGCAATCCGCCGCCGGTGCTTGACCCGTTTGCTGGTGGTGGTTCTATCCCTTTGGAAGCCCAACGTCTGGGATTAGAAGCACATGCGAGCGACCTGAACCCTGTTGCCGTACTAATCAATAAGGCTCTAATAGAGATCCCTCCGCGTTTTAAGGATCAGCTGCCGATAAATCCAGAATCTCGAAAAAAACTTCTAAACCCTATTAGTTATAAAGGCGCCAAGGGACTGGCTGAAGATGTAAAATACTATGGTGAGTGGATGAAAGAGCAGGCATTTGCTCGTGTTGGTCATCTATATCCCAAGGCAAAACTTCAAGATGGTAGTGAAGTTACGGTAATTGCGTGGATTTGGGCAAGAACAGTGAAGTGCTCAAACCCTGTATGTGGAGCGGAAATGCCATTAGTTTCTTCATACTGGTTGTGTAAGAAAAAGGGGAGAGAAGCGTGGATTGAACCAAT
>JAVBKA010000180.1:0-6776 GCA_031546715.1 Oscillospiraceae bacterium | reverse complement strand
TAGAGAGATCTATACTTGGTTAGCGACATTGAGCATAGTGCGCATTTTGGCGCATTGTGCTCAATTTGCTTTTAACCGACTTTTTTCTCAAACTTCTATCTTGTCAACTCTTTATACTAATCTTAGATAAAAAATAATTCTAATATTTTCACATTTGCGACATTTTTCGTTACATTATACTAGCTTGCATTATTTGAAAAATTCCTGAATAATGGTTATATTGGACAAATGTGGCAATGCCTTGGGTGGCGTTGCTGTACAACTGCGCTTATCGTGAAAATATGTAGCATATTTTCACTGGCGGGTTAATCCGCATATACATAGCTATTTTAGCACCAGTAAGAACGGTGCTGATACATCGTGTCGAAAAACGATATATATTAGTTAGAAGTACGTCAGTAAAATTGAATTTGGGAGGTTTTTAATTGGATTTTAAGGACATTTTAGGGCTTATTTCTGGCTTGGGATTATTCTTATTCGGCATGAAAATTATGAGTGATGGTCTGGAACATGCCGCTGGCTCACGGCTGAGGCGTATGTTAGAGGTTCTTACCGCTAACCGCTTTCGGGTCTTTTAGTCGGTGTTGCTGTTACCGGAATAAGTCAAAGCTCCTCTGCCACCACGGTAATGGTTGTCGGCTTCGTAAATGCGGGACTTATGTCGCTTTCGCAATCCGTTGGAATTATTATGGGTGCCAATATCGGTACCACGTAACTAGCTGGCTCGTTGCCCTGAACCCTAAATCCATCGCCCCCTTTGCTTTGATTATCGGCGTTGTCTGCGTATCCTTTATTAAAAAGAGTTCTATTAAAAACATGGGCGCAATTCTGGCTGGCATTGGCTTACTCTTCCTCGGGCTCAACATGATGTCGGACTCTCTGGCACCTCTGGGTCAATATCAAGGCTTCCGCGACCTGATTGTTTCTTTTGGTCAAGAACCTCTTCTCGGTATTTTAGCAGGCGTTGCAATTACCGCCATTATTCAAAGCTCCTCGGCATCTGTTGCGATTCTTCAAGCCCTTGCAATGCAAGGCTTAGTGCCACTCTCCTCGGCCATTTTTGTTCTGTTCGGGCAAAACATCGGCACTTGTGTGACGGCTTTGCTTGCGTCTATTGGTACAAATAAAACCGCTCGACGCGCTGCAATGATTCACCTACTATTTAACGTCCTCGGAACAGGAATTTTCGTGTCCGTGGTGCTAGTAACCCGCTCGCTGGGCTTCCCGATTCTGACTGACTTTGTGACCTCCGTCGCAAGTGACCCCGCTGTGCAGATAGCAATTACCCATCTGATATTCAACGTGGTGACTACTGCAGTTCTGTTCCCGCTAGGCAACATTTTAGTGACTATTGCATGTAAGCTCATTCCTGGCGAGGATGTACAAACAAACGAAATGAAGCTTCTTTACATCAACGACAAGCTCCTTGCAACGCCTCCTTTCGCTATCACACAGGTTATGAAGGAAGTAGAACGCATGGCCCAGCTCGCTAAAAGCAATCTAGAAAGCGCGTTTGCCGCATTGCAAACTAAAAACCCTGAGTTCGTTGCGGACGTTTATAGCAGAGAAAAGCTGATAAATTTTCTTAATCACTCTATTACGGGATTTTTAGTAAAAATGAGCACTCTCGACCTTGATGACAAGGACGTTGGTCTGGTTGCGTCGCTGTATCATGTTATAAATGACATCGAAAGAATTGGTGACCATGCCGAAAATATCGTTGAAGAAGCACAGGTTTGCATAAATCAGAACCTTTCCCTCCATTCCCAGACCTTGCAAGAGCTTGCCAGTGTTTACAACGACACACTGACCGTGTTTGACAAATCCTTTGAAATCTTCTCCACAAGACGTTCCGAGCAGCCGAAAATTGACGCGATGAACGCCGTTGAGGACAGAGTTGACAATGCAATGGTTGTCTTTCAGGAGAAAAACATCGATAGGCTTAATAAGCACGACTACCCCGCCGTCGAGGGTCTGATTATGATTAAAATTGTAACAAATCTCGAACGCGTTGCCGACCACTGCACTAATATTGCGTACTCAGTGATTAAGCAGTAAGTAGGTATATAGGAAACGGTACGGCAACGCCTGAATTAGCTATTATTTTGGTTATATATAGGATATACTTAGCGATAGAAAAGTCACCGTTTACAATGTAAACGGTGACTCTTTTCCGTTTTTGGTGCTTTGTTGTACACTTTTAATCATTTTCAACTATCTCTCTTGGCTGCATCTTGCTCAGAATTATTTGCGCAACTGCAAATAGCAAAACGCATAAAGCAATATCCCGGCCAAAAGAAAGCGTGACGTATTCGAGTGATGGTTCTTCCAAAAACTGATATATGCAAAGGAACGAAAGTCCTTCCCCTTTCGTAAAAATAAAAAAGACTATATATGCGGCGCAGCCTACGACAGCGAAAAATGTTTCCTTTAGTACTACAGAAAGGAAGAAACCTAGCCCTGCAAAAAACAATATCTGTGTCAGAGTTAATAACAAAAGCATCAGTAAATCTGCAAACGGAAGCGCGGCTATTGCGAATAACAAAGACAGCTGCGCCACAACAATTATGGCATAGATTACATACTCTCTTAGAATCCGTAAAGTTCCTAGATAAATTCGGCTGATATCATATGTAAAATATAAGTTACTTCCCGGAAGCTCTAAAACCCCTCTTGTAATAAAAATGCCATACCATTCCCCCCCTATGGGAAGCAGTAACTCTGATGATGCCATAATATATTTATACTCAAGGAGACCAACCGCATAAAGTGCTATGACAAACGAAAATTCCCCAAGCAGCAAAACGTAAGGCACATACCGATTAATCCCCATGCATTTATGCTCAAAACGAGCAATTTCCTTTGAAAACAACAGGGATATACTCTTTCTATACAGCATTACCGGACACCTGCGATTGCATATGGCGCTTGCTTAACACATTCATATAGGCATCCTCCAGCAGAATCTCGCTAACTGGATTTACTCCAAGGCTATCCGAGGCTTCCTTAACTATATACCTGACGGAAAACATGCCAGATTCAATTATATTTTTTGAAATAAGTACAATATTATTTTTAATCCCTTCGTATTCAGCTCCTGATAAAATTCGTTCTTCAATATGCCCCCTAGACTGATTGATAATATTGCTGACGGTATCACTTGCCAGCACTTTACCATTGTTTAGAATTACTGCATTTTGGCATACCGACTGAACGTCTGGCACGATATGTGTAGAGATTAATATGGTTTTTGCTTCGGCAATATCTAAAATAATATTGCGAAACCGAATTCGCTCCTCTGGGTCAAGTCCGGCGGTAGGTTCGTCAAAAACCAATAATTTAGGATTGCCCAGAATCGCCTGAGCTATTGCTAAACGCTTTAACATTCCGCCAGACAACGCCTTAATTTTTTTTGCCGACTGGTCGCTTAAGTTTACCTTTTCTAACGCCCACTCAATTTGATTTACAGCATCATTTTTGGAAATTCCTTTTAATATGGCAATATGGTGCAACGCTTCCTCGACAGTTACTAAGGGGTACAAGCCAAAATGTTGTGGAACATATCCTATCATGCTCCTAACTTGAGCCGACTTTGACCAATGAATATTCCCCATGCTGATTTCGCCTGAATCGGCGCGCAATATTGTCATAAGAATGCGGATAAGAGTTGTTTTACCTGCGCCGTTAGGTCCTAAAAGACCGCATATTCCTGACTTTATCTCAAGAGAAACGTCATTAAGGGCATGAACCTTTTTATGGTAGCACTTATTAACATGTGATATAACTAAGTCATTCATTGCAGTTCTCCTTCACTAAGTATTTCGTCCGCCTTTGCAATGTACTGCTTCATTGTGGGATAGTCCCCAGTTTGGCAGCTTGTATACCACCATGAAAAGAAGCTGTTTGCTAAATTGATGTCATTATCAAATATAATTTTGCTAAGTTTTTCTTCAAACTCATCAGCTTGTTCCCTTGTAGTGTCGTAAAGTGTACCGGTGTTTTCATAGAATTCATAGAAATTTCGATCATAATCCCGTAATACTAAAGGCTCATGCATGAACACGCTGTCACGCCAGCGATAAAAATATTGCTTGATGTTGAGAGCCACAGGCTCAAAGTTTTCTGCTCGGCGAAAATTTGGTGAAGTTAGTATTGATCTAAACCCTTGACTAAAGTCAACAGACTCAATTTGGCTATAATCATAACCAAATAAGAACAAGTAGGCATTGTTTACGGAATTAAAAAACAGACCCGTCTCACCGCTGATTGACTGCAGTACTTCCTGTTCCATAATACCGCTGGGTGGGAATGGTAAAAAAACAATAGTCTTACTATTGAATTCGACGCCGGATACCCCGAGATGGTCAAGCACTTCTTTGCTTGAGTTAGTCATATTTTTTGCTCTTTGAACAAAATCCTTCAAGTATTGAGTTAACGTTTCAGGATAGTATACTACATAATCATCTACTGTGGATTTCGACAACAATGCTGAACTTATCACCGTAAGACCTCTTGACGAATTTCCTGCCCATCCGCCATCAGATGCCTCGGGCAGATTTACATAGACGGTTCGGTTAGCATTAAATTTTAAGGAAAATGATATTGGCTCAGCGGTTACCCAAGGCTCGTACAATGCCAAATTATCACTATCAGAAAAAACAACTTTTTCCGGCGGGAGTATAAATCCAACGCGGGGAAGCCACGGATAGTTTGACGGTAAATATACGATTTCGTTATAGCATGGAAATGACGCTGACGAAAGTCCTTTATACGAGAAATGCAGATTAATAGTCTCGCCTATAGTTAATGGTTCAGGAAAATATACCTCTATATAGTCTCCCGACTGCTGAAATTCCATGGATTGCGAATCTTTGATAATCTCCTTAACAATAAACGCATGATATAATGTAAAGGTTTGTTTGTTTGAGGTCTTTGTCACAACTGCCGTTATGTCACAATTAACTGTTGCATCTAATATACCCGCAGATAATTCTACATTGTAATCGGTTGGTTCCAGTACAATTTCATCACTAAATTCCGGAACTTTGTCATATTCGAGAACCTTACCCTGTGACGCACCAGTAAAATGATAAAAGTTTCCATAATATTCTATTTCATATTTCGTTCGATAAGCGTCGTAAGTATCGAAGACATCAAAATATGCTTGCATTTTAGGAGTACCTGACAGCAAAAGCCCTAAAACCACAACCGAAACCAGCGAAGCGGAATATACTATTCGCAGTTTTGCAGAGCGTTGTGCAGTAAATGAAATCAAAAAGCAATAGCAAATAACCAGAAATAGTATTGCGCAGTTGGTTATCCAAATTATAGAACCTTGAAGCAAACCAAAGGGCGAAGCGATGGCATACATAATCTTGCACCCATGTTTAGTACATTAAAGCAATAGTACAACAAATCAGAATCAATATTGAAGGCTTGATACACATATTGCGTCGCAAATGTCGATATAGGACTAATTATGCACCATACAAGCAAAACAAGTAAATACGCATACCGCCTTTTAACTTGTTCCCCAATGGCAACGGCGATAATACTGCACGTAATATACGGGATTAAAACACGAAGGAGCGAATATGTAAATATATGCCCAAAAAGACTGAGGGTACTTCCGGAAATAAGCCATAATACTGTTACCACTAAAACATATGCCACAAAGAGAAATAACGCAGTCATGAGACTAAAAATGTATTTTGAAAGAATGAGTGACCTTTTTACATTCCCTATGGTTTCAAATAACTCAATCGAACCATTTTCCCGTTCCATACCTCCGAGTCTTACACCAATAACTAGCAGTGCCAGCATACTGATAAAATGTGTATACTGGCTTTTGTAAACCAGATTTATTAGGTCTCTAGTTCCGAATTCCATCCAACTTCCAATTAGCGTATACAAGATAATTCCGAGAAGAACGATAATGATAACTTTGTCTCGCAGCAGTTGGCGCATGTATGTTCTTATAGATGAAGTAATGATAAAACCCGCCCCCTAAAAATAATCAGTGTTTTCTACCGATAGAAAGAGTTTATTTTCTGTGGCAATCTGGAATATGAGTTAATTAACGATGCAAATCAATACAGGGCAAGTACTAGCTTGCCCTGTATTGTCCTTGTGAATTAATTCTTTATTACACCAGTGCCAATGCAACCCTTCTGGAGTGCTCCGGCAGGGTCAAGTAATACTCTGTAGTCATCTGTAATTGCGTTAGTGACAGAAGTTGAAGCGGTAACGCCTGGGGCCACACTCATAGTTTTGTATGCGCCTTGTCCCCTTGGGTCAAGTGCCACCCATAGGGTATTTGTTGCAGCAGCTGATTGTGCTCCACTAATAGCAATGGCTCCATACATCGGCACTATAGGTCCAAACGCTCCGTCTGAATCCTTGACTATGCTTGCGGATGACAATTCGCCTGATCCTGCTAAGGCACTCATACTTAGTAGTAACATGCTTGTAATTAATGCGACCACAAGAACGCCTTTGGCTTTTTTAATAGTTTGATACATTGTATACACTCCCTCTAAATATTTACTATTAGTCGTTACGTGCACTTAACAACAATTAGTACTAAAAACGCCTGGTTTTCGTTTGCTACAGGACAATTTTACAATCAAAACAGATGAGTTTAAACATTTTTTCTTAGGTTTTAAAACTCTAAACATTATGTCGAAAAACTGCAATAGTTGTCAAATGTTCATTGACGTACTACAGTATTTCAGGTAAAATCTTAGCAAGGGAGGCGTAATTATGTATTGTCCAGG
>JAVBKA010000193.1:0-3276 GCA_031546715.1 Oscillospiraceae bacterium | reverse complement strand
ATTTTACTTGCAGAGGCATTGAGGGCGTATGAAATGCTTAAGGCAGAGGGGATTTCTGCGGAAATAATTAACGTACACACACTTAAGCCACTGGATAACGAGACGATTCTAAAGTCTGCATCAAAGACTGGCTGTATCGTCACTGCTGAAAACCACAGCATAATCGGAGGACTGCGTAGCGCGGTTTCTGAGCTGTTAATGCAAGAAAAACCTGTTCCACTGCGATGTGTAGGAGTACCAGATGTGTTCGGCTCAGTTGGGCAACTACAGCCATTGAAAGAAAAATTTGGTCTTACAGCGGAAAACATTGTTGTTCAAGCAAAAGCTGCAATTGCGGCTAAGTAGGAGGAAAATATAATGAAAATAGTTATAGGTTCAGATAAATCAGGATATCCGCTTAAAGAAGCGGTGAAGGAATACTTAAAAGACAAAGGCATTGAGTTTACTGAGATTGGCACAACAGACCCAGAAGTTGGCGTACCCTTCTTCAAGGTCGCTCCCGAAGCCTCAACCATGATTCAAAACGGCGACGCTGACATGGCGGTGCTGATTTGCGGAACTGGAATGGGCATGAGCCAAGTGGCTAATAAGTATAAGGGCATTCGTGCGGCTTGCGTAGAAAGCGTGTACGCCGCCCGTATGAGCCGTGCGGTAAACGACTCTAACGTACTATGCATGGGCGGATGGGTTATAGCTCGTGAAATGGGTCTTGAAATGGTTGATGTATTCCTTAAAACCGCTCATACTGAAGGGCTTGAGGAGTGGAGACAAACGTTTTTAAAGAACGCCAAGGTTGAGTTTTGCAAGCTTGAGGAGACGATTTACCAATGAGGTGGACTTATTCGCAACCCGTAGAGGTAGTGTTTGAATTTGGTGCGATACAGCAACTGGACGCACTTTGCGCCGCCCGCGGTTACCGTAAAGCAGTGCTTATTTGCGACCCGTACTTTGCAAAGTCTGGTCTTGCGGATAAGCTAAAGGAATACTCAGGCGGACGTATTGCCGCCGTGTATGCCGAGGTTACGCCCAACCCTCGCGTAACTGAGGTTGACAAGAGCGCAGAGCTGTTACGTGAAGTCGGTGCTGATTTTGGGATTGCACTGGGCGGTGGCAGTGCTATAGACTGCGCAAAAATGGCATGTGCCATTTCCACCAGCGGTTTTTCAGCATATGAATTACACAGCGGAGAAAAAAATCTAAACCAATGCGGCGGGGGACTGCCACTGATAGTAATCCCTACAACCGCAGGCACTGGCAGCGAAGTGACCTCTGTCGCAGTGCTTACAGATGATGATCGTGGAGTTAAAGCGCCAATTAATCACCCAAGTCTGTTCCCAAAACTGGCGATTATTGACCCTGAGCTTACCATCAGCTTACCACCTCAGGTGACGGCGGCGTCAGGCTTGGACGCTTTGTCACATGCACTGGAGGGCTTTTGGAGCAAAGGACACCAGCCGATTTGTGACGCAATGGCGTTACACGCCGCCAGACTTGTCTTTGACAATCTGCTCACCGCATACACAAACGGCGGTGACGTAAATGCAAGAGAAAGAATGTGCGAAGCATCGCTGATTGCAGGTCTTGCCTTCGCATTGCCAAAGACGGCGGCATCCCATGCCATATCCTTTCCCTTGACCAATAAATACGGACTTCCTCACGGCGAGGCATGTGCTTTTACCCTTGATAAGCTGTGTGTTATTAATGCAGAGGCTGAGGACGGACGGCTAAACGATTTTGCCGCTAAGCTTGGGTTTAAAAACGCCGCAGAAATGGCGGAGCGGATAGCAAGTATTAAGAAGCAGACCGGAATGAGAACTACACTGGCTGACGCGAAGATTGGCGATTGCGAAATTGGTGAGCTGGTGAAGTTCAGCAAGCATCCAAATCTTGCAAACAACCCTGTTGCGCTGGACGATAACGCACTAAAAGAACTATTTCTAAGCTTGAGATAGCAATAATACTAATCTTAAATATAAAACTCAAGGAATGGAGAAAAAACCATGGGAAACGGAGAATTTTCAGGCGATTGGAATGGGTTGAAGGCTCGTTATGAAGCATGGTGGAAGGGCGAGAATACAGACGGGCCAATTCTGGGTATTTTAGCACCAAGGGTACAGGGCGGCTCATCTGGTGACCGCTGGGTGGAAAGCTCCTCAGGAGAAAATTTAGGTAGAGCAGGGCGCACAGCCGTAAGCAAGGAAGCCGAGGATTTTTGGACAGACCCTCAGACAGTGCTTAACCGCAACCTTGCTATGTTTCAAGGCGCACACATTACGGCGGACGGATATCCACGATTATTTGCAAATTTAGGAGCAGTCAGCCTCGCGCCGTTTTTGGGAGCAGACCCGATATTTACAATTGACACTATTTGGTATAAGCACTTCTTAAGTGATGCGTCCGAGGCGAATATCGTGTTTGACGAACAAAACCGCTGGCTGCAGTGGAGCTTGGACGCCACCCGATTTTTTAAGGACAATGAGCAAGGACGGTATCGCACAGGAATACCAGACATAACCGAGCATATCGATGTGCTCGCTTGCCTGTTTGACAGTCAGCAGTTATTGCTTGAGATAATGGATAACCCTGAGGACATTCATAGGCTAATAAAGCAGGTTCAGCAAGCGTGGTTTAAGGTGTATGATTTTCACTATAACATCGTTAAGGAAGCCGACGGCTTCTGCAACTATGGACCATTTGCGCTCATAGGAAAAGGACGGCTTGCAAAGCTTCAATGCGATATGTCGGCAATGTTTTCTGCTGCAATGTTTGACGAGTTTGTGCTGCCGTATTTGGCAGAACAGGCGAAATGGCTTGACAAATCCATGTATCACCTAGATGGAACTGACGCTATTAAGCATCTTGACAGCGTTCTGTCCATTCCTGAAATTAAAGCGCTCCAATGGACTCCAGGCGCGGGAAAGCCCGACGGCGGCGATGCTGAATGGGATTTCATCTACGACAAGGCACTTAGCGTAGGCAAAAGCATCTACGCCTTAGTTCACCCCGCAAATCTCGGAAGATTTGTAAAACGCTACGGCTCAAAAGGAGTATACATCGTAACAGGCGCAAACGACGGCGCAGGTGCAGAAGCGATTGTCTCGGCAGTCAAATCATTGATTTAGGAGACGCTAATATGGAAAAGAAAAAGTATTCACTGGGCAGAAAGCTCGGTTATGCCTCGGCAGATGTCCTTGGAGGCGGCGCATTTGCGCTAATGTCACTGCTATTTCTGAATTTCTTAGTCACTATTGAAGGCATGAACGCAGCTCTTGCAGG
>JAVBKA010000233.1:0-8313 GCA_031546715.1 Oscillospiraceae bacterium | reverse complement strand
TTTGTAAAAAGCCCGCTGAAAAGCCGCCATTAAGTCCAAATGTGAAATATATCGTGCTCTTCCTGTTTTATGGAACGCAAGCCTAACGTTAAACGACATGGCACTCACCTCCAAAGCAGTCCGCTCCGCAGCCGCTGCAAGCAGAACGGCAGTCAGGCGTTGATTCTTCCGCAACCGCCTTCCTATACTCGCTCCAAAGGTAATCCTTTGAAATCCCTACCGATAAATGCTCCCATGGTAGAATTTCTTCCTTGCTGCGCTCTCTGTAAACATAAAAACTCGGGTCAATTCCGCATTCTGAAAACGCATTCATCCAAAGTTCATGGGAGAAGTTTTCGCTCCAGCCGTCCATTCTCGCGCCCTTACTCAATGCTTTCTCAATTACTGCACCCAGTCGTCTGTCTCCCCTTGCAAAAACCCCCTCAAGGTGGCTTGTTTTAGGGTCGTGCCAGTTTAGAGTTACCTGTTTTCTGGAAGCGGACTTTAATGCAGAGATTTTCTCGTTGAACATTTCAATTGTATCCATTTTCACCCACTGAAACGGCGTTTGCGGTTTAGGTACAAAACAAGACGCACTGGCGGAAACACGAACCCCGCGAGCCTTGTCGTTTGTGGTTCTTCTCCAAAGTAAGAATATACGGTGGGCGAGGTCGGGTATGGCAATAACGTCCTCAAGAGTTTCGGTTGGCAGTCCCAACATAAAATAAAGCTTAACCCCTGTCCATCCGCCGTCAAAGGCGGACTCACAGGCTGAAAACAATGCTTCCTCTGTAAGATTCTTGTTAATAACATCACGAAGCCTTGCCGTTCCCGCCTCTGGCGCAAAGGTCAATCCACTTTTGCGAACACTTTGCACTTTTTCCATCAAACCTCTTGTAAAGCTGTCCGCCCTAAGTGACGGCAAGCTCAGACCAATGCGCTTTGGAACAGCAAACTCAAGCAAATTCTCGCAAAGAGCTTCAAGAGGCGTATAGTCACTTGATGAAAGGCTTGTTAAGGATATTTCTTCGTAGCCTGTGTTGTTACAGGTTTCAATCGCTTGTTTAGCAAGAGTTTCCTTGCTCCTCGAGCGTACAGGTCTGGTGGTAAAGCCTGCCTGACAAAATCTGCATCCACGTATACACCCGCGGAAAAGCTCCAACATAGTGCGTTCGTGGACAATTTCAGTACATGGAACTGGGGGCTTCGTCGGATAAAACGACTTGTCCAAGTCTTCAACAACCCTCTTGGTAACGACCTTGGGAACGTCGCTATAAATCGACGTAACAGCTTTTATGGTGTTATCTTCATTATAAGTAACCTCGTACAGTGACGGAACATACACGCCACCGATTAATGCGGCTTTCCGAAGCAGCTCGGTCTTTGAAACGCCGTCCTTTTTGCATTTTCGGATAAGTTCCATAAGCTCAATGGTTACTTCTTCACCGTCTCCAAGGACAAAAAGGTCAATAAAATCTGCAAGCGGCTCAGGATTATACGCGCATGGGCCTCCTGCAATTATCAGTGGGTAGCTGTCCTTGCGGTCAGAAGATTTTAAGGGTATGTTTGAAAGAGCAAGCATGTTTAACAAATTTGTGTAACACAGCTCGTATTGCAATGTGAACGCCAAAATGTCAAATTTGGAGAGCGCGTCGCCGCTTTCCAACGCGTACAGTTCGATATTCTCTCTGCGCAAAACTTCTTCCATATCCGTCCAAGGTGCAAAGGCGCGCTCGCACCATATCCACGGCTTTTCGTTCATTAGCCCGTAAAGAATTTGCAAGCCAAGGTGTGACATACCTATTTCATATGTATCGGGAAAGCAAAAGGTTACTCGTAAGTCTACTGAATCCTTGTCCTTCATAACGGCATTACATTCGCCGCCAACATAGCGGGCAGGCTTTCTAACATCCGCTAAAAACGGCTCTAATCTATCGTACATAAATGTCCTCTTTCTTTGGTGACGCTCAATCGTTTTGAAAAATGAAAAACGTTGCGTAAATTCCTGCGATAATTAATGTGGGGTTGTTTCCAGTGATTACAAAGGCAAATGCTCCCGCAATCGCAATGAACCAGCCTGTCAGGGTAGTTGTTACCCTCAGTACCCTGTCTGCGGTGTGAATATCCATAGAGTGCAGAATTAACTGCAATGCTCTGCCGCCATCTAAGCCCGCCGAAGGCAAAAGATTAAAGACAGATTGCGTCAGGCACATACCGCCTAATGCAACACTATGAATTTTACCATCTGAGAGTAAAAAAAGCAAGGCAAATAAAAGTCCCGCAAACGGACCGCTTAATACGCAGATTAAGTCCTTAGCGTAAGTGAGGGGACGCTGCTCATCCTGCCGTATAATTAAGCCCGCTGCGGTGAACTCAACGGAGTGAATTTTTCCGCCCGTCAGCATCAGCGCGATTATATGACCTGCCTCATGTATTAACGCCGCGGCAAAAACAGGCAGCAACCATGTTGTTGCCCCTAGGTAATAGAGCATTGTCCACAATAGGACAAATCCAGGAGTAACTTTTGGCAAGCGAAAACGATGATTTCTCATAGCTTAACATACAGAGCTGGGTTTAGATATTTGCCGTTGTAACGAATTTCAAAATGCAAATGCGGACCTGTCGCCTTTCCTGTCATGCCCACCTTACCAATGGTTTTGCCTTTTTTGACCACTTGATTTGTCTTTACGCTTATTGCGCTGAGATGTGCATACAAGGTCTGGAATCCGTTTTTATGCTCAATAAGAATATAATTTCCGTATGAGGAGTTTTTGCCCGTAATCAGCACCTTCCCGTCTGCAAAGGATGAAACCTTTACACCCTTATTTGCTGCGATATCCAAGGCATAATGAAACCTAGTAACATTATCTATAGGGTGGACACGGTAACCATATTCAGAGGAGACAGTCCCTTTGACAGGATTTTGATAGGGAAAGCTGATTGTATAGTTAGTGTAATCGGCTTTTTCGGGTATTATCTCACTGATTGGCTTTTCTGTTGTGTCGTCAACGTCCTCCTCTGGGTCGGAAAAAATAAAAAGCTCATCCATATACACACTGCCTATGCTATTCAAATCAGAATAGTCAATAACTGCAAGTGTTTGGATGGGCTCTTTTTGGGATAGTTTTTCACTGTTACTCGCTTGACCCGTGTTTTCCAGCTTAGGGATTTCTGATGCTGACGGCGATGCAGTTGGCGACACAGACACTTCGGGTGACGTCGATGCAGATGCTTCGGGTGACGCTGAGGGGGTTTCAGTTGGGTACGGTGCCCAAGAGAAGGCGTCGTTTATACCGTCGCTGATGGAGTTGAATATTTCAATGACGCTCATGCCTTTAGAAATGTGGTCATTGACGAATGCTTTTACCTCAGATGGAAAAGATATCTTCATTAAATACGCAATTACTAATATTGCAAGACATGCTCCAAGCTGAATTAGCTGCTTGTTGTTCTTAAGACTTAAAGCTGCTTCTGCCTGAGCTTTGAAGCGATTAGTTCTCCTGATTCGTTGCTCTTTCATTATGTATCACCCTCCGCGACCTTCATTGTTTATTTCTATATATATGAGGTCGTACAAAAAAAATTACAAATTTCTGGACAAGAGGGAATATTTATCTCAAAATGGAAAAGACTATGGTTAGTTACCAAGCGAACATGTCTTACATTATTTAGGAGGTTCTTATGAAACTAAAAGTACTAGCGTTATCCCTTATCTTTATGCTGAGTATTTGCGGCACAGGCTTTGCCGCATCAGAGGAAATTGTTGATTTTGACACATTGGATGTAATGTCAACAGAAGTCGAATCCCCATCAACAGCGGTTATGTCGTCATTAGATCTCACATCAACAGCAGGCAAAACCTTAAATTTCTCTGAAACTGATTTTCTTTCTTGCGTTAATGAAGGTTACGAATTAAAAGGTATCGTCATAACCAGTCTCCCTGCAAATGGAACACTTATGCTTGACAATCACAGTTTGTTAGCCGGCGAAGCAGTGACAATTGCAGCAGTTGGCAGCATGAGCTTTGTTCCAACGGACAACTCAGCAGGCAAGGCAGCTTTTACCTTCTTGCCTGTACTGTCAACAGGGGTTCATCCTGAGACAATTAAGGTTAGCCTAAAGCTAAGCTCTGCCGTCAATCACGCTCCGATTGCTGAAAACATCAGCATTAAAACCTACAAAAACATTGCTGTAAACGGATATTTCCAAGCGAAGGACACTGATGGCGACGAAGTGACATATAAAATCGTCTCCAAACCTAAACGCGGAGATATTAACATTTTAGAAAACGGCGAATTCACCTATGCACCCTTCATGAACAAAACAGGCAGCGATAAAATCTCATATGTAGCGGTTGACACCTTTGGCAACACATCTGCCGAGGCTACCCTAACAGTATCAATCGACAAGCCAACAACAAAAACAACCTATGCAGACATGGAAGGTAACTCGTCCCATTATGCAGCGATTAAGCTCGTTGAAAACGATGTTTTCATCGGCGAACAGCTTTGCGGCAGCTTCTATTTTTCACCAAGCGCAAGCATTAGCAGAGGCGAATTTATCGCAATGACCTTAAAGGCCGTTGGAATTGAGGACGTTTCCCCTACCCTAGTAACAGGTTTTTCTGACGACGAATTAACCCCCGCATGGGTCAAGCCTTACGCTCTTGCAGCACTAAAAGCTGGCATAATCAGCGGCTCAGAAACTATGGACGGTCGCAAACAGCTCAACTCTTCAAGACCTATTTCACTGGCTGAAGCAGTTGTTATAATCAACAAGGCAATTCAGGTGGCAAACGTCAACCAAACCTTAGATGAAAATATTGCAGTGCCAGTTTGGGCAGCTCAGGCGGCGGTTAATCTGGATTCAGTTGGAATCATCAAGGCTTCCAGCGAATCTTGGGAAACTACACTGACAAGAGCCTCCTCTGCCGAGCTTTTATCAAGAGCTATTGATGTTTTCAGTGAAACTAAAGAAAAAAGCGGACTCCTAAGCTGGGTATTTGGGTGGAATTCTTAATATAAAGTAAGTGAACATGATATAAACAAGAGGGTCGCTTAAAAAGCGACCCTCTTGCATTTATTCCGTGTCATTTTGCTCCCTCGACACTGCCAATCACAAGTTCCCAATATTTTTTCGCAGCTTGCTCTGTCTTGTTATCCCCTGCGACATAGTACTCTCTGTCCTTTAGTTTATCAGGGAGATACTGCTGAGCTACATAGTGATTGGGAAACGCGTGAGGATACTGATAAGTCAGACCGTTACCCAGTTTTTTCGCGCCTTCGTAATGAGCGTCCTTAATATGGGCGGGCACGTCACCGCTGACACCGTTTCGCAAATCACTCATCGCCTCCCCCACGGCACACGATGCAGAGTTGGATTTAGGTGCGGTAGCGCATAGCAAAACTGCCGCCGACAACGGCATTTGAGCCTCTGGAAGTCCTAACTGCAACGCCGAATCCACACAGTCCTTGACTATTGACATTACCTGCGGGTACGCAAGCCCAATATCCTCAGAAGCAGTGACTAACAACCGTCTGCACGCCGAGGGCAAATCCCCCGCGATAAGAAGCCTTGCTAAGTAGTGAATAGCCGCATTCGGGTCAGAGCCTCGAATAGACTTTTGAAACGCCGAGAGAATGTCATAATGGCTGTCGCCGTCTTTGTCGTAACGCATAGCACTGCTTTGGCTGATGTCCTGTGCGTCCTTAATCGTAAAGCGCGGTTTTCTTTCATCAATAGGAACGGCATAAAAGAGCATTTCTACTGCACCGATTGCTTTTCTGACATCGCCGCCACATGCGTGTGCAATATGCCTCTCCACACCGTCTTCACAGGTAATTTCAATGTCGTTTTCCTCATTAATAACATTTATAGCCCGCCTAACAGCGGGAATAATGTCCACAGGTGTGACAGGTATAAATTCAAACACAGTGGAACGACTGAGGATAGCATTGTAAACATAGAAATAAGGATTCTCCGTTGTCGAAGCAATCAGAGTGACCTTCCCATTTTCGATAAACTCTAGCAGGCTCTGCTGCTGCTTTGTGTTGAAATACTGAATCTCGTCAAGGTACAAAAGCACCCCGTTAGGCGTCAGCATGGTGTCAAGATTGTCGATTATCGCTTTCACATCACTTAATGACGCGCTGGTGGCGTTAAGCTTGTAAAGCGTGCGCTCAGTTTTTTCCGCAATAATGCCCGCCAGAGTAGTTTTACCTGTGCCCGACGGTCCGTAAAAAATCATGTTGGGGATTCTGCCGCTTTCAATAACTCTTCTTAATAAACCGCTTTTACCCAGCAAATGCTTTTGCCCCACAACCTCATCTAAGGTAGTGGGGCGAAGCTTATCGGCTAATGGTCTTTGGTTACTCATAAAGCGGATGGGTTGCTACCAAGTCGCAAACTGCGGACTGTATCGCAGACTTTTTGCTCTCAAAATCGGTAGCTGTGAGGTAAATCTGCTCCGCGATAACCTCCATGTCAGCTTCACAGAAGCCTCGTGACGTCATTGCAGGAGTTCCAAGGCGAATACCCGAGGTAATAAACGGGCTTTGCGGGTCGAAGGGAATGGCGTTTTTATTGACAGTAATGAAAACTTCGTCAAGACGTTTTTCCATTTCTTTTCCTGTAACATTAAAGGAGCGAAGGTCAACAAGCATGAGGTGATTATCTGTTCCGCCTGACACTAGAGTAAACCCTTTCTTAACCAATGCCTTTGCAAGGGCTTGAGCATTTTTGAGAATCTGTTGCTGATAGGTTTTAAATTCTGGCTTCAACGCTTCGCCAAATGCGACGGCTTTAGCGGCAATAATGTGCATTAATGGGCCGCCTTGAGTTCCTGGGAAAATGGATTTGTCAACAGCCTTTGCCTGATCCTCTTTACACAAAATCATGCCGCCTCTAGGCCCACGCAGGGTCTTATGTGTTGTTGATGTTGTGACATCAGCATACGGAATCGGGCTTTGGTGCAGACCTGCGGCGACCAAGCCTGCAATATGAGCCATGTCAACAAATAGCACAGCTCCTGCTTCTTTTGCAATAGCTGAGAATTTTTCAAAGTCAATTGCTCTAGGATAGGCAGACGCACCAGCAATAATCATCTTCGGGCGATGCTCTAACGCAAGCGCACGAACTTCATCATAATTAATAAGGTGAGTTTTTTCATCCACTCCGTATGGTACAATATTATAGTACGCTCCGGAAATTGTAACAGGGCTGCCGTGGGTCAAATGTCCTCCATGGGCTAAATTCATTCCGAGAACTGTGTCTCCTGGTTTGCAGTAGTTAAAATATACGGCATTGTTTGCTTGCGCTCCGCTATGTGGCTGAACATTGGCATGTTCTGCTCCAAAAAGCTGTTTAGCACGGTCACGGGCGAGGTTTTCTGCGATGTCAACGCAGCTACAGCCGCCGTAATAACGCTTGGACGGATAACCCTCAGCGTATTTGTTTGTCAGCACACTGCCCATTGCGGCAAGGACAGCCTCTGATACAAAGTTTTCTGAAGCAATTAATTCAATATGCTTTCTCTGGCGTTTAAGCTCTAAGCCGATTGCTTCTGCAACCGCGGGGTCGTGTTTTGCGAGAAAATCAATAGTATCCTTTACCAAAGTAACCACTCCATTTACAAATAGTATGTTTTATTATACAATGGTCTGGGGTGAGCGTATGGACATAAGAGTTAAAAAAATAGTAGACCTGTTAAAGAGCATATACCCTGACGCAGACTGCACATTGGATTTTGCCGAAGCTTGGCAGCTCCTTTTCAGCACACGCCTAGCGGCGCAATGCACTGACGCCAGAGTAAACATAGTCGCTGAGGTTCTATACAAAAGATATCCGACACTAGAAGCCATGGCAGAAGCCGATATTGAGGAGCTTAGCCAAATAGTGAAGCCATGTGGATTTTATCACACAAAGGCAAAGGATATCAAGAGTGCATCGAAAATTCTCATAGAAAAATACAATTCAGTAGTTCCTGATACAATGGAGGAACTACTAACTCTGCCGGGAATTGGCAGAAAAACCGCTAATCTTATTCTCGGCGAGGTTTATCACAAGCCTGCTGTCGTAACAGATACCCACTGCATCAGGCTGAGTAACCGTCTGGGAATAGTAAGCACTGACGACCCCGGTAAGGTCGAAACGGCATTGAGGGAACAGATTCCCGAAAACGAGCAACTAATGCTGTGCCATAGGTTTGTGTATCACGGTCGAGCGGTTTGTGCCGCAAGAAGCCCAAAGTGCGGCGTATGTATTCTTAGCGAGGTTTGTCCGAAAACAATGTAAACACTGGTGCAATTAACTAAGATTGACGTTTATTTGTTGGTT
>JAVBKA010000218.1:0-4225 GCA_031546715.1 Oscillospiraceae bacterium | reverse complement strand
GTTGGTTATTTGCGGAACAACCGGTGAATCCTCCACGCTAAGCATTCCCGACCATCTTGCAACAATTGAGTACGCTGTAAAAAAGGTTGCAAAACGTATACCTGTCATTGCAGGTACAGGGAGCAACGATACAGCAGACGCTTTGATGCTCAGCCAAAACGCCGAAAAAGCCGGAGCAGACGCACTGCTGATCGTTACGCCTTACTACAATAAAACATCTCAGGGCGGTCTAGTTAAGCACTTTGAATACGTGGCTGACAGAGTTACTATTCCGATTATTTTGTACAACGTCCCCTCCCGCACAGGTATGACAATAACAGCCGAGTCATATGCCCAACTTGCCAAGCATCCTAATATTAACGGCACGAAGGAAGCTTCTGGCAACTTTACACTGGTTGCGCATACCCGCTCTCTTTGCCCTGAGGATTTCTACATTTGGTCAGGAAATGACGACCAAGTTATTCCGATTATGTCTCTAGGCGGCAAAGGTGTCATATCTGTTGCGGCGAACATTATTCCCAGTGAAATAGCTAAACTGACAAAGCTCTACCTAGAAGGCGATGTCAAGGCTGCGGGCGACATGCAAATCAGGCTGTTTGACTTGTGCAACAGCCTGTTTATGGACGTTAATCCTATCCCAGTAAAAATGGCTATGAACATTTTGGGCTATAATGTCGGTCAATTACGTATGCCTCTTGCGGATATGCCTCAGCCATTAGTAGAAAAGCTGAAAACATCACTTATTAATGCAGGTCTTAAAATAGTATAACCATTGCCAAAGGCTGGTTATTAAAGTCTACTCTTGGAGGATTTATGCGAAAGATTATGCTTCGCGGCTGTAACGGACGAATGGGTCAGGCAGTCAGCGCAATTTGCCAGAACAGAAATAACATTTCCATCGTTGCAGGTGTTGATATTAATACGGTCAAGAAGTCAGACTACCCTGTGTATTCTGACGTTCTTGAGTACCCAGGTCGTGTTGACGCAGTTGTGGATTTTTCAGGAACACATGGGCTTGAGGGGCTTCTAGCATACTGCGTAAATAAGAAAACCCCTCTTGTTCTTGCCACCACGGGCTTCTCAGAGGCTGAACAAAGTTTAATTGTCGAAGCCTCAAAGCATATACCGATTTTCCAGTCTGGCAACATGTCTCTTGGCGTTAATCTGCTGATAGACTTAGTGTCAAAGGCGGCTGCAATTCTGGGCGAGGACTATAACATCGAAATAGTTGAACGCCACCACAATCAAAAGCTTGACGCACCAAGCGGGACTGCCCTGATGCTGTTCAACGCGGCGGACGCCGCGCTCCCCTATTCTCCCGAGGCTGTATACGACAGAAGCCAGCACAAGCATAAGCGCGGCGCGCATGAAATCGGCATTCACAGTATTCGTGGCGGCACAATTGTGGGCGACCATGATGTGTTGTTTGCTGGCAGAGATGAGGTTATTACACTTTCTCACAGCGCATGTTCCAGAGAAGTTTTTGCTAACGGCGCAGTCAGGGCGGCATTGTTCATTTCTCAAGGGAAAGAGCCCGGATTGTATGATATGAAGGCGTTAATAGCTGAAAGCTAAAGGTTTTAGCTCGGAAAGATAAAGACGGCATGATAAAGCAGGAGGTCACCGATTTTCGTCGGTGACCTCCTGCTTTTGATAAATCATGTTTTCGGAGTGTTAGGCGCATTCTTAACGAGTATACTGGCTATTATTTATCCTCTGTTTCGCTGCCGTCAGTAATAGCTTCAAGTTCGTTCTTGCTTTCTTCAAGCTTATCCAGCAAGAACTTCTTAATAATCGGATATGTCGTAAATACTCCAATGAATCCGGTAAAGCTTAAGAATATAACCGAAATAAATATTAGTTCGCCTAAGCCATTTAATAATACAGTTGACAGGACAAGCAATACAACCATGACTGCACTTAAGAATAAAACTAGAATGTTTCTAAAAACGCCTAGAAACGCAAATAGTAATGCGTTTTTCAGAATTTGACGTGCTGTGAGCTGGAAGGTAACTGCCATCATATAGATGTAGTAGTGCATAAAGGAAAAAATAAGGGCGACTGCAATGGTGATATATTTTGAAACCGCAAGCAGTGAAGGGTCAAATAAATCAGTTTGTTTAAGGAATAAAAGATTATATCCAAAAAGAAAAACTATTGCGAGTTCAACAAGACCAAAAAACAAGCCTTGTTTCCAATTTTTTCTCATTTGAACAAAAAAATCAGAAAACCAAGTGTGCTCCTGTCGGGTAAAATTCCGCAGAACATAGACAAAGCCGCAGGTTGCAGGACCAAACAGTAGTGCGGAAATGACTATCAGTGCATACACCACGCCAGTTGGCAGTGATGAAAAGATTGAGATAATCAACGACCCTGGAATTCCAGGTGCCATTGGTGCTGGTGTGCCGTCTTCGGTTAAGGGAGGCGGTTGATTCTGCATTAAGTCGTTTGCAATTTGAAAGAGACCTAAGCCTTCGTTAAAAGCAAAATAAACTAAAAAAATTAATGGTAAGCAGATAATAAAATACATAAAGTTCAAGGTAACAAGGCGGCTTAGCTTTCTCCATACTAGCTCAAAAAACAGAAAAAACGGCTTCTTGGGAGGCGCATCTGCATCCACACCCTTACCGGGTTTTGTAAAATCAAAAAATCCGAAAATACCTGCCATATTAGCTCCTTTGTGCCGCTTATACGACTTCTCAATTAAGTTGTAGATAGCTTACAAATATTTCGCTTAACAGAGAAATAGTATTACGTTTAAATAATAATAAGCTAGGACGGTCTGCGCCGTCCTGAAAATCTATGCTCTTGGGTGGGCTCTTTGATATACATCTTGCAGCTTGGACTTTACAAGATTAACATACACTTGAGTTGAAGAGATGTCGGCATGTCCCAGCATTTCTTGAATAGAACGTAAATCTGCGCCGTTTTCTAAAAGATGGGTAGCAAATGAGTGCCTCAGTGTATGCGGAGTAATTTCCTTTTTGATACCTGCTTTTTCTTGATAGTGCTTAATAATCTTCCAAAAACCTTGCCTTGACATACGCTCGCCATTAACATTTACAAATAATGCCTGATCGTCCTTGGATCTGACCATACGCTCACGAGCGACCTTTATGTACTCCGCCAGAGCCTTTACGGCTGTCTGGTATACAGGAATGATGCGCTCTCTGGGCGAGCCTGAGCGAACAAAGCTTGCGCTGAGATTAACGTCATGGACATCAAGGGATATTAGCTCACTAACGCGCAAGCCCGTGGCGTATAGCAGCTCTAGCATAGCACGGTCTCTGTAGCCCTTTAGGTCGTTAGTTTTTGGTTGGGCAAGCAAAAGCTCAACTTCCTTGTTAGTGAGGATTTGAGGCATTTTACGGTCAACCTTTGGAATACTTACAGCCTTGGCAGGGTTGTTAAAAACAAGACCTTGCACTTGCATAAAAGAGTAAAAGCTCTTTAACGAAGCAACAGAACGAGTTACAGTAGATACACTTTTTCCCTGTTCGGTAAGGTGTTTAGTGAAGCGCAAAACATCATCCTGAGTTGCCGCTTCGATACCACAGCTAATGTAGCTCTCAAATTGGCCTATATCCCTCAAATAAGAGGATAATGTGTTCTGGGACGAATTTTTCTCCTTACGAAGATACTCGGAAAAGCTGCGTGCATACTCAGACATTGTTGAACCTCAATTCTATAACTTTCCTGCGATTAAAGATATAACGGACTTAGAAAGGAACACCTCGTATAATGCGCTGATGCTTAAGGCTACGGAGCAAATGGCGAAGCGAAGAAAACACGGAGGGTTAAACAAAGGCTGAGCCATAGTCCGCTGCTTCCCGAAGGACATTGTGGTTAAGTGCAGCGCAGAATATCCGCCATAGGCCGCTAATATGAAAATGCAAGGAATTGCAATTAAGCTTTGTACACCTATTGCACCGATTCCCAGCCAAATTCCGTTGACACCAAAGGTTTTTACTAGTAAGGCAAGAGAAAAAGAAAGCATAAAACCCTTTGCCGCAAGCAATACAGGAATTATCAAAAGACCAATTACAGAAAATCCAAGTAAAAAGATAAGCGATGGAATTAAAAATGCGTTTAAAAAAGCGTATCCAAGGCTTGACGGGGTGGAATCGCCTTCAGCGGCAGAGATTGAGAAATTAGTTAGAAAAGAGATGGCATCTGCATCAATTTCTCCTCCGAGATTGTAGGCAGACACACAACCTATTACAAT
>JAVBKA010000098.1:0-5183 GCA_031546715.1 Oscillospiraceae bacterium | reverse complement strand
TCAGAGATTGTCCGCC
Source organism: Oscillospiraceae bacterium (assembly GCA_031546715.1). Taxonomy (GTDB): domain Bacteria; phylum Bacillota; class Clostridia; order Oscillospirales; family UBA929; genus JAVBKA01. The sequence continues at coordinate 5,167 of JAVBKA010000098.1, read as the reverse complement.
AAGCGTTGGACAGATTTTTCGAATCAATTTAGGAAGGCTAGAATATGACAAACAAAGCACTTTTTTACTCTCAGCTTGCAGATAAACAAACAAAGATATTGACAAGTGAACCCAAGTCATGGTATTCTTTCATTACTACTAGCGCACAGTTGTACAAATATTCATTTGTAGACCTACTCATGATACACGCTCAGCGTCCAGATGCTATAGCCTGCGCTCCGATTGAGACTTGGAATAACAAATTTGGCAGATGGGTGCGCCGAGGCTCAAAAGGCATTGCACTGATTGACGATTACGGAGATAATTCACATTTACGTTATGTATTCGATATTTCAGATACCGAAGCAGGACGCTATAATTCAACGATGCCGCATATATGGCAAATGAAGCCTGAATACGAGACTGAAATTCTGAAAATGCTCAGTAATCGATATGGCGTAGAAATTAGTACAGATAAAGACGTTTTCGCAGAAACTATTAAAAACGTTGCCTCAATGGTTGCGATGGACTATGTGAGCAATAACGCTTATGATATTATGTTCTCGCTTCAAGATAATCCCTTTGAAAATTCAGATATTGCGGCCATGGATACGTCATTTCTTGACGTACTTAAGTTAAGTATCGCACACGGAATTATGTCTCGGTGCGGGATAGATTCAAGCCAACATATAAGCTTGGATGGATTCAAGGATATCGTAGCTTACAACACGCCAACGGCGGTTAAAACGTTAGGAACTGCGGTTAGTATACTGTCAAAAGAAGTTTTGAGTGCAATTGAAACCAGAGTTAAGGCTTTGGAAAAAGAATCGTTAAAAGCGAATGACATCAGCCAAACGGCTTTACATAAAAGGGGCAGCAATTATGAACGACGAATTAACTTACAGCCAGAACGGGGATTACCTGATTCCGGATCTGAAGCTACAGGAGCATCCACCGCAGACTATGGGCAAATACGGACGCCTTCGCAAAGCGTACATCAAGGAGCACAGGGAGATTCTTTACAACTCCATGCTTCTGAGCGAGAAACTGTTTCCCCACCTTTGGGAGATAGACAAGACAGCGGACGACCGCATGGAGCTTCTGATGGCGGAGCTACTGCTGAAGCAGCCGGCACCGGACAAAGCAATAGACCAGATGGCATGGGTAGCGCACATGAACACATTGAAGGCACAAGCCGAGGAGATAGTCTTGGCAGAGCTGATTTACATCTAAATATTGCGTTTTCTGATAAAGGGATTCCGCTGAATGCAGTGGAGTCCCTTTTGCGTGAAGGCGGTAATAGAAAAAACAGCGTCTTGCGCATAATTGCATTCTTTATGAAAAACAAGGGGATTTTTGACAATGCTGCGTTTCTGGCTCAGGAGTACAAAACAGGGGGTAGAGGTGTCAAAGTAGACGGCAAAAGCTTTTCCGCATGGTTTGACAAGTCTGGTATAACCATCGGTGAAGGTCTTACAGCGATACATGCTTTCCGCAACATTCACCTCACATGGGAGCAGGTAGCTCAGCATTTAAGCGTTCTCTTGCAAAATGGGCAGTATGCAACCCAAGCTGTATTGGATAAAGCAAGCGATAACGAATTTCAAGAAGTTGCGGAAAAACTATGGTTTTTTTACCGTGATGATATTCAAGAAATGCCTGCCGAATGGCGTGGTGAACATGGCGGATTCCCAGAAGACGTAGCCGTTATAAAGTCACTGCTTCAGCAACCAGAGCAGTTACAAGTAATTGTGAGTAAGCTAGAAAACGATATACAAATGCTTGATTCTGAAGTTGAAAAGCGTAGAATGTGGCATGACCCGTCAGCATTACTTAACGACGTCCGCAATTGTCAGATTGAGCCGATTGTATTTACTTCGAGTTTGGCAGAGCCGCAGCCAACACCAAAGTTTATAACCGAGGACGAAATTGAGACCTTTTTAAAACGTGGAAGCTCTTTTGAGCATGGCAAATATCGTATATTTTCATATTTCCTAAATGACCATAATTCTCAAGAAAAGGCGAACTTTTTAAAATATGAGCATGGAGAAGGTGGCGGTTCACATGCACTTTCAAGGGCTGACAGTAGTTGGGAAAACCATTCGGCAAAAGGTTTTGCGCTTACCCGTGGTTCACTTCTCGAACCCTATGACAAGGTTGTATTGCCATGGAGCAACGTAGCAAGACGCATAGATAATCTTATTAATTCCGGAAAATATATGTCTCATCCAGAGCTTGACAAAATACCGCAATACGAGAAACGTGTTCTGGCAGAGCAGATATATAACTTCTTCTACAATGTGCCAGAAAAATATAATCGTCCATTTGCGTATGGTACTGACTATGCAGACGGAAGAATGCAAATTATCGAGTTGCTAAATTCTCCCGACAAAGTAACTGAAATGCTTGAGATGATGAAGCCTGTTTTACAGGTAACCCCATCTCTGGATAGACAATATGAGAGCAGGCATAAAGCGCATCAGAACCTTCAAGACTTTCAAGGCGGCAAATTTGACTTATTTCCTAATCTCGCAACAATTTCTCTGCAAACAGAAATTGTTGCAATCACGAAACCCACAATTACAGCATATGAGCCGATGGAGCAGCTATCCTTCCTTACCACGGTTGATGAACAGATAAATAGTATAGCTCAAGCAGAGGATGTAACCTCTGCTATTATTTTGCAGCAAAACGAGAATGTTGTGGAAGTCGAGCCGCTTGTGCCTGAAGTGAAACATCAAATGCCATCTCAACAGGAACGAATTAACTTCCATATCACAGATGATAGTTTAGGCGAGAACAGCCCGAAAAACAGATTTGCAGACAATATGGTTGCAATTAAAACCCTAAAGCAAATAGAAGCTGAAGGTCGCTTGGCTACTCCTGAAGAACAGGTAATACTATCTCATTATGTCGGATGGGGCGGTCTTGTGCAAGCCTTTGAACAGCGTGACAATGCACCTAATTGGGCGATTGAGCAGGAAGAATTGAAGGGATTGCTTACCTCTAATGAGTACGAGATGGCGAGAGCCTCCACGTTAAACGCCCATTACACTTCGCCGACCATAATTAAGGCGATATATGATACCGTAGAGCGGTTAGGGTTTAAAAAGGGTAATATACTTGAGCCTGCCTGCGGCATCGGTAACTTTTTTGGGCTTCTGCCCGAAAGCATGGCACAGTCTAAGCTATACGGAGTGGAGCTTGACAGCGTTACAGGTCGTATTGCCAAACAGCTCTACCAAAACGCCAATATCACCGTTGACGGCTTTGAGAAAACGAAAATGCCAGACAGCTTTTTTGATGTGGCTATCGGCAATGTGCCGTTCGGAAATTATAAGGTATCCGACAAGCGGTACGACAAAAATGGGTTTATGATTCATGATTATTTTTTCGCTAAGACGCTTGACCAAGTTCGTCCGGGCGGAATTGTTGCGTTTATAACCTCCAAAGGTACGATGGATAAACAAAGCCCTGCTGTAAGGAAATATATTGCCCAACGTGCGGAGTTACTGGGAGCTGTTAGGCTTCCGAATACAGCATTCCTAAAAAATGCCGGAACAGAAGTTACTTCGGATATAATATTTTTACAGCGCCGTGAAAGACTTCTGGATATTCAGCCTGACTGGGTGGATTTAGGACTAACTAATGACAATGTTCCGCTAAACAGTTATTTCGCTGAGCATCCGGAAATGGTGCTGGGCACGATGGCAGTTGTATCTGGCCCCTTCGGAGCTGAAACTACGTGTAATCCTGTTGAAGGTGCAGACCTTGGAGAACAACTGAAAAACGCTATGAGCGGTATACAGGGCAAATACAAACAAATATCTTTGGATGACCTTGAAGAGAAAGCTGAATCTGTGGATGTGCTGCCCGCTGACCCAAGAGTTAAGAATTTTAGTTACACAGTGGTGGATGATAAAGCTTACTATAGAGAAAATTCGCTAATGTATTTGGAAACATCCTCTATGACGGTAATTGAGCGCATCAAAGGCATGGTAGCACTGCGAGAGTGCGTCAACGTCCTAATTGACCTTCAGCTTAACGATTATGATGATTCACATATAAAAGCCCAGCAAGCGGAGCTGAACAGCGTCTACGATAACTTTGTGCAGAAGCATGGTCTGGTAAGTGACCGTGCTAATGCATTGGCGTTTTCTAAAGATTCTTCGTATTACTTACTGTCCTCACTTGAAATACTGAATGATAAGGGAAGACTTGACCGCAAAGCGGATATTTTTTCAAAGCGCACCATTAAGCAAAAGCGGATTATTACATCCGTTGAAACGCCAAGCGAGGCTTTAGCTGTGTCAATTTCTGAACGAGCATGTGTGGATTTAGGCTTTATGGCTTCGCTGATGTGCGGTAGCAAAAAAGTACCTGAAATTGTGGAGCAGTTACACGGTGTCATTTTTAAGAATCCTACTACGGGAGCATTTGATGTCAACAAAGATGCCGGATATATCGGTTGGCAGACGGCAGATGAATATCTGTCAGGCAATGTCCGTGAAAAGTTACGCCAAGCGATTGAGTCCGCTGAAAATTATCCAGAGTTCGCTGTTAATGTAGCAGCATTGGAGAACGCTCAGCCAAAAGATTTAGACGCAAGTGAGATATCCGTCAGGCTAGGCGCTACATGGATAGATAAGCAGTATATACAGCAATTTATGCACGAACTGTTGCAGACACCGTTCTATTTAAAAAATGTTATTAAGGTCAATTACTCTGAACACACGGGAGAGTGGGGTATTACTAATTCAAGCCGTATTCAGCCAAACAACGTTCTTGCAACAGTCACATACGGCACTAATCGTATGAACGCATTTGAAATAATTCTGGACACACTCAACCTCAAGGATGTTCGAGTTTACGACACCATAATTGAAGATGGCAAGGAAAAACGTGTATTTAACAAAAAAGAAACTACTCTCGCAGCGCAAAAGCAAGATGCGATAAAGCGAGCATTTAGGGATTGGATTTTCTCAGACCCGAAACGTCGGCAGACGCTGGTCTCGCTGTACAATGAACGCTTTAACAGCGTTCGTACTCGTGAGTATGACGGCAGCCATATTAATTTTGTGGGAATTAGTCCTGATATTAACCTTCGTCCCCATCAGTTGGGTGCAATTGCACATATTCTTTACGGCGGTAACACGTTATTAGCTCACGAAGTCGGCGCAGGAAAGAC
>JAVBKA010000238.1:0-17575 GCA_031546715.1 Oscillospiraceae bacterium | reverse complement strand
CTTACATAAATTTGAACAGTTTGCGCCTCAAAGCCAGACTCCCGCATTCTTGACGCAACAGACTCCGCAAGAGTGTAAAATACAATTTTTACATCCTCAGGAGTAGTTAAATCTCTGGGACAGGTTGTGGAATTTCCCACCGACTTAATGGCACTTGTTTCATCAACATCCTCATAGGTCACTGGCGAGGAATCCAAGCCATTGGCAAAATGCCATAGCATTTCAGCGTTTGCGTTGCCTATCCAGCTTTTAAGCAGTGTTATATTTGCATTAGCCAAGCCGCCGATTGTGTGTATCGACCTTGCGTGAAGCTTCTTCGCCGTCGCAGGTCCGACATATAAAAGGTCTGAAACAGGCAATGACCAGACCTTATTTTTAAAGTCATTCTGGCTGATTACCGTGGTGGCGTCGGGCTTTTTCATGTCAGAGCCGAGCTTTGCAAAAATTTTATTCCATGACACCCCAACAGAAATTGTCACGCCAAGCTCACGCTTCATGCGTTCACGGATTTCATTTGCAATTTTTTCTCCGTTCCCAAAAATCCCTGCGCTGGCTGTAACGTCAATCCAATTTTCGTCAATGCCGAAGGCTTGCACTTGATTTGAATATTCGGAATATATTTCTCTCGCCATTTGGGAAAAACGCATGTATAGCTCAAAATTGGCAGGCACAGATACAAGGTGAGGACATTTTTGCAGGGCTTGCCAAACAACCTCTCCAGTTTTTATGCCGTATTTTTTTGCAGCATCATTTTTTGCAAGCACAATACCGTGACGAGCCTCAACGTCACCGCCGACAATGACGGGTTTTCCGCTTTCGCGAAGGGCAGGACGGTGCAGCAGCTCAATTGACGCATAGCAATTGTTTAAGTCCGCATGAAGTATTACTCTTTCCATACAAATACCTCGAATACATTTTCTAATCGCATTCATCTGTTCGTCTACATTATATGCGCAGAACGTACGAATTGCAAGAGGTTTTTCTTGGAACAAAAAAATTTAAGAATTTGTTCTATATGATTTTACTGTGCCGAAACAGAAAATTACCGTCATAATGTAAGTTGACAGGATTGGTCTTAGGGCTGTATACTATGTCAAGATGCAAGCCCAAAACGGCTTCGGAAGGCTGCAGGGAATTATATGCATCGACTGATTATTATGGGGGTCCAAACAAACATGAAAATTTTGCTCGATACCGCAAACACGGCAAAGATTGAACAAATATTGCCCTATTTTCCCATAGACGGCTTCACCACAAACCCCTCTATTCTCGCCAAGGAGAGCAGTGACGTTAAAGCCACGCTTTTGCGCCTGAAGGAGCTGAGTGAGGGCAAGCGCATGATTCATGCACAGGTCACAGCCGCCCATGCTGATGATATTCTTGCACAGGCAAAACAGCTCAAAGCCTTTCTCGGCGAGCAGTTCTATGCCAAAATTCCCATGACATTGCAAGGCTTGCGCGCCGTTCCTATGTGTAAAGCTGAGGGCATCAATGTCACTGTGACGGCAATTTTTACGCCCATGCAGGCGTTGATGGCAGGTATCGCCGGAGCTGACTATGTTGCGCCTTATGTAGACAGGCTTGACAATATTACGTCTGACGGTGTGGCGGTGGTGGGAGAAATTGTCCGACTGTTTAAGTCGCATAATTTGCCGACACATGTGCTTGCTGCCAGCTTTAAAAACGTTCAGCAGATTTATAATGTGTCTGCAACGGGGGCGCAGGCGGTTACAATCAGTTGTGACCTTTGCCTTAAAACGTTGTTTCATCCTTATACGGATAAGTCGTTGCAGGATTTTGAGATTGATTGGCAGAGTAAGTTTGGCAGTTCAGAAATTACAGATTTAATCAAATAGAAGCAAACATAGTTCGCCCAAAATACACCCCATGTCAAAAGTTTTGCATGAGCTTTTTCAAAAGCTCATGGTTTTAAAAGGCAACGCCTTTTATCGAGCCTCGCAAGGCTCGAAACCCATCCTTGAGCCGCGCGAACCAAATAATCGTAAAAAAACGCAACACAGCGCAGCGGCGTTGCGCACGTCCCCTTGGCGATACGGTGCGTGGACAAGAACGGCGGTGCGCCGAGGACGTCGCACCCTACGAACGGTGGGATGCTGCATTTTGGGTAAATCGGCGTAGGGGCGAACATTGTTCGCCCGAGGTTTGCTGCTTCTTTGGTATAATCGGATGTTTTTTCTCGTCCCGCTCATGCCGCGGGAGCACTTCCTTTACGAAGGGTGGTAAAGCGATTGGCGGCAGACGTCTGCCGCCATCGTGCAAAGCACCCTTTTGGATGCGCCTGATGGGCTGGTGTACGGGCGGACTGGGCGCGTCGCGCTCGTCCTGAGTATAGGGGTTCGGCTATTTGCTAGGGTGGGGGTGTAGTGGTGTTTTGTAGCGTGTGGCTACGGACTGTAGGGCAAGGGCTTTGCTCTTGCCGTTGCTGCATTTTGGGTGAATCGTGCGTAGGGGCGAACTTTGTTCGCCCGAGGTTTGTTGATTTGTTGTCACAAATACATAAACGATAAAGAAAGAGCCGACTGGGTCGACTCTTTCTTTATGTTGTTTTATTCTGTTGTGTACTATTCAGGTTGCATTCAAAGGTATAATGTCCGCTTTTTATGTGGTAGGTGGCTTGATTTGGTAGTACTAGGGTGCAGGAGGTTGAGACAGGGACGGTTACTTGAATTACAAAGAGGTTGTTGTTTATGTGCCAATCAGATTTAACTTCGCCGTAGGGTGTACTCACGGTGCCTTTTGCCCATGTGATGCCGCCGCCGAGGAGGGGCTTGATTTGGAAGGTTTTGTAGCCGCCGCTGGTGGCTTCAATTCCGGCTATACGTCTGTAAAGCCAGTCGCCTACTGCGCCGTTTGCGTAGTGGTTAAAAGACACCATGCCACCGCCGGAGCTTTCGTCTGATTTTTTCCCTTGCAGGTCGCCAATGTTGACTGTTCCGTCAGGACGCAGAGCATCCCAGCGTTCCCAAACTGTTGTGCCTCCTGCCTTTACTTCGTATAACCATGAAGGGCAGGTATCTTGAAGCAGTAGGTCATAGGCTGTGTCCATGTAGCCATTGTCAGAAAGGGCAAACAGTAGGTAGGGTGTTCCCGTAAACCCTGTGGTCAGGTGGTTACCTGCTTCGCGGACTAGGCGGGCGAGATTTTTTGCCATTTCTTTGGTTTCGCCGCCCTTAGTCATCCCAAAATAAAGCGGTAAAACGTAAGCCGTTTGAAATTCCTTTTTCAATTTACCCTTGCCGTCGGTAAATACCTTACGGAAGGAATCTATAATTTTTTCACGCAGCCGCAAATAGTAGCTGGCATCCTCTTTTTTGCCTAGAATAGATGCAATCTCTGCTGTAATTGCGCAGGAATTGGCAAAATAAGCGGTAGCAACCCACTTCCCTTTTCCAATCCACTGTTTTGCCGATTCATCAGGAGCGCACCAGTCTCCGAAATGAAACGGAAATCTCCAGATATATCTGTCTCTCGGTCTAAACGAAAGAAACGCCGACCACCATTTTGCCGCCTTTAGAAACCTTTTTATGGTTGGGTACTGTTTTTCCAAAAGCTGAATATTTCCTCGTGCAAGGTACTCCGCCCACGGTACAAGAACGCAGCTATCGCCCCAACAAGAATTTGCCATTGACGGCCAAGAGTCGCCCGCTCGAGGGATAACCATAGGCAATCCGCCACCAGAACCTTGTTCTTTTTGCATATCTAACAGCCATTTATCAATAAAACGGCTCATATCAAAATTATAACACGCTGTTCGGGCAAAAACAGCGATGTCCCCTGTCCAACCTTGGCGTTCGTCACGTTGGGGGCAATCTGTCGGAATATCCACAAAATTTGATTTTCCGCCCCACTGAATATTACTTTGGAGCTGATTTATCATTACATTTGAGCATTCAAAGCTGCCGACTTCCTCAAAATCAGAGTGCAAAACCAGTCCGGAAAGGTCCAAATTATCTTTTGTTATACCGCTGACGCCCACATATCTAAATCCCATATATGTAAGCCGAGGTGAGTAGGACTGCTGACCGTTTTTGCAAATATAGGTAGCAGTAGCCTTTGCAGTACGGAGCGATTTCACAAACAGCTCACCGTCAACAAGGACTTCCGCATGGCGAAATACTACGGTTTGCCCTTTTGTTCCTTGGATTTGCGCTGAAATTACTCCCGCAAAATTCTGACCAAAGTCGTAAATCAACTCTCCGCTGGGCGATACCGCGCAAGATATAAGCTTTTTTGCCTCCTGCATACGAACAGGATAACCATATTGTGCGATAATGTCGGGGTTGCCTCTAGGTGCAGTAACATCTGCATTTTTCCAGATTGCTTTATTCAAATTTACAGTAGAATCATAAGTTTCACCGTCATACCACTCTGCTAAGCGATAATTTCCCTGTGTTGTAACCTCCCAATGCTCATCCGTACAAATGGTTTCGCAGCTTCCATCGCTGTATTCAATGCTGAGCTCGCACAAAAAGCCTGTCTGTCCGCACTGATTTTATTTTTTCTAATGTAATTAAACGAGCCTGCCGCCCAACCGCCTGCAACAACGGCGATTATACTATTTTTATCCTTCAACTGCTCTTTTATATCATAAGTTTGATATTGAATTTGATGCTTGTAGGAGGTTAAACCCGGCGCAAAATAATCCTGTCCGACCTTTTCTCCATTTAGTAAAATCTCGTATACGCCAAGAGCACTTGCGTTTATCCAAGCGCAGCGAATGGTTTTTGTCACGGCAAAGCTTTGGCGGAAGGTCATTGGCGTGGGTGACGTTTTCTTGGGAAAATCGTGGCTAGCATCGGTTATCCACCTTGCTTTCCACGGTGTGTTCATTCTGCCTGTGGAAAATGACGTAGTACCCTCTGCGGTTTCTCCGCTTTTGCCAATGGCTTTTATGTGAACCTCATAGGTGCAGAACGGGGAAAGCTTGCCTGTGTATACATTATTAATCTGGTCAGTGGTTTCTAAGCTCCAATCACCGATGGTTATGACCGCTTTTTCAAGTGCTTCGCCCTCTTTGTCCGACTCCAAGGCAAAGGAGATGATGGGCGGAATATCGGTAACACAGTCTTTTTTCATGTTGTTGACTTTAATCCAAGATATTTTCACCATAAAGACCTCCTTATTTATTCCGCCTTTGCTTCACGGCGAGCTTTAATTTCAGCCTGCTTGTCGCTCAAGCCTTTCTCAACGGTCAAAAAGGCAAGCAAGGCGATTAAAATGATGCTTGTAATTGTTTCAAGTCCCACAAAGGTAAAGGTTATCATGCTCTTTGTGCCTTGGGGTTGAACGGCGATAAACTCACCTGCTGCGTTATAAAAGGGAGCTATATAACCTGACGCCGAGAGCAATCCGTTAAAAATACCCGTACATACTCCCACAATAGCTACGGCTATTGTGTTATAAATTGACATTGCAACGCCATCACAACGAAAGCCCGACCTCCACTCTATGTCGTCCAGCGAATCCGCAACCAATGCCATAAAGACATAGGCGCAGGGTAATCCGCCAATGTTTTTGATAAATTGCCCCACTAAGACAACGGCCATATCTGTCGGAAATATCCAACAAATTGCACTTCCGATGGCATAAAGCACGAAGCCAACCATAGTAATATTACGCTTGCCAAACTTTTTGGCTAAAGGCCATACTGCGAAAATTCCAATGCCCATAGGTATGCCGCCTATCATTGAAACCAGCATTTGGGTCGTGCCGTCGTTGTATGTTCCGAGAACGTAGTTACAATAGTAAACGAGACTCAGATTTTTGATGCTCATGCCAATGGTAAATATAAGAAAATAGCTAAAAATTATTATCATGTATTTGTTGGTAAAAACCGCCTTTAGCTGCTTTAGGTACGGGATTTCTCCTATATTACTGCCCGCTGATTCCTCGGTGACACGCTCTTTCGTGAAGTAATACTCCAAAAGCGTGAGAGGCAGTGCTATTATGGAAATAATGCTCATAACAGTAATCCAAAGACCCTTGTCAATGCCGATTATCGGCATAATAATCATTGGAAACACCAAAGCCACCAGAATTCCGCTCATCATAATCGTGGCAATTTGATTGAAAACTGAAAGCTTTCCTCTTTGGGTGGAATCACGGGTTGAAAGCGGCACCATCAGGTTGTGGCTCATGTTAAACATTGTGTAGGCAAAGGAGAAGAACAAATTGTAGGATAAAATAATCCAAATAACCTGCACTGTTGCGTTGGACTGGGGAACAGTGAACAGCATGATACCAAAAATCGTCAAAAGAGGCGCAGACAGCAATATCCACGGACGTGCTTTTCCGTGCCGCGACTTTGTTCTGTCAATTATGTAGCCCATAATAATGTTGGTAAAAGCGTCTATTATTTTTGACGCAATGGGGAAAATGACGAGAAAAGCCCCGCCCCACAGCGAGGTCAAGCCCAGTACATCAGTGTAATAAACGTTTAGATATGTCGCCAGTACGGCATTTAACAGCAAGGCCCCCGCAGGTCCAAGCAAATAGCCGAACCATCGTTCTCTAGCCGTGACCTTGTCTCCGATTATTTTACCGTGATACAATGAACTTTTCAAAAGCTTATCAATCATATAATCCACACACCCTTTTCTGGCATAATTATAGTACCCTTTAAAAAAATGTTCTTGTAATATTGTTGGTTTTATTATATTATTGTCGCAGAAGAATGTGGGGTGATTTTTGTGCAAATTGACTACAACTATTTATGTCAGGGGCTCGGACATTTAACAGGGCTGGAAACAAGAGTATATCAGAACGGGCAAATTATTGAACGTTATTCCCAATTTATTTTTGACCCCGATGTGTCGATTTTGGTTCAAAGAGAAATTAAAGACCGTCAGGACAGTGCTTTTTATGTTGAAACTGAAAATCTTCTTCTTTTTGGAATAATTAAATCAAAAAAAGATAACGTCACCTTAATTCTTGGTCCTACCTCGAAAATTCGTCCTGTTAAGCAGGAGCTGTACGGCATATTGCGCCTACTTGGGGAATCAAACAACCGTATGTCGGCTCTGCAAGAGTATTTTGCTGAAATGGTTCCCTACCCTTTTGAAAATTTTTTGGAAATTATATGCTTTATTAATTACGCTGTCAACGAAGAAAAGCTATCAGTTTCTGATTTAATAAAGGCGAACAATCCGACCAAGCCTGTCACTAAAAACGATGTTGTGAGAAGCGATGCCAGACCTGACGAGCCTCACAACACCTATCAGTTTGAGAAGCTGATGCTGTCGTCCGTGAAGGCGGGGAATGTTGAGGTAATCCAAGACCTTTGCGCTCAGCCGCCAACTGGAAGAGTTGGTTTGCTAGCTCAAAACGAGCTTCGTCAAAGAAAAAACACCTTTATCTGCTCTGCAACTCTAATCAGCCGTGCCGCAATTGCAGGAGGTATGCCCTCGGAATCAGCCTTTGTGCTGAGTGATATGTATATTCAAAAAGCCGAGCTTTTAACTGGCGGCGGCGACATCGCCATGTTAAATATGGAGATGCTTATGGATTATACAAAGCGGGTTGAAACCTTGAAATGCGGCGAGGGTAGTTCACGGCTTGCGCGAGACATTATGAGATACGTTTTAAGGAATCTCAACAAAAAAATCACCACCTCAGACATTGCCAAAGAATTATATCTTAACCGCTCGTACCTGTGTGAACGCTTTCAACTGGAAACAGGCAAAACAGTCGGCGAGTTTGTTGCTCAGATAAGAATTGACGAAGCAAAACGGCTGTTTACAGTCACCAATCTTACTATCACACAGGTGAGCGACAGTCTTTCCTTTTCATCACAGAGCTACTTTCAAACTGTCTTCAAAAGATACGTTGGCTGTACCCCAGGGGAGTATTTGAAAAATGTACGAAAATAGATTTTCGTATTGCGATTTTCCATATTTTGCGGTACAATAGCATCAAAATACTCGGAGGTGCACCTTTGAATACTACATTGTTAAAAAATCCCGTTAATGCGGGTAGACTTTTGGCAATCCGCAAGAAAATATATGCAAAAATATCCGATGTGACGGCTGAAATTATAACCTCTAATGAGCCTATTCCGTTTTCAGAGCTAAACATGGCAGACTTTCGCCCCATTGCTAGCGGAACACAATGGGGTCGCAAGCTTGCGTGTGCGTGGCTACGGCTAACAGGAAGTGTTCCCGAGGGGTTGCGGCACCCTGTTTTATTGCTGCAAAACAGCGGCGAAGGGCTGGTTTACTCAAAGGACGGCACAATTCTCCAAAGCATTACAGATGTGTGGATGCCGTCAGAATCGCCCCACAGTGCAGGAAAGGCTCGTGTAATTCGTATTTCATCTGAAGGCTCATTTGAGCTATATGTTGACTGCGGCTATAACGGCTTAATGATGCTCGACATCGTTCCCGCCATCTTCGGCGGCGCATGGGTTGCAGACTGCAACAAATCGCTTTTTGATTACTACTACGATTTCTTAACGCTTATGTATTTATCCCTTGAAACCAAAAATAAAAAACTGAAAGCCGACATAAATAAGTCACTAACATCAAGCTTCGCCGCCTTTGAAAAGGGCGAGGTTCTATCGGCACGGCGCATTTTAGCGAAGCATTTGCAAAAGCCATCGGATTCTAATCTGACTTTCAGCGCAGTCGGGCACGGACACTTGGATTTAGCGTGGATGTGGCCCTTGCGAGAAACCCATCGCAAAGCCGCTCGAACCTACAAAAACGCGCTGACGAATATTCAAAAATATCCCGATTATATATACGCAACCAGCCAGCCCCAACAGCTTTCTTGGATGAAATCTCAGCAGCCTGAACTATATGCAGACGTAAAGCAAGCCATGATTGACGGAAGAATCGAAATGCAAGGCGGATTTTGGACGGAATGTGACACTAATATGCCCTGCGGTGAATCGCTGATTCGTCAGGCTGTTTATGGCGTTAGGTTTTACAAGGAGGAGCTTGGCACAGAGCCTAAACTGTGCTGGCTGCCTGATGCCTTCGGCTTTAGCGGCAACCTGCCGCAAATTTTAATGGGTTGCGGAATGGATTATTTTTCAACCATTAAGCTTGCTTGGAATAAAACCAATGTCTTTCCAAAGCGTAGCTTTTATTGGGTAGGCATTGACGGCAGCAGAGTTTTAGTGCACATGCCGCCAGAAGGCGACTATAACAGCCATGCAACGCCGAAAAATCTCTTAAAAGCTGAAAAACAATACCCCGAAAAGGATTTGGGGACTGCCCTGCTGGTTTTCGGCGCAGGTGACGGCGGCGGAGGTCCGCAGGAGACTCATCTTGAGCTGCTTAAGCGTCAGCGTGATATGTACGGCTTGCCGAAGGTAGAAATGTCAACCTCACTGGACTTTTTTAAGCACCTTGAAACCCTAGGCGTGTCTGATGTTCATTGCGGTGAGCTGTATTTGGAAACTCATCAGGGAACATATACGACACAGGCGAAAAATAAATATTACAACCGCCTATGTGAGCGACTTTTGCACAACGCCGAGGTTATCTCTGTGCAACGGCTTCTTGGCGGAACACCATACCCTCACGACTTTTTTGCGGAGCTTTGGCGCGAGGTTTTGTTGTATCAATTCCACGATATCATTCCCGGCACTTCAATTACCAGAGTTAATACCGAGGCTGTCGTGGGCTACAAAGTCATCGAAAAAAAGCTGCGAGCCATTCAGGGAGAAGGCGCACAGGGGCTTTATGCAAATTATACCTCCTTTGCAAGGGCGGAGTATGTTTTGCATAATAATCACTGGTATCATGTCTCACTTGCGCCATACTCTGCTGCCCACTTTCACCCCATCGCCCCTTTAAAAGACACTCTTTCCTTTACAAAAGACAGCATTTCCAACGGCTTGCTGACACTGCGCTTTAATGCTGACGGTGAAGTTTGCTCCTGTACAGATACTGACGGCTTCGAACATTGCGGCGGGCTTCTTAACAGGCTAACGCTTTATTCAGACCGCTTTGAAATCCCCTTTAACGCATGGGACATTGATAAAAACTATTACAAAAAGCCCCATAAAACCCTCTCCGCAAAAAGCTCCTCAACCTCCATTGACGGCGCAAGGGTGATTCGCACAACTGTCTACACCATCGGACGTTCCACCGTCAAGCAAAGCGTCATTTTAGAAATCGGTAGCGACACTGTTAAGTTTGACACTATGGTTGACTGGCACGAGACGCTAAAAATGTTAAGAGCGGAGTTTTCGCCTGCTGCATACGGCGAAACCGTCAAATGTGAAATCCAAATGGGGCATATTGAACGCACCACCACTGAGCGAGATTCTGTTGAGAAGGCACAATTTGAAGTTTGCGCCCATAAATGGGTGGCTGTGTCCGAGGGGGACCACGGATTCGCGCTTCTAAACAACTGCAAATACGGTCACAGGATTAAAAACGGTGTTATCAGTCTTAACCTCCTGCGCTCCCCTATTTTTCCCGACAAACAGGCTGACAAAGGAACTCATCACTTTAAGTACGCATTTTGTCCGTTTAAAGGCGATGACGATTTACAAAAAGTCATTGCCGAGGGCTATCGCCTAAACAACCCGCTAGTGCCCACCGCAGAAGCTTTTGACAGAATTGCATACACAACAAATCCCTCAATTGTGCTGGAAACAATCAAGGAAGCCGAGGACGGTAGCGGCGTTATTCTCAGGCTTTATGAGAGCTTAGGCAAAACCGCCGTGACTGACGTTGTTACCACTCTGCCCTATGATACCGCCTACATCACAGACCTTCTGGAAAACTGCCAAATGCCTGCGGAGCTTACAGGACTAAGCTTTACTGGTTTTGAAATTAAAACTATATTACTTAAAAGGCGGTAACTGAATGGAACGGTCAATTGCTCCATGGAAACAGCGCGCCAGTGTCGTTTGGGCAGGTGCGGGTCAAAGCCTGACGCTCACCTTTGTGACCACGTTTCTGCTGTTGTATTTAACGGAATATGTCCATATCAGCAGTGAGGGTATGCTAATTGTTACTGCAATATTGACTGCCACAAAGATATTTGACGCATTAAGCGACCCCTTTATGGGCAGCATTGTTGACAAAACACGGACACGTTGGGGCAAGCTTCGTCCTTATATTCTATTTTCAGCCGCCCCTGTAGCCTTGCTTTCCATATTGCTTTTCAGCATTCCGAATATTGAGGAAGGCTATAAGCTTATTTTCTTCGGCGTTGTGTACTTTTTATGGGGCATTGCGTATACCATGTGCGACGTTCCATATTGGGGGTTAATCGGTGCTGTTTTCACGGAACGCAAGGAGCGTACCGGAGTAATCTCCAGTGTTCGCGCGGTTATGGCTCTAATTACAGGGCTTGTGACGCTGAGTGCGCCTTGGCTTGCTAAACTGCTTAGCTTTGCGCCTGAAACTACCGCCTCGGGCTGGAGCAGAGTTGCAATATTATTATGTGTACCGGGAATGGCATTGTTTACGCTGGCATTTTGGGGTACCAGAGAAAAACCAAAGCAACAAGAACAGGCTGCGGTCAGCTTTAAAATGTTGTTTTCCGCGCTGTTCCGCAACAAGCCGCTGTTTCTTGTGTTAATCGGCTCAATAATTGGCTTTGGACGGACTATAATTCAAGCGGGCGGTGCGGTTTTTGCCATAATTGCATATGATAACGAAGGTTATTTTACCCTAATCGGTGGCGCAATTATTGCCGGACTTGTATTATCCTCTGCACTCGCTCCCCTGTTGCTCAAGCGAATGTCCGACCGTACGGCAATTATTCTCAGCTCTTTATTAGGCGCGGTTTTCAATGCGGCAATGTACTTTGTAGGCTTTGAAAACTTATATGCAATGATGGGTTTCATATTTTTAACGGGCCTTACCTTGGGTTTATTCATGGTAGTGCAAACAACCATGATTGCAGGCGCAGTTGATTATATCGAGCGCAAAACCGGTGTGCGAAATGATGGGATATCCTTCTCAAGCCTTACCTTTGTGTCAAAAATCATGGGTTCGCTGTCTGTTCTGGTGTTCGGTCTGGTCATTTCAAGCGTCGGCTACGAAAGCGGCGTTACTGTGACAGCGGATATGCAAAATTCAGTATTTTTTGCAATCACCATTATTCCCGCAATTAGCTGCTTATTGTCGGCAATCCCGTTCGCATTTTATAATGTGAGCAACGATAATACTAATCTCAAATAAAAACTGACACAAGATTTTTATCTGAGAATAGTATTAGATTTCACAATTAACCTTGGAGTGATGATTTTGAGTAAAACCGAAGCCCCGATTATTGAATTCGAAAAGAAAGATGCAGTTGTGAAGGTTGACATTTCTAAGGATAAAATGTCAGCCTTCATAGTGGTGGACCCACCTGTAAACGGCGGTGATTCGGTAAATCTCGACATGATACACGCAGCTCTTAAGGACAACTTTGTCTTTTTCGGTATAAGACGGTCTGCCATCGAGGATTTTGTCCGCAAGCCTCAATACCGCAAGCCTTTTAAGGTCGCAGAAGGGCTGTTGCCATCGGAAAGCACCGCTGGACGTATACAATTCTTCTTTAGGACATCAAAAGAGCTTGTTCCTAGGGAAAATCCTGACGGTTCTGTAGATTTTAAAGACCTTGGGCTTGTCAAAAGTGTTCGTGAGGGTGATTTACTATGCACAAAGGTCATGCCTGTGCTTGGAAACTCTGGTTTTGACGTTAATAACAAGGAGCTTCCTGCAAAGCACTTGCCAAAGCCGATTCTGCCAAGAGGTCGCAACACCGTAATATCCAGCGACGGTCAACATTTGCTTGCAGGCAGAGACGGTCAAGTAGACCTTATGAACGATGTTGTGTGTATATATGACGTTCTCACCCTTGACGAGGTAGGGCCATCCTCTGGCAATATCGATTTCGTGGGAAATGTCGTGGTCAAAGGCGATGTACTTTCAGGCTATACGGTTAGGGCTGAGGGCAACATAAATGTCCGAGGCTGTGTTGACGGCGGAAGCATAATTGCGGGCGGTAACGTCGTCATCGACCAAGGCTTTAACGGTCAGTCCCGCGGTACTATTGACGCTCACGGCGACGTTAGGTGTAAGTACATCCACTACGGTGAAGTGAAATCTGACTTAAATATCGAAACCAGTATGGTGGTCAATGCCACGGTTCAAGCAGGCGGTAATCTGCGGGTTTTGGGAAAAACCTCCGCCGTACTGTCATCTAAGCTGCTGTCAAGGCACACAATCGAATGCTATGCCGTCGGCAAACCCAACGATGCTCACGGCTCTGTCCTCGAAGTTGGCTCTGACCCGTATATTTTGCAGAGGTCAAAGCTTGTACCAGAGCGAATCGCAGCATTAGAGACACAAATCGAAAAGCTTGAGCGATTTATTCTATTATTTGCTCAACTAAAGGCTCAAAACCGTCTGGACGAGGACAAAACAGCAGAGTATGAAAAAATGATGGCACTTCGTAAGAATTGCCAAACAGAGCTTGCCGAGCTTACTCTTGAAAAAATGGATCTCGAACAACGCCGCATGACTGCCGGCTATGGCACAGTAAATATTTTGGGAGATGCTCAGGAGGGAACGCTGATTATTATCGGCTCTGAGCGGCTACTACTAAAAAATAAGTATTCCTTTGCATATTTTTCCCGCACAGAAAAAGGAATTAGTGTTTCGCCTGCGAAAACTAATTCGAAAAACAGGTGAGGGGTATCAAATCGTTAAATCCTGTGTCGTCGTTAATGGAGGGCAACGCCTCATCATCCTTCAGCTCCCCCGAAAAGATAGCCTCCTTAACTTGAGACTTGATTTGCTCGTATATAGCCACATCGGAACGGTTTGATACCACATTTCTCAAATTCTCACCTCTACTAGATATACATCTAAATACAGTAGAGTCACTAAATTCATTATTGTCAATAGAAAATGCAAAAAACTTCACCCAACAAAAAACTATAAGCCTTGACCTTTTCAGACACGTTTGCTTGACTTTTGTTTTTGCTTGGGTTATCATGGTAAATATCGTGTGAATTATAGTATCTGCTTGAAGTGCAACAAGAGATGCTTTAATTTTTTACACTGAAATAATATTTTGCAATTAACTTGTATACAGAAAGTTTTTTTTAAAATTCAAACACACAAGCTTGGGAGGCACCGTATGAGTGGAGAAAAGTCATACAGTTTTTTTAAACTTATGCAAATAGCTGATTTTGATGCGTTAAAGACATCAAAACGTTTTAAGCGTAAAGAGTTATATTTTGAAGCTCTTTTCGCATTCACATCGGAAACGCCCCGCATCATCGAAAGCAGCACTCCTCACCGATATTTGAAGGAGGCACGGGACTTTAATGCGCTGGCTTTTGACATTGACCTGCTTCAAACAATGCTTGCCAATATAGGTGCGGTGCATTTAACGTGGGAGCTTCAGGATTTGAATCAGTTTCTGGAAAAAAAGGCGTATCAGCAATATTTTGGCGGCTTAACCTGTGTTTTTCCGCACCTTACGTCTCTTGTTGCTAAAATTGTTGATGCGGAGCTACATGACGCACACTCCCAAGGTCAAGGCAAAACAGAATTTAAGACCCCAAAGCCAGTGCCCATGACGATGCCAGTGGCGACAGACCCGCCGCCCATGCAACCTGTTCAGCGGGCAGAGGAAACGCTCATTGACGCACGACCCATTGGGAACGTGGTCAGCGAGCCATTTGAACGACTTCAAATGTTGGTGGACAACTTTGAGTTCTCTAGCGCAAGCCACAGCATTTCATCTTTACAGAAGTTTACATATACAGCGGAGATTAACCAACTATTGACTACCTTAAAGGGGCATTTAGAGAAATTTGACCATGACCAAGCCATGAACTCCTGCAAACATTTGATGGCTACGGTGGAGGCGGCACGAGTAACTAGCTCATTGCCTGCCTTGAAACGCATTTTAGCTGTTGACGATATGGCTGATGTACTGCGCACTGTTAAAGCGATGCTCAAAGGTAAATACACTGTTTTCGGGATGACGGAATGGAACTCCGCGCTGTCTTTTTTAAACAGCAACTCCGCCGACTTGATTATACTTGACATTGAAATGCCCGGCTTGGACGGTTTCTCATTGCTGCAGCTAATACGAAAGCTTCCAGATTACGTCACCGTTCCGGTGGTATTCCTTACGAGCAATACCAACCCTGAAAACATCAAAAAAGCCTTGAGCATGGGCGCAAACGACTTTGTGAAGAAGCCCGTAGACGTACACACCCTGACATCGAAGCTTGATACAATTTTTGAGTCCGTAGCCGAGGCAAAGCGAAAACAATAAACTTCATATCAAAGCCCGCCGATAATAAGATTATCGGCGGGCTTTAGAATGTTATATTTTAGCCTAAAAGGGACAATAACTCGCCCAAAACCGTATTTGCCTCGGCATACTGAAACATTTCAACATGCTCATTTAATGCAAGCAGTTTTTCATTAATTGGTTCGCTATAGCTAAACTTTAGTAGGTTTTCCAAGGTCGCAAGTGCAGCTTCGTCATCAAATTCGGTTAGGTTCTGCTTGATTGAAGCTAAATCTGAGGACAATTGCGTGAGATTTCCTTGTGGCTTATCTGAATTGTCGGCGGTGACAAAGATTTCTGAAAGCTTTCGGTGTAGCTCTGTCAGCTCCGTCAAAAACGGAGGGAACGCTGTGTCGCAGTACTCTTTGTCGCCATTCCTAGCACGCATTTCCAGCTCAAGTGCTTGCTGGGACATTTCGACAGCTCCAATTGTTGCCATGGAGCTTTTGCAGCCATGAATCTCAATGGCAAAACGGTGCAAATCATTCGCGGACAGGCTGGACACCATTACCTGAATCATCTCTGGCACTTTTTTAATAATAATCTTTACAGTGTCGGCGAGCATACTCTCAGAACCGCCCATTAGGTTTAGGGCATCTTCTATGTGAACTCCGTTTATTGCGCCGAGCTGAGCAATCGGGGCGGTAAGAGTCGGTGCTTCTGTTGCAGTGGTGTCAATATGCGCTGCTTTGGTTTCGAGATGAACTTTTTCCGCTGGAAGCCATTGTTTTAGCATTTCGCCTAAAAGCTGCTTATCAATGGGCTTTGTGAGGAAATCATTCATGCCGCATTCTAGCATTATTTCACGAACACCTTGGATTGCATTTGCCGTCAGCGCAATGATTACGCTGTTTTCAATCTCGAAGCCCGGCATTTTGCGGATAAGCTTTGTCGCCTCGATTCCGTCCATTTCAGGCATCATATGGTCCATAAACACAATGTCATAGGCTTGTTTTTGCAACATTTCGATGGCGATTTTTCCGCTGGTCGCTGTGTCGCACTTAATGTCAAACAACTCAAGCATACCTGTGGCAACATGGAGATTTACCTCAAAGTCGTCTACTACTAGCACCTTCGCCTCTGGTGCAGTGAAGAGGCATTCGGCATCCTTTAGCGTCTTAATGTTGTCGAGGTTTCCTAAAACCAGCGGCAATTTTACATGGAAAACAGTTCCCTCGCCGAATACGCTTTCAATCGTGATGATTCCGTCCATTGCTTCAATCAAGTTTTTGGTAATGACTAAGCCAAGACCAGTTCCTTGTTTTGTTCTGTTTGCGCCTGTATCAACCTGTTGAAAGGCGTTAAACAGCTTTACAATATCCTCCTGACGTATGCCTTGCCCTGTGTCGGAAATGTCAAAGTAAAGGCTGTCGCCCTCAGCCCAAGTTTTTAGCTTGACGTACCCGTCAGAGGTGAACTTGATGGCGTTTCCGATAAGGTTATTTAGTACCTGACGCACTCTGACATCGTCGCCGTATACGCATCTTGGCAAATCGTCGGCTTTTTCGGCTAAGTATTCTATGTTTTTTGACTGGGCTGTGAAGGTGAAAATAGAATCGATATTGTTAAGCAACGCTGACAGGTCATAGTCAACAGGTAAAATCTGAAATTTTCCGGAATCTATTTTTGATAAGTCTAAAATATTGTTTATAAGACCTAGCAGGCTTTTGCCCGAGGTTCTAATGTCATTTACATAACGCGCCTGCTTTTGGGACAGCGGTTCTCTTTGCAAAAGCTCAGCCATGCCAATAATTGCGTTCATCGGTGTTCTGATTTCATGGCTCATATTTGAAAGAAACTGGGTTCTTGCATTCATCAGCGAGGTGGCATGGTCTCTGGCTATCATGGCAGAATCCGCCTGATGCTCAGCCTCTAGCTTGTCGTTAAGATAGGAGGCAATTCCCATTGCAGTTTTGTTGACAGAATCTTTGATAATGCCAAAATCGCCTCTGTAATCCCCATTCATTCTGGCGGAAAAATCGCCCTTGGCTATCTTCCCTAAAACCAGCAACGCTTCGTCAACTGGTGTGACTATAGCGTTCATCAATCGGTTCAACGCATCCACCAGTTTTGTCCAGTCGCCGTTGAAGGATTCGGAGGACGCACGGGCGTCAAGTTCACCATCTGCGGCTTTGTTTACAAGGCTTCCAATTTGTATGTAAACAGTTCGCAAGTTTTCCTTAAACCTGTCAAAAACCTCGTTACCAAGCTTTTTATCTCCCTTGAAGGTGCGCAACTCGGCACTAAAATCACCTGCCGCAAAGGCTGAGAATGCCGCAAGAATATC
>JAVBKA010000247.1:0-12733 GCA_031546715.1 Oscillospiraceae bacterium | reverse complement strand
ACCTGTGGCAAAAATCACTCCTTTACAGTTAGTAAGTTCGTCTAAATATCGACATTTCATAAATAAATCGCTTGATTTCTGAGCTTCTGTTTGAGATATACCAGCTACATTCCGCATTTTAGTATACAAGAACAAATTTTTAGAACTGTTTTGTCAAGGGTATTTCGGAGATTATAGAAAATACTCTCAAGTTTCTTGCCGTCTCGAAGTTGTGCTTAGAAAATCTCATCGTAATTTTTTAGAACAGTCAGAGCGGCCTTCGCTTTGACTGTTTTTCTATATAAAATTGGACACTGCCATGGAAATCAGTCAACTTATTTATAAATTATTCTGCATATAGCGAAAAAAGTCTTGTTGCATTTGTCGACTTGCGTTATAATATAAGGTGTTTAAGTATATCGTGTGAGAAGTGAGGTGCTATAGATGTCGACAAGCTATAACAAGTTATTTAAACTCTTGATTGATAAGGGGATGGCGAAAGGCGAGCTATGCCGCTTGTCCGGTGTCAGCAAGGCATCAGTTGCAAAACTTAAAACAGGTCAAAGTGTTAGTGTGAGTATACTTGAAAAAATCTGCTGTACGCTCAACTGCGATTATGGTGATATAATGCAGTTCATGCCCGACAATCCGAATGATAAAAATAGTGTCAATAAATAAATTGCAAAATATCATCTCTATCGGTGACGGTCGCTACTCAATTGAACGCCGAGGTACTACATCGGTGAGGACAGCACCAATGTTGTAACAACACTACACGATGAAAGGAGTCACAAAATGCGTAAGGCTTTTGACACGGTTTTGCAATCGGAAGTTTCTGCAGATTTAGTTGCTCAAGGCGGTGGGGTTGAACCATATCGCTATGAGTGCGCTAAATGCGGCGAAGAAGTGTATCTTGCTGCGCATTACAGCACGCGAATGGTGACTCATTTCAGACATCGCAGCGGAAATAATGATGTCGAGTGCGAGAGTTATCTTGGGCAGTTCGGAATAATAAGTACTGATTCACGTTCAAGAAAGAGCAATCGTGAGCGTGCTGAATTTTACTTCGATTATTTGTCTAAGACTTTTAGTTTAGGGCTAAGGTTCAGCGAAAGCGAGATCGTTGGCTACGAGATGCAGGACGTTGATTTTGAGCTAAGGGTTAGTGATTCAGACAGACCTTTTCGTACTTTGAAAATCAATAGCATGAATTTCTCTCATGAAGTGCCTACGATGATTACACTAAACACTTTTTCATACAGTTACTACCTCTCAAATACTTGTAACGGTACGCAACGAAGATATGACTTTTTTAATAGGAACAACCCTACTTTTTTCAAAATATTGGTGAATGACGAGAATTTTAAGGCAAAACTGGTTCGCGGCACCGTATTGTATACAAACACAGACTATTTCGTAGCAATTCAAAGCCGGTATTCAGTATATAAAGTATTTGAAGGCATTAATATAGATAAAACATTTCATTTCGATACGATGGGAAATAGATTTGCAGGCATTGTTTTGAAGATATCGAAGAAAACGCCTCAGATTGATTTGCTAATTAGATCTTGGGGATACCAATTAGAAGTCTCTGAAACGTTGACATTGCTGTGGCCGCCTGCAACTTTGATAGACGACATGTCAGTTATTGATTATGATGACAACGCGTTTTTGCACACTAGTTTTGCGTTGCAAGCCCATGGAAACATCAATCTTCACTCAGAGTATATTACCCAGATTACAGATAGAATTACAAAAATAGTAGTCAAACCAAAAACAAAAGTATTCAAAAAGAACGTTGAGATTCTCATAGATAAACGCAAAGAAAATCTTTCTGTTTTTGATGAGGTTTACGTGGAAAAGAGTACCGAAAAGACATTTACTGTGCCTGATGATAGGTCGTACTTCTTGTTCAACCTCTCTGGAGTTGCGCTCTTAAGCAAAGGGCAGCTAGTTTCGCTTTCTCCACAAAGCATAATTAGGAATTACCTCTCTGGTTATCTTATTAAAGAAATTATTCTTTGCCGGCAAGAGATTACAAGCGGAAAAGCCCTTCTCAATGACATACTCGTTCATTGTAAGAGAACTGAAATTTTCGACAAGGACATCTTCCGTTCACGCGCAATCAGTGAGATCGCTTCAGCATACATAGTGGACTGTGAAAAATCGAGATTAATAAACACGGTTGTAAAGCAGTTCATTGAAGGGGGACTGCTATGAATTATCTACCCCTTTTAACTGAGGATGAGGTGCGTTACATTTGCTCGGCCATTCCGATACAGGATGCCATTGCCTATTTCCAACATAACCCAAAAGAATTTGCAAAAGTACGTCCAGGTTTTCGAGCAACCTCAGCTACAATTTCAAAACTCAATATAGGAAATTTGCTATTTAACTGTCGCAATCGTGGCTTTATTTCATTTTTCATTGAGAAGCACATAGACGATTGGCTCAAGCAGATTCAAAAGTATTACGAAAAGTGTTTGCAGGAGGGTGCTAACAAAGAAGCAGCGCTACTGCGCACACTACCTTCCTGCTTCTTCGCAGGCAATATTCGACTTTACTTTAAACTCATAGAGGTACAATATTCTGATGAATTTATCGATGTGCTAAGTTCTGCAGTCAAAGAAATAAGGGAGCACATTGAAACTCAAGAGAGCCAGAGTGAAAAGCTAAAATCTAAAGATTCAGTAATCGAAGAACAGAACTCTAAGTTCGAGTTCTGTCAAGCAGAATTGATAAGCGCCAAACGCGAGATGAGGCGCAAGTCCGATGAAATCAAGGCACTCGAACTCAAAATTGCCGATGTTGAAAAACTAAATGCTTCCATCGAGAATAAGGAGCAAGAGATTGCATCCTTAAGGGGCAATATTAACGGTCAAAAAGAAACGATAAACAGGCTAACCGTAGAATTGTCAGATGTAGCTAACAGCAGACAACTTCTTGAGGTACAGATTAGGGAGGAATTAGAAAAACTACAAATCACTAAAGCACTTGAGGAGGCTTTAGCGGCAAAGCCCAAACGTCCCAACGATTTAAATGAGTTTAGAGACTATCTTGGCTACAATCTTGAGTCGTTGGGAGTTCCTTCGGATTCTGAATACTATCCTTTTTTGAAAGAACACCTAAGTCGGATTTTGTTCAATGGAATGCCAGTTATTGTCAGCAGAAATGTTGGTGTAGCATTACAGAAGTGTGTAGCGAACGCACTTACAGGACAATCCAAAGTGACAACCCTTGCCTTCGAACAAGGAATGTCTATTGAAGATATTAAAAGATTTATGTCGTCCGCGGGGCGCATTGTTTGCTTGGACAACTTTATTGGCAACTATAATGAAACTGAATTGCTACCGTTATTTGACGACCATAGAGGTCAAATCATTTTCTTGACCGTCGCTTATGATAGAATGTTGCAGTATGTTTCCGAAGAGTTCTTTCGATACTGCCATTATCTGAATCTCAACAGAATTGCTGCACTTGCAGGTAGGCAGGAATTATCTGAAGACCCCTCGATAGTTCAGGAAGTTGAGCATACATATCAAAGAATTGCATCGGATAATCGCTTTTCATCTTTATTGAGAGATGTGATAAGAGAGTTCGGCTTTCACAGAGGTTTAGTCGAGCGTATTTGTTCCACAATTTATGATGAGCAAGACTTGTGCAGGGTACTTGCATTTGAAGTCTTACCGTATTGTGTTGATGTGCTCAAAATCGCTCCGTATAATCACTCCGAACGATTCGTAAAATATGCAGGCGACACAGGGAGATGCCCATGTAAGAATTTGTTTAAGAGGTGGTTTTCACTTTGAATGAATTATTGAATGCTATGTCCGCTGATATGGGTATTAACCGCTATCAGAGTGAATCAGAGGACTTCTATGTTTACAGACTTTGTTATTCGGCTTTGGGGCAGTGGTGCCTTCACACGGCGCGAAATTCGACGGACGGAATTATCGGAACTACAAAGCATAACCAAACAATTCTACTTAACGAGTTGTTATTACGGTACTCTGAATTATTCCATAATGTGGCCGATATGTTTGTTGACGCCCACAAACAACAAATTAACTTCACAGTATACATTAGACGGGTGTATGAGGAAACTGGCTATCTGCTAACTGACGGTGGCAATCGAAATCGTATGGCTAATTACGGCAGAAGCATTGATATCGAAAACTATGCCCTATACTTCGGTATTCCTGCTTCGAAGTATACAGTAAACGGTCTGGGAGTGTTTTCCTCCCCTACGGCATATAAGATTACGTCGAAGGAGTTTTTGATAAGGGATGACTTGACGTGGGATGAGTATTTTCAATCCCAATTCGATTCCATCGACTTCTATGAAAGGGATATTGATCTAAATGAACTTGATTTTTTTAATCCACTATCAGGTAATACCCCCTCACTCTCTTGGGTAAAAAGAATGGAGACAGATTGTTCTGTAGCACGAAAAAGTGAATTTGGTCCCTTTTACAGGGTCATGCGATCTGCGGATGACTCTTTGCAATTTGCCAATGAGCCTGTTGAACCACAAAACGACAGCTTTATATCATATGAATTTCGAAAGCTGTATTTTGCGCTAAAGGCGCATTACGGTAAACCAATAAAAGCCACTATTACGAAACAGGATGGGGAGTATTCAAAGCTCAAAATAGGTGGACATTTGCCCAACCGCGAATACTATTACCTGTTACTTCTGTCATGGCCAGTGAACACTGCTTTTGACAAAGTCAACTTCCTGATAAGGAATGGTTTTATTTCTGAAATATCCACCGTTCTAAGTAATCTCGGCATCGAAGTAAAAGGAGGGAGCACTTATGACTAACTCTAATGGAGTCCAGCAGTACTATCAAGCTATACGTGATAGGTTGAAAAACTACATAAAGTCAGACTATTTAGCCAACTGTGAAACACTTTTGCTTTATGTCGATGACCTTTTAGGAGAACTTTGCTCAGAGTATACGAACATTGCCCGCGAGCCATATATTGAAACATCAGCATCCTACAAGAAAGTCGTCGATGGAATCAAAAATTCACCATGTATTGAACAAGGCATAAAAGACTCGTTACTTAAACTCGTAAAAGAGAGCCTGGGTATTTTCCCTGATCCTTTTGAACATCAAGTAAAGGCTCTTGAGTATGCATTGGCAGGAAGAGACCTGTTTGTCTCTACCGGAACAGGCTCTGGAAAAACAGAGTGTTTTCTCTGGTCGATCATCGCAAAATGCTTTGACGAAGCAAAAAAGCGTCCTGAAACGTTCAAGATGGAAGCTGTACGTACGCTTATTATCTATCCGATGAATGCTCTCGTATCCGACCAATTGGCAAGGTTCAGGAAAATTATCGGCGACGAGAAGTTTAGAGGAATTTTTACGAGAGATTCCCAAGCTACTCGCATCCCTCACTTCGGTATGTACACAGGCAGAACACCATATTCTGGGGATGCTAAACCTGCAAGTAGCCGTGAATTAGCTGCAACATTTCGCGAAAACTATATCGTTGATGGAACGGCTGATGCCGACACGCAAAGAAGGCAGGCTAACAACATTGACGGATTAAGAAGCATCAATAAATATCCCGCCAGATTTGGCGATAACGGACTTCAAATTTTTATTGAAAACTTGGAACAGAACATTCATAAGCCTTCGCCATATGACGCAGAGTTCATAACTCGCTTCGAGATGCAAAATTCCCCTCCTGACATCTTGATTACTAACTACTCGATGTTAGAGTTTATGCTTATGCGTCAGCGAGAAGCCAACATTTGGGGTAAAACCAAAGAATGGCTTGCTGAATCTTCTGACAATAGGCTTCTTATCGTCTTGGATGAAGCGCACATGTATCGCGGCTCAGCAGGTGGAGAAATTGCACTCTTATTAGAGCGTCTCTTTTATCGTTTGGGAATTTCGAACGATAGAGTTCAATTTATTCTTACGACTGCGAGTATGCCACAAGGTGAACAAAAAGCGATAAACGCTTTCTATTCTGGGCTAACGGGAAAGAATGCTTCTTCTTGTGAATTTTTGTTCGGCTCAAAAGAGCCTGTGCCAGAAGAGTTGGAAATCAAGACAGATATTGATATTTTAG
Organism: Oscillospiraceae bacterium; assembly: GCA_031546715.1. Classification (GTDB taxonomy): domain Bacteria; phylum Bacillota; class Clostridia; order Oscillospirales; family UBA929; genus JAVBKA01. Next base: position 6,667 of record JAVBKA010000247.1, on the reverse strand, counting down.
CATCAATTGACTCCAGTCAAATACAAGGCGAGGATATTTCCGTTAGAATCAAGGATTTTGCTAAAGCCGTTTTCTGTTGCAATCTGCCAGAAGACATCAGTAAAGAGCAGGCTCAAGAATGGCTATATGACAATCTGCCAAAATACGAAGCATTTGTATTGTTGAATAAACTCTGCCGTGATGGTGCGAAATCGTACAGTAAGATAAAGGATACCTTGTTTGGAGATGTAACGAACTCTGAAAAAGCACTCGACGCATTATTGGTGTTAGTATCTCTTGCCGCAAAAGGTGGGAATATCCTATTTCCTGTGCGCCTTCACATGTTCTTGCGTGGACTTCAGGGGCTTTATACGTGCTCTAATCCAAAATGCACTTGTGCTAAATACTCCGAAAGTGAAAAATTGCCACTTGGCAAGGTCATATCTATGCCGAGAGATAAATGCGAGTGTGGTGGCAAAATATACGAACTCGTTAACCATATAAAATGCGGAGCACTATATCTTCGCGTATATGTTCAGAAGAATGAAGGGCAATCCTATTGGTATGTTTTCCCACAACGCGGGCTAAATGGAGACGTCATTTCGCTCAAAGAAATGTTGCTTTATGTTGTTCCTAAGAATTATCAAAAGAGGAAGAATGACAAGATGGGCGCTCTCGACCCGCTGACCGGCAAACTCTATACATCGCCTCAAGACGACGAAGACTTGCTTGTTGTTATCTATAGCGAGAAATTTGATGCTAAGTCCCAGTCATTTAATTTTAGTGTCTGTCCCAAGTGCAAAAAACCGATGCCTTTGAAAAAGCCTGTTAATCTGTCTACAAAAGGAAATATCCCGTTTTATAATCTTACAAAGGCACAGTTTGAACTTCAGCCTCCGAAGTCAGAACGAATCAATCAAGGTAAAAAGGTTCTGCTCTTTTCTGACTCGCGCCAGAATGCTGCAAAACTTGCCTTAGACCTCTCAAAATCATCTGACGCAGACGCATTCCGTCAGGCAGTTATGCTTGCTTCGCTACTGTTGCAAATTGATGGAAAAGAACATTCATTGTCTGATATTTACCCTGCATTCTTAGATGTTTGTATTCAAAGCAGCCTTACCTTTTTCAGTGGAAAAAGCAGGGAGAAATTCGTTGATGACAAGAGAAAGTTCAGCAGTTCAAAAAGTAGAGCTGAACGTAGAGGAAGGGCTCTCGACTATTCGGCACTTTCAGCAGAATATCAGTCGTTGGCCGATGATTACTATGAACAACTGCTTACCTTCTTCACGGAAAGCCCGCGGTCTTTCAAGGATATTGGTATCGGATTCTTAGTCCCAATATCTTCCATTCTTGACGATTGTGTTGATGATTTAAAAGACAAAGGAATGCCAGTTGATAAAAGTACACTTTATCAATTGCTCGTGCTGCTTTTCTGGGATGTTATGGATGACAGTGCCGCTTTGGGAGAAAAAATTCAGGATGATGTCCGGAAGGGCTTACCTGGACGCAGTAAAAATCAGACTTTTGGGTTGAGCTATGACTTCTCCACCGCTTTAGACAAGGTGCTTCTTCAGCGGATTCAAGAGGTTCTTGGTCTTAGTCTTATTGAAATGACTTGTTTTGTCAATAAAATACGTGACTTGTTTTTTGATTCTCTTGCGACCAACAATCGCTATTACATTAAACTAGGTGCAGTGAAGATTGAGTTTGCAAGTGAAGATTTTATATGGTATCGCTGCGTAAAGTGTGGAAAATTATCACCGTTCAAGATCGGGAACTACTGCGGTGCTTGCTTTGACTCAGTAGATTTAGTGCCTATCAATGATTTGTCTCGTTTTGACTTTTGGCGCACACCTGTTCTAAATGCGCTCAAGAAAATTGAGGGTATTCATACTATCGATACCGAAGAACATACGGCTCAGCTATCGCACAAAGAAATCCGAAGTGATACTTGGAGCCGTACAGAAAAGTATGAAATGCGTTTTCAAGACATTAATGCTGGGGAAAATGGCGAGGATTCTATTGATGTATTAAGTTGTACTACCACCATGGAAGTTGGTATTGATATAGGCTCACTAACCGCCGTTGGACTTCGTAATATACCGCCAATGAGGGAAAACTACCAACAACGGGCAGGTCGAGCTGGACGTAAAAATGCAGGCATCTCTACAATTGTAACTTACGCTTCTGGCGGAACTCATGATAGCCATTACTTCTTACATCCTGATGAGATGATTTCTGGCTCCCCACGCAAACCGTGGATAGACCGTGATAATCCTAAAATTAAACAACGCCATGTCAATATGCTGGCTTTGAATGGGTTTATGTCCACATCAGATATGTGTAGCCAATTCGATGGAATTGGACACATAGGTATAATAACGTTCTGCGAACAGTACGGCGAAAACTTCATAGAGTACGCAGAATTATTCGCAAAAATGGCGAGCCTGTCGATTGATGCAACAATTATTCACTTTCGTGAAATATGCAAAAGCGTCTTAGCTGAGGGTAAGCGCGCTGAATATATCAACAATGACGAAGAAACCTCAGCATTTGATGTATTTTATCGCGAAGGCTTTATACCATCGTATTCGTTCCCCAAGAACGTTGTGAGGTTCTTTGTTGAAAAGGAATCTGTACGAGGCAAAAATGCTCCTAGAGACATAAAATATGCACCAGAGCGAGAAATTGCTGTAGCACTTAGCGAATACGCTCCTGGACGCTTTGTGACCATTGATAAGAAGATTTTTAAGAGTGGTGGCATATACGCTAACCCGCGACCGAAGGGCTTCAATACAAATCAAGCTGAGTTCTATTTCAAGAATAATGACTATTATAAAGAAATCTATACTTGTTCTGAATGCAACTGGTTCGGCTTGAAATCAGAAGATTCGCCGGGAATGGTTTGTCCATATTGCGGCGCACTCGTCGTTAGAAATCCAATGTTGCGTCCTTGGGGGTTTTCGCCTGTCAAAGGTGATGAGGTGAAGTTCGAGGATGAGGATGAGCAATATACCTATGCCGAGGCTCCCTATTATTCGTATGTACCCGAAGACTTCCCCAGAGATATATTTGGTCGGAGCAATATCCATTTTGCTAACCTCCCCAACAGAAAAGTGTTGACCGCGAATATGGGGAAAGGTAAAAATGGATTCAATGTCTGTATGAAATGTGGTGGTGCAGAAGTTGCAGACATTAACGCTAACGGAACATTTTCATTTTCGCAACCATATCACGACCACTCCTTATGCCGGCACGATGGTACTGTAGCTACAAATATTTTCTTAGGCTATGAGTTCCTGACGGATATGTTTATGTTGGATATTTCCTATGACTCGAAGTATTTGGTAGGAAACAGCAACGCCGAAGAAAAGAGCATTTTGCGTGCGGCTGTTACCACTTTACATGAAGCATTGAAGAAAGCAGTTTCGCTGGTTTTGGATATTGATTACAACGAGATTAGCGGTGGTTGGCGCCCCAGAATCAAAAGCGATGGCGCATCGCATATTGAGATGTTCTTCTATGACAACTTGACAAGTGGCGCAGGCTATTCGTCGTTGATTGGCTCGATTCTTGGCAAAACACTTGACAGAGCAAGGCGTATTCTCACAGAGTGCGAGTGCTCACGTTCGTGCAAAAACTGTCTGGATAATTATTGGAACCAGAGAAATCATCAACTATTCGATAGATTCTTAGGTCTGCAATTGCTCAATTATGCTCAATTTGGACAGTTGCCCGATGAATATAACCTCAACGAGCAACAATTGTTACTTGCTGCACTCCAAAAACTTATTTTAGAAGACAACAGTACCACTAGACCCACTTCTCCAGTAATGTTCGATGTCATGCCTGCCATTCTGAAGAAACCGTGCAACACAAGCTCAAAGATGTACCTGAACCCATATGACTTGACCGATTGGTTGCCTAACGCATTTATGTCATATAGGAATCTAATAGGCGAGAGGTAAAATATGTCCAAGTCACTTTCACCGCTTCGCTATCCAGGCGGTAAATCAAAAATTTATGATAAGGTTAAAAACCTAATTGAATCAAACTCTCTGACCGACAGAATCTATGTCGAACCCTTTGCCGGAGGATTTGGTATAGGGATTGCTTTATTGTGCAACGATGTCGTGAAGTCCGCTGTGCTTAACGACTTTGATCCTCATATTTTCCACTTTTGGTGCGCCGTGCTTCGTCATACAGATGACTTGCTTAAAAAGATTGTGGACACTCCAATAACTGTGGAGGAAAGGGAAAAACAAAAGGCGATTTATAAGGGTAGTTCTGCTGACGAAGTCAACGATGGCTTTGCGACACTGTTCTTGAATCGCGTAAATTTTTCTGGTGTTATCAATGGTGGACCCTTAGGCGGGTTTTCTCAAAATGGAGCGTACAAGATTGATTGTCGCTTTAACAAGGCGGAGATAATAAGAAAAATCGAAAGGATAGCTTTGCTTAAGAACAAAATTGAACTATTCAATTGCGATGCAAGTGAGCTCATAACTGTCCACTTGCACGATACGATTGGCACATCGTTTTTTAACATAGACCCTCCATATGTGAAGAAAGGATATCAACTATATGCAAACTACTTTAACGAAACAGACCATAAAAATCTAGCCAAAATTATAACGGAGCATTTAGTCCAAACTCGTTGGATTGTAACATACGACGACTGTGACTTAATACGAAATATTTATGGCGGATACCATATGCAAGAATATGACATCCAACATAATGCAGGCGGTAGCGTGCTTGGAAAAGAAATCGTTGTCACTAATATTCCAGATGTGTCTTTCGCGTGGTAATAGGAGGTTATGTTATGGACAAGAAACTCAAAAATAAACAATTACAAATTCGCAACAACACTGCCGAGTTTTTGATTTTTTCTTACCAATCTGGTGGCGATGGTGTTGAGGTACGCGTTAAAGGCGGCACTATCTGGCTTTCCCAAAAACTCATGGCGGATTTATTTCAGACCTCATCAGATAATATTGGATTACATCTAAAAAATATTTATATAGAGCAAGAACTGGATGAGGCGACAACTACCGAGGATTTCTCGGTAGTTCAAAAAGAAGGCAACCGTGAAGTACAACGAACCATAAGGCATTATAACCTTGACGTAATCATCGCGGTTGGATATCGTGTAAATTCCAAGCGAGCCACGGCATTTCGTCAATGGGCAACAAGCGTTTTAAGAGATTATACACTGCGTGGTTATCTGATCGATCGCAAACGGATGGAAAATGGCGTATTTTTAGGTGAAGACTACTTTGAACAGTTACTGGAAGAAATCAGGGAGATACGCCTCTCTGAACGACGCTTCTATCAGAAAATCACCGACATCTACGCTACGGCAATGGACTACGATAAAAACTCGTCTACCACACGTGATTTTTTTGCAAAGGTACAAAATAAAATGCACTTCGCAATCCATGGTCACACTGCCGCTGAACTTATTTATGACCGCGCAAATGCTATGAAGGAACATATGGGATTGACGAGTTGGGCTCAGAGTCCGAGCGGGCGTATTCTCAAAAGTGATGTCACCGTCGCCAAAAACTACTTGAGCAAAGCCGAAATTGATGACTTGGGACGCATAGTCAATGCCTATTTGGACTTGGCTGAAAGCCGAGCCAAGCGACACATTCCAATGACGATGGAGGATTGGGCAAAAAGATTGGACATATTCTTGCAAGCCGATGACCGTGAACTCCTGCAAAATGCAGGGCGAATTACCTCTGAAATCGCCAAGCAACACGCAGAAAGTGAGTTTGAGAAGTACCGTGTGATACAAGACAAACTCTTTGAAAGTGATTTTGACCGCCAGATTCGTTTGCTCGAGCAAAAAATGTTTGATGAACCTAAAAATGAATAGCCGCTCATGTCAAGAGTTATCACTTCAAATGCGGCGAAGTCGTGGCTTCGATTCTGGAAAAATGCAGATTTTTATTGAAGATTAATTAGATTTTAGCATTTTCAAAAGGGAAAGTATTGTCGTGATTATATTACTTGTTGCTTGTGATTACATTATTTGCAAGCAGGGGGATATGCGTGCATACCCCGGCTTGTTGGTGGCTATTGCCCCCAAACCCCCGACTGAAGAATGGGCTTTCGCCCATTCTTTCTAAGCCGCTTTCGCGTCTGCTGTTCCACCTTGCGGTGGTGTGGAAATCCAAAGTCATCATAAGTCCATCCCCGATTTTTCTTTTGATTTTTTAGTCTGTGGTGTCATATCCAGTATGCGGACTACGTTCTGTTTTGCCATGAGCAACTCGACCATTTCGTCCTTGTCTGAACGGTAACATTGTCCTAGCTTTTTCTTTTCTGCTGAGAGCGTGGCATATTCGGTTTGGAGTGCTTTTATTGTCGGCAACTTTTTCAAACCAAGTGTGTCAAATGCCTTTTTCGCCGCTTGATGCAGTATGATTTCTGACTCATGTTCTACATAAAACTTTTTATTCCAACCACTATCTCGATACTCCCGATAAACATCAAGCGTCTTGCCATACGCCCCAATGTGTTTTTGCAGATTCGCGATTTCATTCAGACGATTTTCAACAACTTTTCTCCTGTCAGAATTTTCATTAAACCGTTTCGTTGCGGCGGATGCTTTTTCCGAAAGAGAATTATAATCTGTGAGGTCGCGTTCTTGTAAAAATATGAGCGTCTTTGCCGCTTC
>JAVBKA010000150.1:0-16844 GCA_031546715.1 Oscillospiraceae bacterium | reverse complement strand
ACCTGTGGCAAAAATCACTCCTTTACAGTTAGTAAGTTCGTCTAAATATCGACATTTCATAAATAAATCGCTTGATTTCTGAGCTTCTGTTTGAGATATACCAGCTACATTCCGCATTTTAGTATACAAGAACAAATTTTTGAAACCATGTGCTTCATCAACAAACAGGCGGTCTACGCCTAACTGTTCAAAAGTTACCACATCATCCTTGCGATTATCATTAGTCAGCTTTTCTAGCCGCACTTCAAGGGATTTTTTTGATTTTTCAAGCTGCTTAATAGTAAACCGTTCTGCGGAAGCATCCTTCAAATCTGCAATGCCCCCAGATATTTCCTTTATTTGTTCATTAAGAATGCGAACCTGCCGTTCCTTAGACATTGGAATTTTTTCTAATTGACTGTGTCCCATAATGATTGCATCATAATCACCTGTTGCAATCTTTCCGCAAAATTTACGTCGGCTCTTTGTGTCAAATTCCTTTTGGGTGGCGACCAAAATATTTGCAGATGGGTATAAACGCAAAAACTCAGATGCCCATTGCTCAGTAAGATGGTTAGGTACAGAAAAAAGAGATTTTTGACACAATCCAAGACGCTTACTTTCCATTGCGGCGGCAACCATTTCAAAGGTTTTGCCACTACCCACTTCGTGGGCCAATAGGGTGTTGCCTCCGTATAGTATGTGTGCGATGGCATTTCGCTGATGAGGTCGCAAAGTGATTTCGGAATTATTACCTGATAAGTTTATATGACTGCCGTCATACTCACGAGGGCGAGTGCTGTTAAAACGCTCGTTGTACAATGCAACTAGCCTCTCTCGGCGTTTTGGTTCTTTGAAAACCCAGTTATTAAACTCTTGTTTGATGGCCAACTGCTTTTGCTGTGCAAGAGTGGTTTCCTTTTTATTTAGCACTCTTTTTTCCTTACCATCATCAAGCACTGTATCATAAATACGAACATCTTTGAGATTAAGTGTGTCTCTAATAATCTCATATCCATTTATTCGGGTTGTACCATATTTGTAATAAGCAAGGACATTAGATGACGATACCTTTTTTGCGCCAACAACGCCCCATTCTCCAGTTGCTTCTGAGTAAGTAACTTCAACTGCGTTTGCCAGATATCTAGGCGTTTGCAGTAGCTCATGCATGAACTGTGTGATGTATCTTTTGTCAATCCAAGTAGAACCAAGCCGTACTGATATCTCGCTTGCTTCTAAATCTTTAGGTTGAGCTTTTTCTAAGGCAATTACATTTGGTGCGAATTCGTCATTCTCCTCTGCCGCCTTGCAAGCTATTGCAAGTTTTTCTCTCACGTTGCCGGACAAATACTCATCCGAAGTTTGCCAACCAACAAATGCACTTTCTGAACTACTATACGAGCCTGACATGGGGTCTTTGAAAATGACACCTTGTAAATCTTGTATTATGCTATCTATTTTTTGTGAACTCCCCATTAGCGAAGCCATAAATTTAATGTCAACACAAGCTTTCTCTGAGATTGAAACTGCCAGAGCTTCGCTTGCTGTATCGACTGAGCGGATAACACTTCTTTGCTTAATTGTTCTTTTGGAAAAAATGTCTGCTTTGCGTTCTAGCTCTCCACTTTCATCTAGGATTTCTAACGAGCTTAGCAAGCAATACGAAGAATCCTGAGAAAATGCGGAATTATTACCACGGTCATTAATTAGACCATGTTTTTTTGTAAAGCTATCATATATGGAGCTTAGTTCCTGTTGCGACGTTGCTATATCGGCGTCTGAGCAATCATCAAGCTGCATGTTAATAAGATTATATACGCTAGTTCTGAGTTCCAGCATTCCCTTAATACGCTCTAGAGTTGCCGATGGGCGTTCCACTGGATACATTATGGAATTTTCTCGGTAGTAAACACTGCCATCTACAATGGTATAGCTAAAGTTTTTAACAGACGGCTCTGCTGGAATTGGCTTGCTTGGATTATTGCTTACAACATCGTTTAAATCCTCAAGCTCTTGCATTGTGATTTTATATGAAATATTTCCAATAGCCTTGTCAAGTTGCTCAGACAAATTTGCATTGGGCATTGGAATACAAGCCGTTTCGGCACCAAACATACCGTTTTCTAAAACCATGTTACCGAGAACCATTTCGGGATGCTCAACGAAATAGCTATTTATCGTTAAGTTGTTCTCTGTTAATCCAAGATTTACCCAGTCCGGCAGCACGTCAATAACCCTGTCTCTTTTCTGCAAGAAAATGATATCTGAGGTTACTTCCGTTCCTGCATTCTTTGTAAATGCATTGTTTGGCAACCTTACAGCTCCAAGCAATTCCGCCCTCTGTGCTATGTACTTTCTTACGTCAGAGTTTTTCTTGTCCAACGTCCCCTTGGAGGTAATAAATGCCACAATTCCTCCGGGGCGAACTTGGTCAAGCGTCTTGGCAAAAAAGTAATCATGAATTAGGAAGTTATGCTTGTCATATTTATTGTCCGCAACCTTAAACTGTCCAAAAGGTATATTTCCTATAGCGACATCAAAAAAGCTATTTGGTAAGTTTGTTTTTTCGTATGGCTTAACCTCAATTTTACTATTCTGATAAAGCTGTTTAGCAATTTTGCCTGATATGCTATCCATTTCAACGCCGTAAAGATTGCAATTCTTCATGTTATCTGGAAGCATTCCCAGAAAATTACCTGTGCCGCAGGATGGTTCAAGAATGTTTCCTTTTGACAGTCCCATGTTTTCCAGTGCTTTGTACATGGCTTCAATAACTATTGGCGGAGTGTAGAAAGCTGTCAATGCTGACTCTCTAGCGGAGCTGAATTCGCTGTCGGTCAGCAAGCTCTTGAGTTGTTCATATCCTGCGTGTTTTTCGTCAAATACCTGAGACAATCCACCCCAACCGACATACTTTGCAAGAACCTCCTGCTCATCTGCCGTGGCATACCTGTCGTCTGTGTCAAGCTGCTTAATTAGTCGGATGGCAGCTATGTTGTTTTGATATTTCTGTCCAGCAGTGCCAATACCAAGGGTATCATCTGTAATACGGTAGTTAAGCTTAGGTATGCTATTTTTTTCCGTTGTCGTTACCTCAACAATTGGCTCAAAAGCATTATCTGAAAAGGTGTCATCAAGATTCTCGGCGTTATCAAAGTCTATATCATTTTCTTGATGCTCACTCAGTGCGGTCTCTAGCGTGTCAGTTCCAAGTGTTTCGGAAGGATTTGTGGTAATTTCTGGCTGAGTAAGTTTACTGTTTTCATAAGTAGAAAAATATGCTTGTTCATATTGCTGTGAAACGTTAAAAGTGGAGGCAGCTTTCGCTTCCTCCACTTTATGAATGATATTCTGTTGCTCTTCCGCCGAAGGAAAAAGGCTTAATTGTAAATCAGTTCGGAGTTGATTAGCTCCTCCGCTTGAGCTTTTAAGGAGTTCATGTGACCTACCCAACCCATCTGGTCCGCTGCTTTGTCCGGTGCTGGGTATTTCGTTAGAAGCTCTGCCATCATCAATTCCAATCGGCTGTTGGCTGTCTGGTCTATCTCCAATATGTGGTCGTACAGAGTGTCGCTCAAGAGTAGTGTCGTGTACAATGCCTGATTGTGTTCCTTCAGGTAATGTTTCCTCAACATGCCGTACTTCCCGATGGGGATGTTCGGTTTCTCTTCGAGTGTTAAGTTTGGAATCAGATAATCTCCGTTCTGGATATACTCGATTTCCATAGGTTTGTCCATTTTCATGCATCCTTTCGGCGGATAAATTCCGCACCTGTTTTTTTATTGTGGTTTCGATTTCTCTTAGAACTTGCCCAGAGATAGTACTAATTGCTGTCCCAAAACGGTGGATATCTTCAACAGACTGTAATTTGCCTACAAATTCTAGTGTATCGCCTGATAAAAGATTGACAGTTTCCTGTCCGCTTCTTTTGATTACACAGTAAGTTGCACATTCAGTAACTGCGTTTTGGTGCATGGTAATATTTTCCATGTACCTACTATACAGCGAATTACCTGAATTGTCAATACTGTTTATCGTTGAAATTATCTGTACTCTCGACTTGATGGCATCCAAAAGGCTTTGGTCGTGAGCTTCGCCATCAGCAAGTGCAGCCAAAACTGCGGTTTTGTTTGCATCCGATACTGCCCACTGCGTTGGGTACCGTGCATTTATAGTAGCTGGCTCTGTATCTGATACATCAAACACATATTTTAAATTAGAAACTAGACCCGAATCATCAATTAGTGCAATTCCCTTTGCCCCACGTCTTATATATCTGGACATTACTTTATTCCATGTGTCATACTCCGCACATGCTATTGCATCGGGACGTTGTGCATTAATCATTAGTTGGTCTGCAAAAGAATACTTATAGTGCTGCGAGATTGTATTTAGCAACGATGTCCATGTTTCGGCTTGCTGTATTATCCATAGTGCATGGGATTTTGCTAAAGAAACGTATTTATGCGTTTTTGTAGTCACTTACAATTATCCTCCATATCTTTAAAATCATTTTTTATTACCCAGCCTTTTCATCACACTCACCACCGAGCACAGCCCTCCATACAATCAAATTCGCCTCGCTGTCGAACATGCCATCAGTTACTGAAAGAAAATGTACATCGCAATTTTTATTGCTAAGAAGAAAGCTTAGCTTGCCCTTAACGCTATCGGACACATTATGCAAAAGTAGTTGCACACTGGTGTTATGTAGATGCTCTAACGCTGAATGCACATGTGCAAGCTCATGAGGATTACCACCGCCAATGAGAACAGCAGTGTCCATTTGCTTAAATCCCGATACATTCTCTTGGCTAAGCACTCCAATATCATATACTGCTGCATCAATATCCGTATCATCAAAGTCACCGCCATTTGGGATATACAAACCGCCGTTGTATTCCCATCCGGCGGTGACAGCTTTTGCATTTGCCGTCTGCTGCATAATCAACGAAAGATGATTTGAGTCATTTGCCTCAATATAGGCAGCTCGAATGCCGCTGGACGACATAGCGTGGACTAACTGCATTGCTGCTGTGGTTACGCCTGCTCTAGGCTGTGTTCCTGCAACGGCAATCATCTGATATTTGCTTTTTAATAAGATTACGGAAGGCTCATCCGTGCTGACTATTTCTTTTGACACTGGTTTTTTCATGCCGTCTACGCTCAGACACTCGCCAATCTGCGCCTGCACTTCAAGCTCATCGTCAGATAAATCAATAATGTTATAGTTTTCTTGAGCCCTGAGACTGTCGCAAATCGTCTGGTCATCAGCTCCTGCGACAAAGATAAGCCTTGGCTTAAATTGCAGTTTAAACAGCTTAACTGCCTCCAAAAATGCTTCAGAAGAATCCTTCAGCACAGATAAATCTACCGCTACAAAGTAATAGTTGTCAAATTTCCGCATATCAGTTTTTCTGAAGGTTTCAAACGAAAACTTGCCTACCATTTTCTTCACTAGCTGACCGCTCTCGCTTTCAAACCTTGAAAACAGGTCTTGATTTTCTGGGGAAGTAAAATAAACCATCATTTTTAATCATTCTCCTCTTCTTTTTTAACAGCTGCATTCACAGCTTGCTCAACGTCTTGCTGGGTTATTTCATGATTAGCAACGCTGCCAGCTGGCGGCGGAGACACTTGCTTTTTTCCTGTAACAGAACCTGCCTGCACTAAAAAATAAACGCCTAGAACTATTGCGATTAGGTACAGAAAGAGTTGATAAAACGATTTTCTTCGACTCATACGCAGTCCTCCAATGCCCTTTCAGCGTTTTCCTGTGCTTGCAAGCTGTGCGCATATGTAACAGGTGCATTGTACAGCGCAGTTATTATGTATGCCCGAATGTTCCGTACTGGCGACACATTTTGCTTCAATGCGTGAAAAACATACAGAAAATGCCCCATGTTGTATTCACCGATTCTTCGTTTTACAAACATTGACGGCAAATCTTCGCCGTTGACCCGAATCTTCTTTTTCTGTATCAATAGCACCTCGGTCATTATTGTCACAAGCTCTTGCGCACGGCTTCGCTCGTCGTCAGTCAAAACGCAGCCCATGAGCAAATCGAATTGTACTCTGCTTTTTATTTCACGCTCCACGCTCAATCCATCCATTCCATCCCACCAGTTTTCCTGTGCATGATGGATAGGATAGATATCAGGTATAACTACGTAAGTATTATTTATATCAGTATTATTAGGGGCTGTTTTTGAAACCTCTTGAGGTTTGTTTTTCAGACCTCTGGAGGCTTGATTATCAGACGTCTCCATTGCAAAAGCCGATGGTTCAACGGTTTGGGCAGCGATATATGTAGTTTCAGAAGTCTGTTTTTCAGACTTCTGATGTTCGCAATCCAGCGTAAAGTTTTTAACATAAATTCGGTTTGCATTACCTTGACCTTGTCTAACTCGCTCTATCAATCCAATACCGTCCAGCTCGGCCATGGTCGCCATAGCCTTACTTTTACCGCAGCACAGGGTATCCATTGTTTCCTCTATGGTAAAAAGTATAAATGTCTTGCCGTCCTTGTCCGCCCAGTTATTTTCCACTGACAAGCTCATTCTATCAAGCATGATACCGTATAATAACTTGGCTTCGCATGAAATGCTCTTTAGTTCCGGACTGGATAACATTACCTTTGGAATGCAAAAGTAAGAGTATTTTTTTGATTCTGATACCGAGAAGTAAGATGTAGTCATTTTATTCGCTCCCTATCTGTAGTTACAGGCAGACGGTGTGTTCCGTCTGCCTGCTGAATAATCCAAAATGGTCCGAGGCTTGAGGAAAATCCTCTTGCCTCAGACCATATAGTATAAAAATCCCAACTCATGTTTGTGCGCTTTTTGCTTGCAGGGTCGGCAATGAGAACCTTTCCATCTGCGTCCATTCCTCGAAGTACAATAAAGTGTCCTGTCGTTGTGAACGTACCCTTACCCATTCTTGCAACAACCAGTTTGCCAGACATTAATGCAGTTACTATTTTATCAATATTTGAGATATCACTTTTGTTTACACTGGTTACGCCAAGTCCGAAGGCTTCGGCGGCGGCAGGTATAAGACTGTGCTTGCTGCCTGTGCCTTCAACAAAATAATCGTTGCTAGTAGTCCATGCCGCCATATGTATTGGGTCTACCTCACTTCCTGTGAGACTTGAAATAACCATTGCCATGGAGGTCGGTGCGCAGCCATGCTTGCCAATTGTTCCAGTCTGACCAAGGGGAGAGGTTTTCCAGCGACCGTCAAGCTGATTGTAATACACAACGGCTATGCCGCCAAGCGTCTCTATTTTCTCGCCCTCTATGTCCTCGTAAGTGCTTGTGTCATCTAGGAAATCAACGAATCCATATTCTTCTTTTAAAGATTCTATCTCCTCTATACGGCTCTCGGAAAAATACTGTTTCAATAATGTAATAGGACTTGTCAGAATGTAGTAAAACAAGCTTATTAGAACAATTGGGACAGAAACAGATACAACAATAATAACTGTAAGATTTTTTCTGCCTTCCTCGCTGCTCAATTGGTTTGCTACCGCTTTGGCTATGCCCGCACCTGAAATCATCGCCATCAGCGTCCGCCTGCACTTCCCATTGCGTCAAGCCTGCTTTGCGGTATGTCGAATTGCACTTGTATTTGTTTTGCTCCTGCCATAAATAATGCTGTTCCACGCTGTTTTGCGGCAAGTAAATCCTGCATTGCTTCCGTGAGCTTATATAGGTTAGCTGTTTCTATAAGGTTCTGACCATCTGTACCAAACAACAGCTTATAAGTAGGAATATCCAGCAGTGCCTGCCCGTATTTCTTTACACTTGGGTCGAGAAAGTCCACCACTGAATGGGAGATAATCATAATCCCAGCTTCGTACTTACGAGCACGTTTTGAGATATTACGCAAAAATGCTAAGCTTTGGGGAACGTTAGGGTCTATCATAAGGTAGGCTTCATCGCAGACTAGAAGTACCTTTTCATTTCTGTCTCTGCTCATTTCCTGCCAGCACCAGAGCAGCAGGAGGAAATACTGAGAACGCTTTACTGCGTCTGAGTTATTCTCTAGTCCGTGTGTGCTGAGGCACACGAAGGGCGAATTTGTGTTGATGGTTGTGTGACCATTCCAGAGGAAGCTGTCAGAGCCATGTGCGACATCCTTGAGCATCATGGCGAGTTCTTCCGTCAATATTCGCTCAGACTCTTTAAGCGCAGTACTATCGGCTTTTTCTTTCAGAAGCGTGTACAAATCTGACATTATTGGAAAATCTTCATTTCCGAGCTTTGTAATATCTGTACTCCACGTAATACCGAATTTATTGTACAACTCTATAAGGTTATCCTTGAGCACAGCCTTTTGCATATCGCCAAGGCTTGGTAAATATAGACTGAAGAAGACCTCAAGAGTTTTTATATGCAATGCCATAGCTCCGATGCCGTTCCCATCGTCACGGTATAAATCGTCATCTCCGTCTTCGACCGTAGGTGCAGGGCGTATCTGGAGAGGATTGATGCGTCCTCCCTTGCCACCACTAGCATTTACAAAATCCCCATCAAGGTGGCTACACAAGTCTTTGTACTCATCCTCTGGGTCGATAGCGATTATTCTAGTACCAGTCATAAATTCAGACATGATAATGTGCTTAGTAGCCGTGGATTTACCTGTACCACCAATACCCATAACTACAATGCCAGAATTAGTCCTGTCATTGTCACGCCTCCACAGATTCAGAATAACCAACGAACCAGAGCTGTCCTTTGCAAGATAGTAGCCCGTGCCATCGTTAAGCCCCGAACTGGAAAACGGAAATCCACCCATAAGGCTGGACAGTGGCATAATTCTGCCATAGGTTTCTTCAAGGCTGTTTTGAGATATATGAAATGGCGCAACCTGCCTATAACCTTCAAGCTGATTACATGCCAGTGTTCTATGTTTGAGCTTGAGGAAGGAAAACATACTCTCAACACGCTTGCACATACGCTTAAACAATTCCTGTTCCTGCGCCATGGTCATAACTACCGTGGTGAGCAGCCCGACTGTTTCATTGTGCTGGTCTATTCTGACAAGAAGGTTTTCGCCATCAGTTGCCGCCTTTTCCGCACGTTGACGTGCAAGTGGGTCTTTTGCAACTTCTGCATCACCGTGCTTTTGGCGAATGTTATGAGAAAGCGCGTCAAGAAATGCTCCGTTTTCGATAGGACTAAAGGTAAAGGACACCACCGTACTTGGCAGATTGGCAAGCCTTGAGAGCCACCCATAGTCCACCATTGGCGGATATTGGATAACTCCGTAGGTTTTACAGTGATTGTCGCCGATATTGATACTGCCGTGCTTTTCCTCGATTACCATTGGACTGATTATTTCAAGCAAGCTTTTGTTAGTCTCGATAATAGCAGTTTTCTCTTTCATAATGCGCCACCTTGTTCTGTATTGGCAAACATGCCTGTAATCATGGTAACATCGTTGTTCATTCCTGTGTCCTCCAAATGCGTGTACAGTGGGTTATTAATCAGGTTGCAGAGCTGAATTATCTCTTTCTGTTCCAGTGGCTTGGTTTGAACGCCGCCGGACATAAAATACCGCTGCGCTTCCAGAATCCGTTTAGCCAGCTCATGCTCACAGTCGGGTTGATATGGACACCACATAATAAGATAGTACTGACGCTCAACAACCTCACCTGACATGACATAGTCACTCATATTCATCATTTCAAGCTTAAGCAGTTCCTTGCGAACACGGTTTGATGTGGAGCTTATCATCTGGGAAAACTCGCTCACAAGGGGCGAAATGTCGATAGGTCTTGATACTGCAATAATCTTAAATGGGTTTTGCTCAGCGGAAAATTCCGCTGTAAGCTGCCTTGCCTTTTGCATTTTTTCTCGGTCTGTAAGCAAGTCGATGCTAATGGGGGTAATTTGGAGATACATGAGTACATAACCGTCAGCGGTGTATAGGTATTTATCTCGTATGTCCTTGACACCGATAAGCTGCTGGACAGTCTGTTTTGACTGTGATGTGCTAGACTTTTGGGGCTTGCCCTTTCGTTTGCTTATGAGATAGAGTGATGCAAGTCCGATACCGATTATTACCAATGGAAATATTAATTGTTGCATTTTGGACCTTCTTTCTGTAAAATAAAAGCACCACAGCCTGTCTGGTTAGGGCTGTGGTGCTTGTGTAGATATTGTTGCCTTTAATGCGTCATTATGGTATATTAACAGAAGTACTTTCACTTATAAAACTTGCACAATCGACCTCCTTCTTTTTTTCCTGATTAATATTATAGTATCGACAAAGTTCTTCTTTTGTAGAAAATATTTTTGTTTCGTTTATAGCCGCAAAAATTATTGAATTTAATTTTACCTTATTTACTAAGCCTTTTTCTTCGCTATCCATGTGTTCCTCCGTTCATTTGTGAAAGTGGTGATTAGTCTGTCATTGGTTAAGCAACCTATATATGATGTTAGCAAATTTGTTTCGACAATCCCTACCTTTATGGATCAAATGGAAATTGTAACTCCATTTGATTACAAACAGCTTGCACATATTTACTGCGATAAAATAATCAGTACTTCATTCAACCCATTTGATCTTGTTGATGACGATGGAGAGCATTATTCGTATGAAATCAAGCTATTTGCTGGTTATTACACTCCATTTTGGAGTATTCAAAAGCTTAAAAATTTAGCAAGAGAATCAAATGCTGTTACTCTACAGTTTTCGGTCAAGGAACTTTTTTCAACAATCACAAACAAAGATATAACAATCACAAACGGTAATGAAAACGACAGTAACGAGCCTGTTATTATTGGCGAGATGCCATTTTTGCGTCCATCTTGTGTCCTTCTTGATGGAAATCATAGAGTTGCTTATCGATTTGGAAAAAAGTTTAACCTAGTTTATGGACATCTCCTACCATTTCCATTGCATATACAGGCTGTTACATCAAAGTTTATGAAGGTTTTTCTATCTGTGCAATACAATATGTACTTAATTTTCTTGTATATGATGGGTGAAATGGACTGTTCAGATTTCACATCGAGCTTGCTACTGGTTTAATAAAATTTGTCATATGAAAAATGCACCACAGCCTGTATGGTTAGGCTGTGGTGCTTGTGTACATATTGTTTAGCTATATTTTGTGTTCAAATTGCCACAAATCATACATATATGGTGTTTTGGCGTAAGTCTCTATGGAGCGTTACCTTGGGGTAATGAGGATACGCAACTATTAATCGACATTCTTGCGAAATATGACATTAAGGCGACCTTTTTCATCGTCGGTAACTGGGCAAGAAAATATCCTGAGTCTGTCAAGGCTCTACATAACGCTGGGCACGACATAATGAGCCATAGCAATCACCATGACCATATGACAAAGCTGAGCACCGAACAGATAGTGAGCGACCTCCAAGCTACAAACAAAGACATAGCTGCAATTACGGGAGTAACCCCAGTCCTTTTTCGTGCGCCATACGGGGAATATGACGACAAAGTCATTTTAGCCGTGCGCAGCATAGGCATGGAGACAATACAATGGGATGTGGAAGCATTAGCTACAAAGGTAAAATATATAAGTGGCTTGAAACAACAGTTTCAAGCCACTTATTACGATTGAGCATAAATAGTAGTTTTTGCGAATTGAGTTTATTGGCAGGAGTGTTTAATGGTAAGTAAAGAATCCGCCTCGGTTTTTACAGCAATAATTCTATGTGGCTGATTTCCTATCTTTACATTGTAGTTTAGTTTTCACTGTCTCAGCGGTACTTTGGCGGGAATTCAAGCAAAAATAACTGCCACAATGTTACTTGAGGTAGTTTTCCTTTACTTTTGATGGGGGTACTTCGCTTTCAGAGGCTTTACTTTTTTGTAAAGATAATTTCTTATACTTCCATGATAATGTGAATTAAGGAAGGTGTCTAGGATGTTTTTCAAGAGATTGGAAAAGCTGATTCTTGCAACTAAAAAGGAGCTCAAGGCATTTCAGAGCGGCTCAGCAGAGTATGATTTACTATATAGAAAAATTGCCTGTTATGAAGCGGTACTTGATTACATCAAAAAGGGCAGTTGGGCAAAGCGAGTCGGGGCTGTTGAGCGAATCATGTATGCGCTTAAAAACGGATATTCAGAAGCGGCAGAGCATTATGGAACAAGCATATGTAGCATAAAATCCTCTGTTTATCAAGCGAATGTCAAGATAATGTCGATAATTGCGTTTGATGTCTTGAACATGATTGAGAAATCAAATGCGGACAACCTCACAGCCGTAATGCAATTATTCCATTTTCGAACTGATGTAGATATGAAAGGTAACCTCTTTCCGCTAGAGTTGAAAGCATATATGAGCAGCCCTAAACGAATTGAGCGCAGCATAGAAATCGATGAGATTATTTCATGCTTGACACTGTTAAATTCAGTCACTCTGTGGTCACTTGCTGACAAGGTTGAAGCCGTTGACTCTAATATCATGAGTCATATACTGTATATAATAAACAGCACTGACCCAGACGCCTTTAATGAGCAGAGCATTTACTTCAGATTCATCCGAGGTTTTATGACACAACAGGAGTTGCAGACCGAACTTCAGAAACTCAAGTAAATGCATAGCCCCAGTTTGAAAAAATTTCTCGAACTGGGGCTTTTTCTTGCATGTAGCGGTACTGGAATTTTTATAAGTTTACGCCCACAAATTATAAAACTATTATGACAATTGATATATGTCAAAAGTTTTTAAGTGATACGCTCAGAATTTATAAAAATCTAGTCAGTTCTTATAAATAACTTTGCAAAACTGATAAGTCATCCGTTAAGAATTTATACAAAGCTAGGAATTTTGATAAAAGCCTTGGGAGAATTGATAAGCCAGTCATTCCTGATAAAATAATCCTCACAGTTTATAAAATTCCTTGGAGTATTGATTAGATGTGTGAAGACCTCTTAGCGGTACTTGCACCTTTATAGAATCACAGATCGTCGCTGTGTAGTCTGCAACATCAAACGCAAATTGTGACTATTCTTTACACTTGTTAGGTCAAAATCTCAATATTTAATAAAGGAGTACGATTCAATGGAATGTGGAAATCGGTTTGCACACTACCTATTTGATGGCGGAAAAATCCGCATACTTTTTGAGGGACAAGAACTAGCTAGCTTCTCATCGGGGCTTGTCCAGATACCAGCAAATGCACGACAAAACTTATGCAAAACCCTTATTGAAAATCTGGCGATAATCAAGGATACATGTGAAGAATCTGAAAACAGTAGCAATCGATTCTTGCCATTTGGGACGAGCATTAGTTATATGGTCGAGTGTCCTGATGTAGGGCTACAAGGCAAGTAACTAGTGCGCCTTGGGTCGTTCTCTATTCGTTCGTATCATTATATCGTCTGTCTTACAAGTTGCACTACTGATAGTTGACTCGCTGTAGCGGCTTTTGTACCGCTTTTGGGGACGCAGTTGCCTCGCTTCGGGGTACTGTCGAGTTTCAAAAGATGAACAGGAACTAGGGCGACAAGTCGATCCCTTGTTTCACATGGTGTTTTACCACAGGACATGTTTCAAGAGAAAATGACAGGTACAAAGGCAAGCAGACCGCAACTAGATTTACTGCTAACCAAACTCCGCGTTGGAGACACCGTCATCATTGAAAGCTTTTCCCGACTTGGGCGTAGCTTAAAGGATTTACTCAATCTTATGGACAAGTTCCAAGCCTTGGGTGTGACCTTGGTATCATTAAAAGAGAGTTTGGATATGTCAACACCAACAGGAAAACTATTATCTCGACTAATGATGTCATTCGCTGAGTTTGAAAGAGATACCATCGTGCAACGCACCAACGAGGGGCTTGCCTCCGCAAGAGCGAGGGGCAGAGTTGGTGGTAGACCTCGAATAGACGATAAGAAAGTGCAAAAGGCAGTTAAGTTATATCAGGCAGGAGCTTATAGCATTAAAGAGATTGTTGCCATGTCAGGGGTTTCTAGGGCGAGTTTGTACAGAGCTTTGGAGAAGAACCCTTGACATTTACAGGGGTTTATGCGATTATATACACAACTAATCAATGTATACACGATTGAATTACTGCAAATCCGAACTATATCCCGTGTGCATACAGGCTAGACGTAGCAATACCAGTGAAAATCACAGCAATCCCAGTAATCCCATACACGCAATTTATTTTTAGAAAACCAAATTTCATATTTCAAAGGCGACTGCTTCGGCAGTCGCCTTTTTTTGTTTGTGACCATACTCGAAACCTGAAAATAATTACAGCCTATTGGCAATTTTCCAACTTACGAGGGCGAGGTAAAAGTCGGCTATATGAATAGTACAATGAGAATTGCGACCATTCAATTTTTGCCCTTACTTCTATCTTAGTTTAGATATAAAAACCAAAACATGCGACCTATTTTTATGTAAATTAGCGTTACCTTTCCTAATCTACATAAAAAGGAGGAGCTTTCGTGATTTGGGCTATTTTAGTTCTAGCGAGTGGCGGGCATATTATGCCACCAGTAACAATGTAATTGGATAAGCGCAGAATAAACGCACAGGGAATTCCCTGTGCGTTTATTCTATAGTCGGAATATCTAGGTTTAGATCAGTGATTAAGTTGTTTTTTAATAGAGTATATTCAGCATTGCGTTCGCTTCCCCAATATAGGCTTAATGACAAGGAAAAGGATTTTTTGCATGCATCAACCTGCTTCAAGTTGAACAAGGAATATCCTTTACTATAGTGAAACATGGGAGGATAAAACGCCTCCCTGTGTTTCCTGCAAAATTCAATCCCCTCGTTGCATATGTCAACACATTCTACATATTGTTCAAGATGTGCCATGTATTTTGAAATATTATACAGCAGTGCCGAATAGGTTCTGACTTTTTCTGTTTCATCAAAGTAATTCGTGTCCAGTGATGACTTGAGTAGCAAAAGAATTTCAAGAGATTTTCCTATATTACCTTCAAAAAAATATACTACTGAGATAGTATTTATCAGTATGACTTCATCATATGTAAGTAAATACTTGTTGATTTTAGTTTCGTCAAACAGCGCAATCGTAACTTGCAAGCCTTGAACTGCAAGCTCATAGGCTTTTCGATAATCCTTCTCCAGAAATATAGCCAAGGACGACTTGATTTTTAGGACAAATTGTATGTCATTATCAAAAGCCGAATCAGCTTCGAGTTCTTTGAGCAAACACTCTGCCTCGGTGTATCTAGTTTCCTGTATTTTCTTAACTATCTCATCTTTAGTATCCAAAATCCTTTTCATCTCGGAAGTTACGATGTGCTTGTAATATTTCTCAGGACGTTCCCCCAAACGTTGCATCAGTCGTTCAAAGGTGTACCAATCTGGCAGACGCTCGCCACGTTCAATTCTTGAAAGATTGCCCACAGAGGTGATCCCCTCGCACAATTGGGTTTGAGTTAATCCCTTTTGCTTTCTGAGAGTTTTGACAATTCCAAACGAGGCAAAGGGAACAAGCCTTACTTAATGCGAATAGACGTGGGTACTGACGGTGAACCACGAAAATGGTTTTACAAGTTTTGTTTATCTGACTTAGAAAAAGAATACCCGTCAGAGGGATAATCAGATGAAAAACATAATTTCTTTGTTTCCATATGTCGGCGGCAAATATCGCCTAGTACCTCATCTCGTTGAGATGGTCAACGAGTGCTATGATCGATATAAGGAAATAGATACCTATATTGAGACATGCGGTGGTGGTGGAAGATTGATTCTAAATCTGCCACATCGAGGGCGAGCAATCTACAGCGAGTATGACCGCAGACTATGCAATCTGTTTTGGGCAGTGTCGGATTTGAGTCGAGTATCGCAGTTAATTCATGAACTTGAACAGATTAAGAACACGAGAACTGAGTATGAGCGCATTTGTAATGTTAGCGAAACGAGTAATCATCAAAATAACTACCCAATTCAAAATGCAGCTTATATGTACTATCTTTTGCAATTTTCATTCAACGGTCGGCTAGGGAATTACGCTACATACAACGAGACTGAGCGAGGCTTGGAGCAACGAAACTCAGACGAAAACCTAAACCTTGAGGATGCATTTAGGCAGAGCTTTAATCGCTTGCCATTTTTCACAGAGATTGTGAAAAACATTGACATATGGCAAGCTGATTGCAGAAAAATTGTTGATTTGTATAAAGATTGCCCGAATGTACTGCTCTATATTGACCCTCCATATTTTACAGATAAAGACATTCTGAAGTTATTTGCAAAAGCAGAGCTTGGTCGAAGTATGTATATTTTTGAGGATGTACTTAACAAATTTGAAGAACTGCGAGAAGCCGAGAAGAATTCTCCAAAGGACAATAATTATCGTAATGGCACAAATATTAAGCTACATACTGATATCATCCTCTTGAGCACGAATGCAAAAGCAAAGATTATCCTAAGTGGATACAATAATTCGATGTATGAGCATCTCATGCAATCTGGATGGCAACGAACCAAACTTGCAAGTCAGGCAGTAGTTAGCTCTACGAAAGCAGTAAAGGATTATGCAGATGAATATGTTTGGAGCAATTTCTAATATTTTGTCTCTGATTGTCTCTGGCACGCCCCTTTAGTAAGTAGCGATGTTGTGCAAGTATTGCAAGATAACTTGAACATTGTCCCTGCGTCCTCAGATGTCTCGATACTCGGTAATCATCAGCAACATAAATCAAATATCCCATACTGACTAACACAAGCAATTTGATGCCTATTCCCCTTGTGTCAATGGAAAATCATTTAATTAACATGTCCCATTTCAAGAGCCAGACTGCATATGCAGTCTGGCTCTTGTCATATTGCAATAATTTTATCAATGAGTTTTCGCCTTGTCTGTTTTGATAGGACGCTGTCCTATCGGTCC